>DASTSL010000079.1:0-28536 GCA_035760705.1 Meiothermus sp. | reverse complement strand
GGATGAAACAAGCTTGGTGAATTTCGTAAGTGTTGGACTCCTCGGCGCAGCTCACGACCACGTCCGGGTAATAGTAGCGGTTGAGCGTTTTGACCCAGGTTCGGACGTTGTGAAAGGCATAGCGGCAGCCTTTGGCTTTGGGCTTCGCCCTCAGGGCATCTGTTGATGTTGCCGATGATGTCGTTGAGCTCCCGGCTTTCCCCCGCCATCGGGTACATGAAGCCATCCAGGTATTCGTAGCGGAGCCCGGTCTGCTTCTCCAGCTCGAGCCACTCCTCCTTGCTGAGCCGGGCGGGTAGGACGGGCTGACATGGCCGGATTATGCACCACTGTGACAGGACGTATACAAAACCCTTACAGATCGGCTACACTATGAAAGTTGCAGTGTTGCCATCCACCCCTCGCTGCGCTCGGCGAAAAAACGCCACCAAGGGGGAAGGCAACCCAAACCCCCCGGAGAAAAGATGGAACTCAGAAATATCGCAATTATTGCGCACGTAGACCACGGTAAAACCACGCTGGTGGACGCCATGCTCAAACAGGCCCACGCGCTATCCCGCCACGACGAGGGCGGCGAGCGGATCATGGACTCCAACGACTTAGAGCGCGAGCGCGGCATCACCATCCTGGCCAAGAACACCGCGGTGGAGTGGGGCGGGGTCAAGATCAACATCGTGGACACCCCCGGTCACGCCGACTTCGGCGGCGAGGTCGAACGGGCGCTCTCCATGGTGGACGGCGTTCTTCTCCTCGTAGACGCCGCCGAAGGCCCCATGCCACAAACCCGCTTTGTGCTCAAAAAGGCCATCGAGGCCCATCTCAAACCCATCGTGGTGATCAACAAGGTAGATAAGCGCGACGCCCGCCCGGACGAAGTGCTGAACGAGACCTTCGACCTCATGGCCGAGTTGGGGGCCTCCGACGAGCAACTGGATTTTCCCTACCTCTACGCGGTGGGGCGCGAGGGCACGGCCTGGTTGGGCAGCGAACCCAAACCCGACCTCGGCGACCTTTTCGAAACGATCTTGAAGCACATCCCCGCCCCCCACATCGAGCAGGGCGCGTTCCAGCTTCGGGTAGCTAACCTCGACTACTCCGCCTACTTGGGCAAGATCGCGCTGGGCAAGGTTCACCGCGGGACGATCCGCAAGGGCCAGACCGTGGTGATCCTGGGCGAGCACGAGAACCGCGAGGCCAAGGTGGTGGCGGCCTTCACCCACAAGGGTTTGGAGCGCCTCGAGGTCGAGGAAGTGACCCCCGGCGACATCGTGGCGATCGCCGGGATGGAAGGCGTGGAGATCGGCGACACCCTCACCGCCAAGGAAGCTCCCGAAGCCCTGCCCCGCCTGGCGGTGGACGAGCCCACGGTGAGCATCACCCTGACCCCCAACACCTCGCCCTTCGCGGGCCGGGAGGGCAAATACGTCACCAGTCGCCAGATCCGCGAGCGGCTGATGAAAGAACTCGAGACCAACGTGGCCCTGCGGGTCATCGAGGTCACGCCGGATACCTTCGAGCTGCACGGGCGCGGCGAGCTGCATCTCTCGGTGCTCCTCGAGACCATGCGCCGCGAGGGCTTCGAGTTCAGCGTGGGCCAGCCCAGCGTGCTCGTCAAAGAGATCGAGGGGCAGGTGCAGGAACCTTACGAGTACCTGGTGGTGGACGTGCCCGAGTCCAAGTTCGGCCCGGTGATGGAGAGCCTGGGCGCCCGCAAGGCCCAGATGGTGCACATGGATCAGGGCGACGGGCGGGTCCGTGCCGATTTCACCATCCCGGCCCGGGCGCTCTTCGGCTTCCGCACCAACTTCCTCTCCATGACCGGCGGCGAGGGCATCATGAGCCATAACTTCCACGGCTACGGGCCGCACGTGGGCGGCCTCGAGACCCGCACTACCGGTTCGGCGGTGGCGATGGAGGCGGGCGTGGCCTATGCCTACAGCCTCTACCGGCTCCAGGAGCGCATCAGCTTCTTCATCGAGCCCGGCACCGAGGTCTATGTGGGCATGATCGTGGGCGAGAACAGCCGCGACAACGACCTCAACGTCAACGTCAACATCAACAAGAAGCTCACCAACATCCGTGCTGCCGGTTCGGACGAGAACATTCGGCTCATCCCGCCGCGCAAGTTCACCCTCGAGGAGGCCCTGGAATTCCTCGCGCCGGACGAGCTGCTCGAGGTCACGCCCAAGAGCCTGCGGCTCAGGAAGCGGGTGCTCGACCCCGCTCAACGCAAGCGCGCCGAAGTGGTTTGATTTAGACCAAGATTCGAGGAGTATCCGAGAAGGCCAGGCGCTCTCTTCTGGCAGGCCGCTCATAAGCGGCCTGCGCAGGGGAAAACGGCTTGGTTGAGCAGGGATGCTCGACCGCTGCCAGCGGAAGTCGTATAACCCAGCTTCTAGTTTTCTTGGGGCAGGAGGTTATGGCCTTCTGCCCCTTGCGTCTGCTCGTGCAGTCTTGACCCCAGAGATGAGAGCCTCGAGAATCACCTTAGCGCTCCGCGCCAAAGAGGCTAACCGATGCTTGAAGGGCTCAAAAGCTGGCTCATGCAGAGCAGTCGTCGCATCCCGGTGTCCACAGAAATTCACCCTGTGGGAGCGGAATGGCGGAACTGGTCGGGCTACGTCCGGGGCCGCTCGCAAGCCTTTGCCCAGCCCGCCAGCGAAGAGGAGCTTTCGGGGCTGGTACGCCAAGCCAGGCAGGTACGGGTGGTAGGGGCCGGGCATTCCTTCACGCCCCTGGTGCCCACCGATGGGCTTCTGGTCTCGCTGGACAAGCTTTCCGGGTTGCTTAATCACGATGCGGGAAAGCTCACCGCGACGGTCTGGGGTGGGACCCGGCTGTACCAACTCGGCCCGATCCTCGAGGCCATCGGCCAGGCCCTGCCCAACATGGGCGACATTGACCGGCAGAGCATCGCCGGGGCGGTGAGCACCGGGACGCACGGCTCGGGGCTGGGGTTGGGTTCGCTTTCGGCGGGGGTGGCGGGGCTGCGGCTGGTGCTGGCGGATGGGAGCGGGCTCGAGTGTTCGCCCACGCAAAACCCCGAGGTCTTCAACGCGGCCAGGGTCTCGCTGGGGGCGCTGGGGGTCATCAGCCAGGTGACGTTGCAGAACATGCCCCGTTACCGGCTCAAAGAAGAGGTGCGGGTAGTGGGCCTCGGCAAACTGCTGCCCGAACTGCCCAAGCTGGCACAGGAGAATCGTCACCTGGACTGCCACGTCTTTCCCTTTAGCGGGCAGGTCATCGTCAAAGGCATCAACCCGACCGATGAGCCCGCGGGCCAGACCGAGGTCAACGAGTTCGTGGAGAACACCGTCCTCGAGTGGGCCTGCCAGGTCTCGCGGGCGGTTCCTGCCCTCAACGCGCCCATCCAGAAACTGGTGGGTTTCTTCGTGGGCTCGAGCCAGCGGGTGGGCGAGTCCTACAAGATCTTCGCCACGCCTCGAGCGGTGCGCTTCAACGAGATGGAGTATCACGTTCCCGCCGAGCGGGGGCCGGAGTGTCTGGCCGAGGTCTGCGCGGCAATCCGCAGGAGCGGGGTTCAGGTTTTTATCCCGGTGGAGTTCCGCTACGTGGCGGGGGATGACATCTGGCTTTCGCCGTTTCAGGGGGGGCGCAGGGCTTCGATCGCCGTCCACCAGTATTTCAAGCAAGACCCCTGGCCTCTCTTCCGGCACCTCGAGCCGATCTTCTGGCGCTACGGCGGGCGGCCCCACTGGGGCAAGATGCACAGCCTCAAGGCCCCACAACTGCGCGAACTTTACCCTCACTGGGACGACTTCCAGCGGGTACGAGGGGAACTCGACCCCGGCGGCAAGTTCCTAAATTCATACCTGCGGGAAGTCTTCGGCTTATAGTCGGCGGCGGAGATTGCCGATTAAATTGTCACCCCTGGCGAAGTCGCTCATCGCGTAGTAATAGTTGTGTTTCGGGGCCGCTCACGCGGGCGGATACCGCTTGCCGCTGGGGTAAATAGATCGGCTTTATTAGCATGAATCGGGGTTGTGGGTGGGCAGGAGAGATCCCGAGCGCTCCGCGCGTAGCCTCGGCATGACAAAATTGACATGGCGATGCTCAGCGACCGAGGTCAGCCTTACGACCCCTATTTTTCCGCTCTGAACCGGCTTTTGCGCGAGGAGGGCTTGGGGCGGCCCGTGATGGTGCTCGATCTGGACCGCTTGGATCACAACCTCGAGCGCCTGCGCCGCTCCCTCCCGGCCCGGTTCAAGCTGCGCATCGTCAACAAGTCGCTGCCCAGCCCGAAGCTGCTCGAGTACGTTCTCAAAGCCAGCGGAACCCAGCGGCAGATGGTCTTTCACGGGCCGTTTCTGCGTCAGACCGTGCGGCTTTTCCCCCAGGCTGACATCCTGTTGGGCAAGCCGATGCCAATAAAGGCGCTCGAGACCTTCTACCGAGACCTGGGGCCAACCAGCTTCGAACCCTCGAGCCAGCTCCGGTGGCTGGTGGACACACAGGAGCGGCTCGAGCAGTACCTCGGCCTGGCCCGCAATCTCGGGGTCAAGCTGCGGGTGAACCTGGAGATTGACGTGGGCTTGCACCGGGGCGGCTTTCCCGAACCCGCCGCGCTGCAACCGGTCTTGAGGCTCATCCAGGAGAACCCCCAAAGGCTCGAGTTCGCCGGGTTCATGGGCTACGACGCCCACGTGGGGAAGTTGCCGAGCTTCCTGGAAAAGCCCGAGGTCTCGCTGGCGAAATCCCAGGCCGCCTACCGGGCGTTCATCGGCTACGTGCGCGGCCAGTTCCCCGAGCTGTTCCAACCCAGCCTCACCTTCAACGGGGCCGGGAGCCCGACCTTCCGGCTGCACCAGGACAACAGCCCGCTCAACGAGGTCTCGCTGGGCTCGGTGCTGGTCAAGCCGCTGGACTTCGATTTGCCTGTGCTCTGCGACTTCGAGCCCGCCGCGTTCATCGCCACGCCGGTGCTCAAGGTGTTGGAGGGGACCAAGCTGCCGGGCCTCGAGCGCTTTGCGGGTTTCCTCCCCAAGCTCATCCCCAACTGGCAACGCACCCACTTCATCTACGGGGGACGCTGGCCCGCCAAGCCGGTCTCGCCGGGCGGGCTGGCGGAGAACCCGCTGTACGGCAAGAGCTTCAACCAGGCCATCCTGAACGGCTCGAGGCGCACCAATTTGCGAGTGGACGACTACGTGTTCCTGCGCCCCTACGAGAGCGAGAGCGTGATGCTCCGGTTTGGCGATCTGGTGGTCGTGCGCGAAGGGAAGATTGCCGACTTCTGGCCGGTGTTCGCCGAAGGGGACACTCCCCTCAGCGGTGGGCGTTGATAAAACCCAACACCCGCCGGACCAGCCCGGCATCCTTCAGCAGTTGGGTCCCGTGGGCCGAGCCCGGCATCACCAGCAGTTGTTTTTCCTTGGAGGGGGCCAAGCGGTAAAAGAGCAGGGCTGCCCGGTTCGCCCCGAAGGCATCGCGCTCGGCGGTCACGAAGAGGACCGGAAGCTCGAGCCGGGCCGCGAAAGGTTTGATGTCCTGGCTGGCCATGAACTCCTCTGCCGAGAGGGTCACTGCGGCCACCACCCCCGGCAGCTTGCGGCTGGCGGCGATGATGCTGGTTTTGGCCCCCTGCGAAGCCCCCACCAGGATGATCCGCTTCACCCCGCGCCGCCCCATCTCGGCCACGGCAGCCGTGGTATCCTCCTCGCGCCGGGTAGAGCCGTAGGTGTAGAGGAACACCCGGTAACCCACCCCCACCAACGTCCGGGCGAATCCGATCCAGCGGCAGGCCTCGTTGCCGCTCTCGTTGGAGAACACCACGCCGCTCTGACCTTCCCCGAGCATCACCCCGCGCAGCCGGGTGCCGTCGGGGCCGCTGAAGATCAGGGTCTGTACCTTCAGATCGGTCGGGAGGCAGTCGTACAAATCGCTCTCATCGGCTTGGCCCCAGGCCACCGACAGAGCCAGGACCATTCCCCACCCCACCAGGAATTTGCCCATGCCTCTACGATAACCTCTGGCATTGAGTACCGGCACCGCCGGGGGTCTAGCGACCCTTCACTGGCTAGGCAAGGTGCTTGTAGAAGATCACCGTGTCGCAGAAGCCGTGGGGCTCCTTGGCAAACTTGGGGATGATCCCCACCTCCACCCAACCGAGTTTGCGGTAAAGGGTCTCGGCGGCGTACCCCTTGCAGGTGTCGAGGTGCAGCAGGGTGCGCCCAGCCTCGAGGGCGGCTTTTTCGACCTCGCGCATCAGCGCTTCGGCTATTCCTTGGCGGCGGGCTTTGCGGTGGACGAGCAGCTTCTGCACCTCGGCCCGGTGTAGGCCGTTGGGGGTGAGGGAAAGCTCGAGCATCACCGTCCCCACCACCTGCCCGTCCTGCCGGGCCGCGAGCAGGATGCGGTTGCCCTCGGCCAGACCGGGGAGCATCCGCTCCCAGAACCGCCGGGCTTCCGCCAAGGCGAGCGGGGGCAGAAAGCTCACCGAAGCCCCGCCGTCCACACAGTCCCGCAACACCTCGGCCAACTCGGGGAGGACGGCACGGGTCTCCTCGGCCCCCAGGCGGGTAATGGTCCACATGCTCTAGATTCTGGCATAATCGGAGGGTTGTGCGACCGGTGATCTTTCTCGACGACGGAGGGGTGATGAACGACAATCGGCTGCGCGGCCCGCAGTGGCAGCGCTTGCTGGGCGAGTTCCTGCCGCCGATTCTGGGCGGAACCCCGGAGGGCTGGGCGGAGGCCAACCGGGCGGTGGCCGAAGCCTTATGGCAACCGGAGACCTTGGAGCACCGCTTCGGCCACACCGACCTGAGCTTTGCCGGGTACGAGCGCTACTACGCGCTCGAGTGGACCCAGGGCTCCTGCCGCTACCTGGGTCTCCCTGAACCCGACGAAGACTTTTGCCTCGAGCTGATCCGCCGGGTTTCGGCCTACGTCACCCCCAAGGTGCGCTCGGCCTTCCCCGGCGCGGTGGAGGCCATCCGCGAGTTGAAAGCCCAGGGGTACACCCTGCACACCGCTTCCGGCGAGGCTTCCTACGACCTGGAAGGGTACCTCAGCGGGATGGAAGTGCGCGAGTGCTTCGTGGGGCTTTACGGCCCGGACCTGGTGGACCGGATCAAGGAGAGCCCGCAGTACCACGCCCGAGTGCTCCAGCACACCGGGCTCGAGCCGGAGGAAGCGCTTTTCGTGGACGACAGCGCACGCCACCTCGACCGGGCCGCTGCCCTGGGGGCCCGGACGTTGCTAGTCGGACCCGAGCCCCACCCCCGGCACCCCACGATTCCCGCCTTGGCCGAGTTACCGGCGGGTCTGGCCGGAGGATGGATCAATGGGGACATCTGGCTATGACCATCTGGCATAATCGGGAAGCTATGGCCGTAGTACCGGCTACGCTAAGGGAGATCGAGCAGGCCGCACGGGTCATCCGGGAGGGGGGCCTGGTAGCCTTCCCCACTGAGACCGTCTACGGTCTCGGGGCGAACGCTTTGGACGCCTCCGCCGTGGCCCGCATCTTCGAGGCCAAGCGACGGCCCAGCTTCGACCCGCTGATCGTCCACGTGGCGGACCGGGAGATGCTCCTTCGGGTGGTGCGGGAAGTGCCGGCCCAGGCTGAGCCCTTGATGGAAAAGTTCTGGCCGGGGCCGCTCACCCTGGTGCTGCCTAAGACCGAGGCCCTGCCGGGGATCGTCACCTCGGGGCTGCCCACTGTGGCGGTGCGGATGCCAGCCCATCCGGTCGCACTCGAGCTGATCCGCCAGGCTGGCCTTCCCATCGCCGCGCCGAGCGCCAACCCCTTCGGCTACTTGAGCCCGACCCGCGCCGAGCACGTCGAGCGGATGCTGGGGGAGGCGGTGGACCTGATCCTGGACGGGGGGCCAACCATCTACGGGGTGGAGTCTACCATCCTGCTGCTGGCCGAAAAGCCGGTGGTGCTGCGCCACGGGGCGATCCCGCTGGAGGAACTCGAGTCCATCTTGGGGCGGGTCGAACTCCGGGTAGGGGAGAGCGCCAGGCCGCTGGTCCCCGGCCAGCTCCCCCAGCACTACGCCCCGCGCACCCCCATCCAGGTGGCCCGGCCCGAAGAGGTGCCCAAGGAACTCCGCAAGCAGTCGGGGTATCTGGCTTTCCGGGACGTGCCCAAGGGCTTCAAGTTGGTCAAGGTGCTCTCCCCCACGGGGGATCTCCGCGAGGCCGCGGCCCATCTCTTCGAGGCCCTGCACCAGCTCGACCGGCTGGGCCTGCCCGCCATCTACGCCGAACCCGTCCCCGAAGAAGGCTTGGGGCGGGCCATCATGGACCGGTTGCGCCGGGCGACGGTGAAGGATTAGTCAAAGCTGAAGGCTAAAGACCAAGTGCCCTCTCACTGATTTTCCTTAATCCTTGGGGCCCCCACGGAAGGCGCTTTGCCGATCCAGGAGAGAAAAAATCGCCTTCCACAACAAACCTAAGTTGAGAAGCCTTCCGTGGGGTACCTAGAGCGGGCCGGATATTCGCCGCACCAGAACCCCCTTTCGCCATTGCATCGCCTTAGCGGTGCGGGGGGATTACAGGGGTCTTCACAAAAAATCCCCCCCAGGCGGTAGTCATGCCGCACCCCTAGACTTCTTCGGCTCATCGCTCATCGCCAGTACGCTGCGTTGGCTTGAGCGACCGTGCCAGCCATAGGCAAGGGGCTCAGTTGAGCATCCGGGGTTCCCCGGCGGGAAGGGTCAGGGCGAACGGCGGGATCTCCACCTTGAAGCGCTCCCCCAGGGTGTTCTGGAAGGTGTACCAGCCGCGCATGACGCCGGGCGGGTGGGAGATGTGGGTCCAGGAGTTGTACTGGAAGGTCTCGCCGGGCTCGAGGATCGGCTGTTGCCCCACCACCCCTTCGCCCATGACCTCGGTGGTGGCCCCGCCCGCTTCCTCGATGAGCCAGTGCCGTTCCAAGAGTTGCGCCCGCTCGGGGCCGTGGTTCTCCAGGGTGATGAAGTAGACGAACACCAAGCGCCCCGGCTGGGAGTGCTCGGGCACGAATACCACCTCCACCGAGACCCGGATGTCGCGCTCGTTCATGGCTCTAAGGTTACCGGGTTTCCTTGTGGTGGGGTGAGCTACCGGGGAGAAAGGGTCCATCCAAAAGCGGATATCGGGCAGGTTCGGGATTCTGGTATGATCAGAACCGAAGTAGTTCGCTACGCAAAGGGGGCATATGCGAGAGGAGCACCAGAAGTTCGCGCACGAAGGCCTGACGAAAGCCTTGCTCACGGCCCTCGAGATGGCCGTGGAGGGCGACGAGACCGACCGTGAGCGATATGGCTGGTACAACGGGCTGTGGTTTGCGGTGAAAAACCTCAGTGCCCGGGAAGCCGCTAAGTCGCTAGGGCCGGGCCGCTCGAGTGTGGCGGCCCATCTCGACCACGTGCGGATCACGCTGGCTTACACCCGTCATGTTCTGAGTGGGGACGAGGAGTACTCGGCGGATTGGGCCGGTAGCTGGAAAATCGTCTCGCCCAGCGAGGCCCAGTGGGAGGAGATCAAAGTGGGCTTCCGCCAGGAATATGAGGCCCTCCGCGCTTTCCTCGAGCACGAGCCCTTCTGGCGGGAACCGGGTCTTTCCGCGGCCATCAACAACATCGCCCATGCCGCCTACCATGCCGGTGCGGTGCGACAGATCCTCAAGGGCTAGCGCTTGTTGGGCTTGACATAAGTATCTCCCGGATAGAGAGATAGTGGGCGGAGGGTCGTTTACGCTGCGCCGGACACCCACCCTTCCGCTGAACCCCACCCTTCTACCCTGGGCGCACTTAGATTCTTGGCGTTGATCACTGGAGAAATACCTTGACCGATCCCGAAACCTTTCTAGCGACCCACCTGCGCTATACGGTGTGGGCTACCCGGAGGACCCTCGAGACCGTGCGCCGCCTGAGCCCACGGGAGTACCTGCGCGACCTGGGGGCCAGCTTCCGCAGCGTGCGGGGCATCCTGGAGCACATGTTCGTCACGGATTGGGGCTGGTACGAACTCTTGGCCGGGGAGCCTCCGGGGATCACCGATCCGCCCGACAGCCAGTTTTACGCCGAGTTCTCCAACCTCGAGAACGACTACCGGACCCTCTTGGTGCGCTACGAGATTCTGGCCTCGTTTCTCGACGACCCCGAACTGGCAGCCCGCTTCGGCCACAGCCAGCTCGAGGTTCCCTGGCTCCACACCCGCGTCCCCAAGTGGCAGGGGTTGATGCACCTGGTCAACCACGGCTCCTACCATCGGGGGCAGATCGCTGCGCTGGTGCGGCAACTGGGACACGCCCCACCGGAGACTGACCTCATCCACTTCTACCTCGAGCTGGAGGGCCAGCCCGGGCGGTAGGGCGGCTAAGCCTCGAGCCGCTCCAGCAGGGCTTTCAGCGGCACCTCGGCCAGGCTGGGGATCACCAGGTCGGCCCCGGATAGGTCGGAGTGCCGGGTCAGGGGGTTGGGAACCGCCACCACCCGCATCCCGGCGGCCTTGGCGGCCTTGATCCCGTTGAGGGAGTCCTCGATCACCAGGGCCTGAGCGGGCTCCACCCCCAAGCCCTCGGCGGCCCGCAAAAAGAGGGCCGGGTCGGGCTTAGTGCGCTCCACGTCGTCGCGGGTGCGGAGTACCAGGAAAAACTCCAGCAGGCCCAGCCGCCGCAAATGGCTCTCTACCCACTCCCGGCCCGAACTCGAGGCCACCGCCAGCAAGCGGCCCATCTCTTTGGCGGTCTCGAGGTATCGGCGCACGCCGGGTAGGGGCTCGGTGGCTCCCACGTATTCGCGCTCGAGTTCGCGGGCCCGGTGTAGCACCGCGTCGCGGTTGACCGGGTGACCCACCAGGCTTTCGATGTGGGCCAGCGGGTCAAACTCGACCTCGTTGGTGCCGATCAGGGGGAGCCAGGTCTCCAGGGTGAGCGTAGCCCCCTGCTCGGCGTACACCGCCTGCCAGGCCCGGAAGATGGCCGTCTCGCTGTCGAAGATAGTGCCGTCGAGGTCGAAGATCAGCGCGCGCATGTTGGGTCAACTATATCGTGGCTCGAGGGCGCATCTTACTCCCCACCTGCCACCCTAGCGCACTGGCCTCCTCGAGCCCGTTCCCCACCCTAGCCCTCGTTGGGGCTTGCACCAGCGAGGGGAGCGGGAACCCTTGGGGTTTGCGTGGCCTGGATCGCGGTGAGGGCGATGGTGTAGACGATGTCGTCCACCAAAGCTCCTCGGCTCAGGTCGTTGACCGGTTTTCTCAATCCTTGCAACATCGGCCCCACGCTCACCACCCCGGCGCTGCGCTGCACGGCCTTGTAGGTGGTGTTGCCGGTGTTGAGGTCGGGGAAGATGAAGACCGTGGCCCGCCCCGCCACCGGGGAACCGGGGGCTTTTTGCTGGCCCACACTCTTCACGCTGGCGGCGTCGTACTGGAGGGGACCGTCGATCAGCAGATCGGGGCGGCGGGCTTTGGCGATCTGGGTGGCCAAGGCCACCTTCTCCACGTCGGCCCCCTCGCCGGAGGAGCCTGTGCTGTAGGAGATCATCGCCACGCGCGGCTCGATGCCGAAGGCGGCGGCGCTGTCGGCGCTCTGGAGCGCGATGTCGGCCAGTTCCTCAGGCGTCGGGTCGGGGTTGATGGCGCAGTCGCCGTAGACCAAGACTTGCTCGGGCATCAGCATGAAAAACACGCTGCTCACCAGCTTGACCCCCGGCGCGGTCTTGATGAGCTGGAGAGCCGGGCGCACGGTGTTGGCGGTGGTGTGGATGGCCCCCGAGACCAGCCCGTCCACCTCGTCCAAGGCGAGCATCATCGTCCCCAGCACCACGTTGTCCTCGAGCTGTTGCAGGGCTTGGGGGGCGGTGAGCCCTTTGTGCTTACGAAGTTCGACCATCGGCTCCACGTACCGCTCGCGGATGCTGTCGGGGTCAACGATCTGGATGCTTTCCGGCAGGATCACCCCCTGGGCCTCGGCTACCGAGCGCACACTCTCGGGTTTAGCCAGCAGGATGCAGTGAGCGATGCCCTTCTCGTGGCAGATGGCCGCCGCCTTGACGGTGCGGGGCTCGTCGCCTTCAGGGAGCACGATGCGCTTGTTGGCGGCCCTGGCCCGCTGGATCAGCTCGTAGCGGAAGGCCGGGGGCGAGAGGCGTCTCTCGCTGGGCGCATGGATCTGGCTTTGCAAGGGGGCGGTGTCGAGGCGGTCCGCCACGAAGTCCAGCACCTTCTCCATCCGCCCCAGGTCGTCGAGCGGGACCTGTTTGTCCATCCCTTCTAGGCGGCGCACGGTCTCGAAGCTGTTGCTCTCCACTATCATCAGCGGCAACTCGGCGCTGAGGGCGGGCTTACACAGACGATAGATGGCCTCCTGCGGCTGCGAGCCGGAGGTCAAGAGCAGCCCCGCCAGCGGCACCCCGTTGAGGCTGGCCAGGCTGGTGGCCATGATCACGTCCTCGCGGTCGCCGGGGGCCACCACCAGCGTCCCCGGCTTGAATAAATCCACGATGTGCGGCACCGAGCGGGCCGTGACCATGTTGACCCGCACCCGGCGCTCTTTGATCTGCCCTTCGTTCAAGATCTCGGCCCCCAGGTGGCGGGCCACGTCCAGCGTGCGGGGCAGGGAAAGCTCGGGGTTGCGCGGAACCAGGGCCAGCGCGGGCACCTTGGCGAGCGGGCTGCCGGGGGCGTGGAGCTGCGCCAGAAGACGGCTCGAGTCCACCCCTTCGGGCACGAAGTTGACCACGAATCCCACCAGCCGCTCGGCGAAGTCGCGGGCGGCGATCTCGAGCCCTTCGGCCAACTCCGCCGTGTCGCCATCGGCCAGGCTTGCCACTAGCACCACCCCGGCCCCCAGGGTACGGGCCATCTGCGGGTTGAGCGCGCTGGCGTAGGGGTTGCGCGAGGTGAGGGCGATCCCCTCCACCACCACCACGTCCTGGCCCGCCGCGGCCCGCTGGTAGAGCCCCACCACCTCCTCCATCAGGGTGTCGGTCTCCTGCTGGCTCAAGAGGGCTTCGGTGCGCTCGAGCGGGATCGGGGCGGGGGCCTCGAGGTGGCCGATCTCGCGGGCAAAGTGGGTGCTGTGGTCGGTGGGGCCGTGGTCCTGGGCGATGGGTTTGCAGAATCCCACCTTGAATGCAGCCCGCTGCAAGGCCCGCACCAACCCCAAAGCAGCGCTGGTCAGGCCGACGTTGGCGCTCACCGGGGCGACGAAGAGGGTCTTCATGCTATCTAGAGTACGTCTCGGATCCCGTGGGGTGGATTCGCCCGCCCGCATCTTCATTTCGCAGGACGCTAGGAGAAGGGCCCTGGGGTGTCGCGGACGGGTTAAATCCAAACCGCACGCGACTATGGCCCGCTGGCTTTCCAGGCCTGGGGCAAGGGAGCCTCGAGTTCCATCCACTCCCCCGAATCTGGGTGCTCGAAAGCGAGCCGTTCGGCGTGTAGCAGATAGCCCCCCTCCCCCGGCAAGCCCGGCTGCTTGGGGAGTGGTTGGCCGCCCGCCGCGTAGAGCGGGTCGCCCACCAGCGGATGCCCGATCGAGGCCAGGTGGATGCGGATCTGGTGGGGGCGACCGGTCTGGATCTGCACCGCGAACACCGTTGAATCGGCGCGACGCTCCTTCACCCAGGCCCGGCTGAAGGAGGGTTTTCCCTGCGGGCTCGCCGCCCACACCCGGCCCAAGCGGGGATGTGCGGCCTGCCCGATGGGCGTGGCGATGGCGTATTCGTCCCGAGTCGCGACCCCGCTAGCCAGGGCGCGGTAGACCTTTTCCACCCGGCTCCAGTGGGTGCAGAGCCTCGAGGCCACCTGCGGGTTCAGCGCGAACAGCACCAGTCCCGAAGTGGCCCGGCCCAGACGGTGTATGGGTGTTGCGGGGGGGAATTTCTGCCGTACCAGGCTGAGCAGGGTGTTTTGCAAAAAACCCCCGGCAGGCACGGTGGGCAGGCCGCTGGGTTTGTTCACCACGAGGATCGCTTGGTCCTGGTAGATCTGGTCGTAACTCAGGGGAACGGTGGGCTCAAGCCAGGGCGGGCGGTTCCAGGTAAGGGTTTGCCCGACCCGAAGCGGCTCGCTCCCATCGGCTACTACGCCCTCGAGCAACACCTCTCCCCTCACCAGCCGCTGCCGCCAGACCTGGGCGTCGGAGTGGGGGTAGCGGGCTACCAAGTAGGAGAGGACGGTGTGCCCCCCGGCGCTCGAACCGAGCCTTTCGCGGTAGCTGAAGCCTTGGTTGAGGATCACGACAGCACCGCTCGGGTCTCCCAGGCGATCATCAGTTCTTCGTCGGTGTTCACGACCATCGCCAGGGTGCTCCCCTCGGCGGTGATGATCCCCGGCTGGCCCCGGACGGCTTGCTGGTTGCGCTCCTCGTCCACCTGGAAGCCCAGCCCCCCCAGCCACTTTAGGGTTTTCCGCCGCACCCAGGCGCTGTTCTCCCCGATTCCCCCGGTGAAGATCAGGGCGTCAATGCGGCCCAGCGGGACGCTCATGGCCGCCACGTACTTGGCCAGCCGGTAGCAGAAGACCTCGAGGGCCAGCTTGGCCCCGGCGTGATCCTGGGCGGCAGCCTGCTCGAGTTCGCGCATGTCATTGGAGAGGCCCGAAAGCCCTAGCAGGCCGCTCTTTTTGTTGAGCAACTCGGTGATCTGCTCGAGGGTGAGGCCCAGGGTGTCGGAGAGGTACTGGGGGATGTTGGGGTCTAAGTCACCCGAGCGGGTGCCCATCACCAGGCCCTCCAGCGGGGTCAGGCCCATGCTGGTGTCCACGCTCTGCCCCTGCCGCACCGCGGTGATGCTACAGCCGTTGCCCAGGTGGGCGCTGATCAGGCCAAGGGTCTCGAGCGGCCTCCCCAAAAGCTCGGCGGCCCGGCGGGTCACGTACTGGTGGCTGGTGCCGTGGAATCCGTAGCGCCGCACCCCGTAGCGGGTGTAGAGTTCGCCGGGCAGGGCGTAGCGGTAGGCGTATTCGGGCAGGGTCTGGTGGAAGGCGGTGTCGAACACCGCCACCTGGGGAACCTGAGGGAAGTGCGCCAGGGCCAGGCGGATCCCCAGCAGGTTGGCCGGGTTGTGCAGCGGGGCCAGCGCGGCGCAGGCCTCGATGGCCGCGATGACTTCGGGGGTGATGCGGGTGGAACTTTTGAAGCGCTCCCCGCCGTGGACGACCCGGTGCCCCACCGCCTCCACCCGCTCCTTGAAACCTTGGGCCTCGAGTTCGGCCAGGATGGCCTGCATGGCTGGCTTGTGACCCTTGGCGGGCAGGGCTTCAGTGCGCGTGTGATCTCGGCTGCGGAAGGTGATCTGGGGGGTCGGCACCAGCAGCTTTTCGGCCAGGCCGCTCAAATAAAGCCGCCGGGTCTCGGGGTCCAGCAGGGAGAACTTCAGGCTCGAGCTGCCCGAGTTGAGCACCAAGGTTAGCCCCACGAGCTTGAGTCTACCTCGGGCGGGCTCGCCAGGTGAGCCCGCCCTCCTCCGGCCAGGCTCCCAGGAGTTGGCGCAAGGTGACGAGCTGACCCAGGTGGTGGGCCTGGTGCACTGCTATGTCGGCCA
Source organism: Meiothermus sp. (assembly GCA_035760705.1). GTDB lineage: Bacteria > Deinococcota > Deinococci > Deinococcales > Thermaceae > Allomeiothermus. Next base: position 13,030 of record DASTSL010000079.1, on the reverse strand, counting down.
GCGCGGAGCCTACGGTGCGCTTCTCCCAGCCGAGCCACCCGTGCTCGAGCAAAGGCCCGGAGAGCACCGGTTCATCGAAGGCAGCGGCGGTCTCGAGGTTCTTCAGGAAGGGGTCGCGCAGAGCCTCCCACTCCTCCGGGTTGATCTCCGGCCAGCCCTCTGCCGCGTGGGGAACTGGCCTGGGGGGTGGCCCTCGATCACCTCGAGCACCCATTCCAGCCAGAAGTTCATATGGGCTACTACCTCGGCGGGCAGGTGGGGGAGACCGGCGGGCCGACCCTCGAATCCGCTTGCGGGCCAATTCCCCGCATCGGTTCTGGTCCATCCCACCCGTGAAACGTTTCGCCCGATACCCCCTGTTGCATTGCCGGTGCCTGAGGTAGACTGACATGCGGTATGAAACGATACCTACTGCTGTTGTTGGCTGTGCTCGGCCTTTCGCTAGCGTTTGCCCAGACCCCGGTCAAGGTGCGCATCGGCTTCAACCCCACCCAGAACTCCGACCAGCTCCGCCCGGCGGCCCAGGCCATCGCGGACTACATCGAGAAGGAGTTCAAGGGCACCGTCGAGGTCGAAATCTTCATCCCCACCGAGTACCGTGGTCTGATCGAGGCCATGCGCGGCGGGAACCTAGACTTCGCCTTCTTCCCCCCCGATGGTTACGTGATCGCTCACCAAGACGTGGGCGCCGAGGTGATGCTGAAGAGCGTGCGCGGCACCAGCCCCTACTACTGGTCGGCTATCATCGTGCGTAAGGACTCCGGTATCAAGAACGTGCAGCAGCTCGAGGGTAAGACCATCGCCTGGGTGGATAAGAACTCCGCCGCCGGCTACGTCTTCCCCCGCGCCGCGTTGGTGAGCGCCAAGCTCGACCCCGACAAGCTCTTCTCCAAGCAGGTCTTCGCCGGCAAGCACGACTCGGCGGTGCTGGCGGTGCTCAACAAGTCGGTGGACGCCGCCGCGACCTTCGCCAACGACGACAAGAACAAGTCGGGGGCCTGGACCCAGTTCTTGAAGCCCGAGGAGGCCGCCCAGCTCACCGCCATCTTCTACTCCAAGCCCATCCCCGGCGACACCTTCAGCGTCTCCAAGCAGTTCCTCGCCAAGTACCCCAACCTGTCCCGGGGTATCGCCGCGGCCATCCAGCGCATCAAGACCCCTAACAGCAAACTGCTCATGGACCTCTACCGCATCGACTACATGATCCCCGCCAAGGACTCCGACTACGACGTGGTGCGGGAGGCCCGCAAGGTGGCCGGTCAGTAAAAGTTGCTGATAGCCGATAGCGAATAGCGGAGCGCCCCTGGGTAATCCCAGGGGCTGACTTCTGGAGACACGTCACCCCCCGCCTAGTGGGAACTCAGGGGTTTTAGCTATAGGCTATGAGCTATCGGCTGTTGGCGGGGTTTCCTATGATCGAGGTCAAAAACGTCTCGCAGACCTTTCAGACCGCCCGGGGACCCTTTCAGGCCCTGGCGGACGTGAGCATCTCCATCCCCAAAGGCGACTTCGTGGCGATCATTGGGCGTTCGGGGGCGGGGAAGAGCACCTTCTTGCGCACCCTCAACGGCCTCTTGATTCCCAGCCAGGGTCAGGTGATGGTGGATGGCACCGACATCACCAAGCTCCCCAAGCGCGGGCTGCAAAAGTACCGCCGCACCGTGGGGTTCATCTTCCAGCAGTTCAACCTGGTCACCCGGCTCTCGGTGCTGGATAACGTGTTGCACGGACGGCTCGGCTACCTCCCGACCTGGCGGGGCTTGCTGGGCCTCTACACCGACCACGACTACCAGATCGCCCGCCAGCAGATCGCCCGGGTAGACTTGAGCGCCAAGGAAACCGCCCGAGTGGACTCGCTTTCGGGCGGGCAGATGCAGCGGGTGGCCATCGCCCGGGCCATGGCCCAAGAGCCCACCCTGATGCTAGCCGACGAACCCGCCGCCAACTTAGATCCGGTGCTCTCCGAAGAGGTGATGCGCACCCTGCGGCGGTTCAACGACACCGACGGGGTGACGGTGGTGATCAACATCCACACCCTCGAGCTGGCCCGCCAGTACGCCCGCCGCATCATCGCCTTCCGGCGCGGGCGATTGGTCTTCGACGGCACCCCGGCAGAACTCACCGACGAGCTGGTGGACGAGATCTACGAGCGGAAGGAGATGTTAGCGTGACACCGAACGCCAAACGCCCAACGCTAGGGGCTAAACGCTATGGAAGGTTGGTGGCTTGTAGCTCGTGGCCCGTGGCTAGAAGCTTTTTCCACCCGCCGCAGGCCACCCCACGGCTGACGCCGAAACAAGCCTCTCCCTCTGCTCCGCGAAAGTACGCCGCTTTTAACGATCCGCACCCCGGAAGGGGGCTCCCATGACCACGATCCTGCTCTACCTCCTGGTCGGCGCGGTGCTGGCGGCGCTCTCGGGGGTCGCCAAAGGCTCGATGCGCCGTTTGGTGATCGGCGGGGCGTTGGGGATCCTGGTGGCCTTTTTGGCCTTCCCCTTCAGCCGCTCCTTGGGTTTTCTGAGCCGCGAGACCGTAGACCCCACCCTCCTCGCCCTGGTGCCGACCTTCCCCCTCTTGATCCTGATCCCGGTGCTGGCGGCGGCCACCCTGTACCTGGCCGCGCGAGGCGGCAGCTGGGCGGCCTGGGCTGGGATCATCGGGGGCGGGGGCATCGCCCTGGGGGGCCTGGTTTGGTATGCCCAGCCCGCCCAGGTGGTCCGGCTGGCTCCTATTAGCGGGCTGATGGAAGGCCTGGCCGCGCTGGTGCTGGCCGTGGCGGTGGCTTTGTTGGCCCAGAGCCGCCCCCGGCTCCGCCTGCCCATCTACGCGGTGGCTGCTTTGGCGGGGATGCTGGCTTTCGCCTGGCTGAGCTCGAGCAGCGGTGGGCACACCTACTTGCCCCGGATGGCGGGCTACTACAAGCTGCTGATGCCTACCGGCCCCCAGACCGAGCGCAAGCTGGTGGAGGACTATAACGCCGCGATCCCGCAGAAGAACGCCATCCTCAAGGAGATCGGGCAGCCCACCCTCGAGCCCATCACCTCGCTCGCGGACCTCAAGGGGAGCATCCCCCAGGAGGCCAGCGAGGCCGGGTATCGCCTCCTGCAACCAGCCCGCACCCAATATGGGGCGCTGGCGCTGTTTTTGCTGGCCGGGCTGATGCTGGGGGCGGGCCTGATGGGGCTGCGCCGTCCCAACCTGCAAGAAGCGGGCGACCTGCGGGCTGGGATGATCTTCGCCGGGGTGGTCTCGATCCTGCTGCCCGCCTTCGAGGCCACCGAGTTCCAGCTCCAGCGGCTGGTCAAGGGCTGGCCCTTCCTGGTGGGGTTTTTCGATAAAGCTTGGCCGCCCAACCTGGCTAACCCCGACGCCAACATCTTCCCGCTGCAAAGCGTCCTCTCGGAGATGGCCCTGACCATCGAAATCGCCCTGGTGGGAACCTTCCTGGCGGCGATCTTCGCCATCCCCTCGAGCTTCCTGGCGGCCCGCAACCTCACCCAAGGGAGCGCTTTCATGCGCGGGGTATTCGCCTTCATGCGCGGCTTCTACAACGTGGACCGCGGGGTAGACACCCTGATCTTGGCGTTGATCTTCGTGGCGGCGGTGGGTCTGGGGCCTTTTGCTGGGGTGCTGGCGATGGCCATTCACTCCATCGCCGACCTGGGCAAGCTCTACTCGGAGGCCATCGAGAACGTGGACAGAGGACCTATCGAGGCGCTCGAGTCCACCGGGACCGCCGGGGTCAACGTGCTGCGCTGGGCGATTTTGCCCCAGGTGCTTCCGCTTTTTGTCTCCTACACCCTCTACCGCTTCGAGATCAACTTCCGGGTCTCGGTGGTGCTGGGGCTGGTGGGGGCGGGCGGGATCGGCTACTTCATCAAGGGGGCTATGGACGCGGGCAACTACGACCAGATGATCATCGGGGTAATCGCCATCGTGATCGTGGTCAACCTGATTGACTTCGCCTCGAGCTGGCTGCGGAGCCGGTTGGTTTAGGCTGCGCGGAACCCCAGCGCGAAGGCTTGGCCGGAGGCGCGTTTAGGTGGGCAGCAAGAGTCCCCCTTGTAGGGAAGCGAAGAGCCGGGCTATAACCTGCCCGGCTTTTGCCTTGGCAGTGCGGCAAAAATCCTGCCCTTGCACGGCACAGCCAACCCAGCGGCTCAGTGGGCCAAGGCTTCGGGGGGGATGTCCTTGGGCTCCATCGCGCCGGTCATGATCGCCACCGTGTCGGACATGCTGATCTTGTGGGGGTTGACCACCGCGGCCCGCTTCCCCAGCCGCTGGATGTGGATGCGGTCGGCGATCTCGAAGACGTGGGGCATGTTGTGGCTGATGATGATCACCGGCAGGCCGCGTTCGCGCACCCGGCGGATCAGCTCGAGCACCATGTTCCCTTCCTTGACCCCCAGCGCAGCGGTGGGCTCGTCCATGATCACCACGTGCCGGGCGAAGGCCGCGCTGCGGGCCACCGCTACCCCCTGGCGCTGGCCGCCGGAGAGGTCCTCGACGGCCTGGCTCATCGAGCGCAGCCCGATCTTGAGGCTTTGCATGTGCCGCACGGCTTCCTCGAGCATCTTTTTCTTGTCCAACAGGCGGAAGAAGCGCCCCAAGAACCCTGGCCGGAAGATCTCCCGGCCCAGGAATAGGTTTTCCGTGATGGTCATGGCGGGGGCTACGGCCAGGTCTTGGTAGACCGTCTCGATCCCGTGCTGGCGGGCCTCGTGCGGGCTGCGGAAGTGCACTGGCTTGCCATCCAAGAAAATCTCGCCTTTGTCGGGGATGAGCGCACCGGAGAGGGCTTTGATCAGGGTGGACTTGCCTGCCCCGTTGTCGCCGATCACCGCCAGGATCTCCCCCTCACGCAACTCGAAGTCGGTGCCGTCCAGCGCGGTGACATGGCCGTAGGTTTTGACCAGCCCCCTGGCCTCGAGCACGGGCCGGGGCTTCAGCGAGGTTTCCCGGCTGCGTCCGACCGGCGGAGCCCCGGCGGGTTGGGTCTGGCCCAAATTGGGTTGCACCGTCATCCCCTCCTTTTCGATAGCTGATCGGCGGTCACCGCCAGGATCACCAGGATGCCGGTGATCAAGACCTGGTACACCGAAGAGACCCCGGTCAGGGTTAGGCCGTTGCGGAAGACCCCCACGATGATGGCTCCCAACAAAGTTCCCAGCACCATCCCACGCCCGCCGAAGAGGCTGGTGCCGCCCAGCACCACCGCAGTGATGGTCTCGAGGTTCTCGGTCTGCCCGGCGTTGGGGTCGCCCACGCTGGTGCGCGAGACCAGAAGCCACCCGGCGATGCCATAGAAGAAGCCCGCGATGGTGTAGGTCAACAACAGTACCCGCCGGGTGGGGATGCCCATCAAGCGGGCTGCTTCGGGGTTGTTGCCCACCGCGTAGAGGTGCCGCCCCGGCGCGGTCTCGCTCAGGACGAACCATACCAGCAGGTACAGCACGATCATCAGCACCACCCCATAGGTGATCACCGTCCCGCCCAGCTTGAAGGTGTTGCCCCAGAACAAGAGCAGGTCGGGCAGCCCGGTCACGGTCTGGGCTTTGGAGTAGATCTGGGTCAGGGCGAAAGCGATGTTCATGGTGCCCAGCGTGACGATAAAGGGCGGCAGCTTGATCCGGGTGATGAGCAGGCCGTTGAGGAGACCAAAGGCGGTGGTCACCGCCACGCCGCAAAGGACCGCCAGCAAAGGGGGCAGGCCCAGCTCGACGGCGAACTTGGTCATGACCATGGTGCCCAAGGCCATCACAAACCCCACCGAGAGGTCAATGCCCCCGGTGAGGATGACCAGGGTTTGGCCGATGGCCAGCACCCCCACCACCATGACCTGCTGCAAGATCAGGGAAAAGTTCGGCCCGCTCAAAAAACGATCCGATTGGACGCTAAAGAAGATGATCGCCAAAATTAGGGCTACAAAAGGGCCTAAAACCGTGAGGCTGGGTAAGCGGCCCAGGAGATTCTTGGTTTTGACCGACGGTTGCTCCGACATGTTCACCCTTTGGATTTGCTTGGGACGGAATCGGCCCGTTGGGGTGAGGGGAAGACCGCTGGGTCTTCCCCTCGAGCCTTGGGGTTACTGGCCCCAGCAGTTGGCCAAGCCGAAGGCGGTGTCTTTGCTGTTCACCCCGGGCAGGGCCTTGTCGGTGATCAGGGTCACGCCGGTGTCGGTGTAGCCCGAGACCTTTTTGCCGGTCTTGGCGTAGTTGACCCCGGCCTCCACGCCCAGTTCGGCCATCTTGAGCGGGTATTGCTGCGAGGTAGCCCCGATGATTCCCGCCTTCACGTTGCGCACCCCGGCGCAGCCGCCATCCACCGAGACAATAAGCACGTCTTTTTCCTTGCCGGCGGCCTTGAGGGCCTGGTAGGCCCCGGCGGCGGCGGGTTCGTTGATGGTGTAGACCAGGTTGATGCCGGGGTCTTTCTGGAGGCAGTTCTCCATGGCCGTCTGGCCCTTGGCCTGATCACCAAAGGTGTCCTGCGAGCACACCACTTGTGGCGCGGTGGCCTGCTGGGCGGTCTTATCGGTGATGCCCGCCACCCCGAAACCGGCCAGGAAGCCATTGTGCCGGGCGATGCCCACTGGCTGGCCGGGGAAGAGGTCGAGGGTAGCGATCTTGACCGGCTTACCGGCCATGGCGGCCTTGGCATACTGACCGATCAGCACCCCGGCCTGGTAGTTGTTGGTGGCGAAGAGGGCATCCACCGCACTGGCGGGCTCGGTGGGGCTGTCCAGGGCAATCACCATGACCCCGGCGGCGCGGGCTTTCTGGATGGCCGGGACGATGGCTTTGGAGTCGCTGGGGGTGATGAGGATGGTCTGGGCCCCGGCAGCCACCATGTTCTCGAGGGCCGCGACCTGTCCGGCGTTGTCGCCGTCGGTCTTGCCGGCTCCGCTCAGGAGCTTAGCCCCCAGCCGGGTAGCGGCTTGCTGGGCGCCTTCTTTCATCTTGACGAAGAAGGGGTTGGACTCGGTTTTGGTAATGAGCCCGATGATGGGCTGTTTGTTCTGGGCTGAGCCGAGGCTGAGCAGGAGGGTTCCCAGGGCGGCCAGGGCTAAGGCGAGCAGTACCGATTTGCGCATGTGCAGACTCCTTTGCAAAGGATGGCTTTGCAGGCAAGAGGGCTGGGGGCCGGGGGCGGGACTTACCGAGGTCTCCTTTCTTTGCGAACGGTGGATTCTAGGCCGCTCGAGCCGAGCGGGGGGAAACTCATCCGGAGCGCTCATGCCGGGGGCGGGGCGGTGGAATCGCGCACGATCAAGCGGGTATTGAGGCGAATGTTGGTGGGCGATCCGGTCTGGCCCCGCCGCAGCAGGGAGAAGAGGGTCTGACCGGCCAGAAAACCCAGATCATAGACCGGCTGGGCCACCACGGTGAGGGTGGGCTGCATCACCGTGGCCCAGCGCGAATCGTCGAAACCCACGATGGAGAGTTCCTCGGGGATGCGCAGACCCAGCGCGCGCGCGGCCATCACCGCTCCCACGGTCATCTCGTTATTCCCCACGAAAAGGGCGGTGGGGCGCTCGTCGGCGGGGCGGGAGAGCAGAGCGGTGGCGGCCACCCGGCCATCCTCCTCGCGGTGGTTGCCGGGCAACACCAGGTTTTCCCGGAAGGGCAATCCTGCCGCCGCCAGGGCCTCGCGGTAGCCCTGGAAACGCTCGATGGCGGTGGTGATATCGAGCCGCCCCACGATCATGCCGATGCGTTTGTGACCTAAAGCAGCCAGGTGGGCCACGGCCATCCGGGCTCCGCCTACGTTATCCACCATGACGGTGTGGGCGTTCTCGCGCCCGCTGGATCGGTCAAGTTCGATCACCGGGAGGTTCGGCACCAGCTTGAGGTTCTCGCGGGTGCGGGGGGTCGGCACGATGATCAAGCCCTGGGGCAGATGTCCGCGCAAACTCTCGAGGGCTCGCCGCTCCCGGTGGGGATCTTCATCGCTATTAAACAAGAAAACGGTGTACCCGTTCTCCTCGGCAGCGTCCTGTACCCCTTTGGCTAGGGTGGCGTGAAAGGGGTTGAGAATATCGGTGACGATCAGGCCGATCGCACGGCTGCCGCGCTGGCGTAGGCTGCGGGCGAGCTGGTTGGGCTGGTAGCCCAGCTCTTCCACCGCCTCGAGGATGCGTTTACGGGTTTCCTCGGCGACCATGTCGGGCCGTGAGAGCGCCCGCGACACCGTGGCGGTGGAGACTTTGGCTAATTTTGCAACGTCCTCGAGGTTCTTCATATGCAAACGATTGCATCTTTAGTCGCTAAGCTAACCACGCTCCGTACGGCACTTCCAGAAAATTTACCGCCTCCGTACATTTTCTTTTGCAAACGATTGCAGGACTGAGGCTTACTTTTGCACCGATTCGCCCAGATGTCAAGAGGGGAGGGCGGGCCAAGCGGGCATATCCTGTACTGGACGGTCTTTATGTCGAACACCTGGCGGCAGGCCCTCACAGGACTGTTTGCTGCGTTGGGTGTCCGTATAGCGTTGCTGTTCTCGTCCGCTCCCCCACGACGGGATTGCGTCACCCGATCGGATCTTGGGCCATCGTGCAGACCAGAAACCCCCGAGTCACAGCCCGGTCACACCCCCTGACCTATCCTGTCGCTGCAAAGGGGGGATCCTATGAACCTCGAACTCGGCTCCAAGCTCGTCCAGCAACACCGCCTCGAGCGGCTGGCCCAAGCCCAAACCTACCGAGAGGCAAAAAAGAGGCGACCCGGTCAGGACCACCTCGCGGAACTGCTTCGGGGGCTAGGGGACAAGGCTGCGAGGATCGTCTCCAACCTCCGCAGAAGCCTGCAGATCGAACTCGGATGAGACCAGGAAGTGAACGTGTTGGTCACCGGGAGGAACCGGCGTGCTGGGCGGGAGGTGGTGCGAGCGCTCCTGGCGCGGGAATAAAGCCTCGAGTGCTGAGCCGCAAGGCGCGGCTTGACCTGGCCCTGCAAACCTTTCAAGGCGACCTGTTGGTGCCCTCGAGCCTATCGAGGCAGTGACCGCTGCGCCACCAACCCCCCCTTCCGCAAGAGGATATTGGGGGAACGCAAAACCTGCTCGCGGCGGGGGCCGCTCAGCGGGTCTACCGGGCATTCTGGGTTCAGGAGGAACCATGGCCGCGAAAAAAACGGCGCGGGCAAGAAAGGCGAGGAAAGCGCGAAGACTACCAAGAAGGACAAATCCGGCCCCGCCGGAAAGATTTTCATCCTGGCATCACCTCCGCCTGGGCAGAATAGGGCGGAGGTTGGTTCGTGCGCGGCTCGAGGGTCTTCTGGCTGGGGTTGATCTTGGTTCTGGGGGGCTGCAAAAACCCCTCTGCCTCCGCACCGGTCAGCTCGCCCGTGGTCTCGAGCCCGCCGACGGGCGCTCAGCTCCTCACCGGCCTCCCCGGGATGCCGCCCTACAATCCCCACAACGTCTACGCCTTCACCTCGAGCGGGATGCTCTCGCCCACGGCGCGCCGCTTTCCACCCCGGGTCTACGTGCCCGACGGCAAAACCAACAAGCTCTACGTGATCGACCCCGTCACCTTCAAGGTCATCGCCGAGCACCCGGTAGACGCCGAGCCCCAGCACGTGGTGCCTGCCTACGACCTCAAAACCCTCTATGTGGCCAACGACGTGGGCAACACCCTCATCCCCATCGACCCCATGACCGGGCGGCTGGGTAAGCGCATCCGGGGGCAAGACCCCTACAACCTCTACTTCACCCCGGATGGCCGCTACGCCCTGGTGGTGGCCGAGATGCAGCGCCGGCTGGACTTCTACGACCCAAAGACCTGGCAGCGCCAGGGTTCGCTGAGCGTGCCCTGTAAAGGCATCAACCACATGGACTACAGCGCCGACGGGCGTACCCTGGCGGCGGCCTGCGAGTTCAGCGGGGATCTCCTGAAGATCGACTTGGCCGCTCGCAAGCTCCTGGCCAAGATCAGCCTGGGGGGAATGCCCCAGGACGTGAAGCTCTCGCCCGACGGGCAGGTGTTCTATGTGGCTGACATGATGGCCGACGGGGTCCACCTCATCGATGCCGAGAAGTTCCAGAAGATCGGCTTTATCCCCACCGGGAAAGGGGCGCACGGCCTCTACCCCAGCCGCGACGCCCGCTACCTCTACATCTCCAACCGGGGGGAGGGCTCGGTGAGCGTGCTCGAGTTTGCCACCCGCAAGGTGGTGGCCAAGTGGCGCATTCCCGGTGGGGGCAGCCCCGACATGGGGGGGGTTTCGGCGGACGGGAAGCAGCTTTGGCTTTCCGGGCGCTACCACGGCGAGGTCTACGTCTTCGACACCGACCTAAAGAAGGGCGGCCTGATCCACCGCATCAAGGTGGGCAAAGGGCCGCACGGGCTGGCCATCTACCCCCAGCCGGGCCGGTACTCGCTGGGCCACACCGGGGTCTTCCGCTAGGCCGGAACCTTGTTCATCCACACTTCGGCCTGGTCCGCCACGTGTTCGGCGAAGGGCATGGAGGCCGTCCAGGCCGGGGAGATCGCGTTCAAGACGTGGATGCCCTCGGCGTTTGCCTCGACCACAAAGTCCATCACCAGCTTTTTGGTCTGGTGGTCGTAAAGCTGAGCCCGGATACCGGGGCGGCCCCAGGTTTGGTAGTTTTCCGGCTTGACCCCCTCGAGCAACTGGGTGGCTTGGGCGACCAGGTAGGGCCTCGAGTACTTGCGGATCTCCTCGAAGGCCAAGGAGCGGAAGCCAAAGTCGTTGCGGAGGAACAGGATCGCTTCGTCGCGCAGGATCGAGAAGGATTCCTGGGGGTCGAAACCGCGCAGCCCGCCGTAGTGTTCGCGCCAGAAGGCGGGGATGGCGGTGGGGCCGATTTTGGCCTTGCCGTCTACCGTGAGCGTGAAGTGCACGCCCAGAAAGGTGTTGCGTAGATCGGGCACCGGGTAGATGTTGGTGCGCAGGTTCCCCTTGGGTTCCGAGCCGTAGAGGTAGAGCCCCTTGAAGGGCAGGATCCGGTAGCGCAAGCCCACCCCGAAGTCGTGGGCCACTTGGTCGGCGTGGAGCCCGGCGGCGTTCACCACGAACCCCGCGTTGATGACCTCGTGGGGGGTGATGACGCTCTTCCCCCGCCGCCCCTGGTAGGGGCTCTCGAGCAGGATCTCGATCCCCCGGCTGTGCGCCTCCTGGGCCAGGGCGGCCATGCACTCGAGCGGGTCCACCGTGGCCGTGCTGGGCGACCACAGGGCTAGTTCGGTGGTCTTGACGCGGGGTTCGATCTTCTTGGCTTCCGCAAGGCTAACCAGATGGGTCTCGACCCCGTTCGAGTCGCCGCGGCGTTTGAGTTCCTTCAGCCCCTCGATCTCCCCTTCGTGCTTGGCGACCACCAGTTTGCCGCACTCGTTGATCCTGAGCCCGCGCTCCTTGACGAAGCGTTTCCAGCGCTCGTTTCCCTCGCGGGTGAAGCGGGCCTTGAGGCTATCGGCGGTGTAATAGAACCCGGCGTGGAGTACCCCCGAGTTGCGCCCCGAGCCGTGCTGGGCCAGCTCTTTTTCCTTCTCCAGCACAACGATTTTGGCTTTAGGGTAGCGGCGGGCAAGCTCGAGGGCGATGGTCAACCCCACCACCCCACCCCCGATGATGAGAAAATCTGCGGTCTTCATGGCAAACCCTACCCTTTAGGATAGGGCCGGACCCCGGGATTTCCAGGTCGAAAACCCTGGATTAGCGCACCACCACCGTGTAGATTGCCGTGCGCTGCACCTGCCGGGCCGGGCTTAGGTACTCGAACTGGAGCAGGGTCTGCCCGGTGCGCACCGCCCGGTAGCGGAAGATCTGCCGCCCCCCACCCCCGATCACGCCCGGCTTCGCGGCCAGGTAGTCCTCGCCCTGGGCCTCGAGCAGAAAACCGTCAATAAAGGCTGGCAAGACCCAGCGGAACCCGGTGCTGAGGTTGGACTCGAGCGCGATCACCAGCGTATCGCCTATACCCAGGTACACGATCTGGCCCGCGTCCTTCTCGGAGAGCCGGAGTGTTTTGGGGTCGGGGTTGGGCTGGGCCGGAGCCGGTCCGGTGGTGGCCGGGACACACCCGGCCAGGGCCAGCAGGAATCCGATCAAAAGGGAATTTAGCTTCAGTCTCATGGGGGTTCTCCCGGGAGTTTATGGTAGTTCACCGGGATCCGGCACGTCACCCTGGACGATAAATCTTTTCGCCCCCTCGAGTCCTGCGGACGTGAGAGCCCAGCCAGAAAAGCGGAGCCAAGTGTGCTTAATGTCACGATTGTAAGTGGCTTACGAAAACAAAAGAATCCCTTCCAGCACGCTCGGACGGCTCGGGTTATATAACCTTGACCGGGTATAAATGCGCGTGTCATAATCCCCCGGATGCGCCGACGTCCAGTCCGCTATACGCTCTGGCTGGCTCGCACGGGCGCGGCTCCAAAGAGTTTCTCCTTGCCCGTCTGGGTGCCCCTCATCTTGGTCTTTGTGCTGATGGTGTGGACAGGGGTCAACGTCTATGTCTGGAACCGCACCGCCGAGATGCGAAACCTGCAACTGAGGTTGGCCAGTCTTTCACAACAGGCCCGGCAGCTCACGCTCCAGCTCGAGGCCGAGAAAACCCGCAACAATCACCTCTCCAACCAGGCTCAGGCCACCCTCAAAAGCCTCGAGACCCTGGAAGTGGAGATCAACCGCTTGCGCGAGCGGGCCGGTCTCCCCAAGATCCGCCTGGTCCCGACCAGCAATGCAGTTCCCCGGGGTGACGCGCCGGGTGGAGCAAAAGGAGGCGGCGGGGGGGAGCCCGCTAGCCTGGAGCAGGTCTGGGTAGGCATCGAGCACCAGCTCCGCGAATACGGGGAAAAGCTCAGCGACCTCGAGCCCGCCTTAGCCGAAACCCTGCGCCGCGAGGCGGCTATCCCCTCGGGGGTGCCGATGGCTTTCTACGACCGCCTGACCTCGACTTTCGGCTACCGGGGGAACCCCTTCGGACGCGGTTTCGAGTTCCACAACGGCCTGGATTTAGCCGCCCCACCTGGCACCCCGGTCTACGCGGCGGCCCCGGGCACAGTGGT
>DASTSL010000078.1:0-9655 GCA_035760705.1 Meiothermus sp. | reverse complement strand
GAAACAGGAGGAACCTGGATATGGCAAAGGTGATGGTAGTTGACGACTCTATGGCCGATCTGAAGTATGCCGAATCGATCCTTACCGGGGCCTCGCACCGGGTGATGCTGTGCCCGGGTGGCGAGGGAATCGAGCAGCAGGTGGTATCGAGCAAGCCCGACGTGATCCTGCTGGACATCGTGATGCCCGGGCGCAACGGGTACGAGATCCTGCGGAGCCTCCGCCGCACTGAGGAGGCCAAGAACATCCCGGTGGTGGTGATCAGTTCCAAGGGGCAGCCCACCGACATCGAGTGGGGTAAGCGCCAGGGGGCCGCCGATTATCTGGTCAAGCCCTATAGCGCCGATGCCCTCAAAGCCGCGGTGGACAAAGTGGTAGCCCGCGGATGACGGGTAGCCGACTGACCATGAGCAACCTGCCCTCACCCCCCCGGGTCTGTTTGTTCCGGCTGGCCGACTATATCTTTGCACTGGATATCCGCTGGGTGCGCGAGGTGGTGGAAGTGGCCTCGACCTCCCGGGTCCCGCTGGCTCCCGCCGAGGTCCTGGGGGTGTTCTCGGTGCGCGGCAGTATCCTTCCCCTGGTCAAGCTCTCGGCTCTGCTGGGTCTGGCCGATGGGGCGGCGAACCCGGTTCTGGGCTCGAGCCGGGCGGTGGTGGTGCGCCACGGCGACCAGCAGGCGGCCCTGGCGGTCTCGGAGGTGTTGAGCCTCGAGACCCTGGAGGTCCTGCCGGTGCCGGGCCCTTCCGCTGGCTTGGGCGTGCCCGACGAATATCTGAGCGGGCAGGCGATCTGGCGCGGTGAGCGGGTCCCGGTGCTCGCGGTGCCGGTCTTGCTCGAGGCGTTGGCCGCCCGGGTGCAGCGTGTGGCCCAGGGGCGGGCCGAAGGGAACCAGCCCCGGCCCGCGCTCAACTGAAGCGGCTCTATCTGGCAAAGGAGGAAAGCCATGGATCGTGAACAGATCCCTCTATCCGATCACCCCTCGCGGGTGGCGCACGTGCTGATGACCGCTTTCGTTTCCCCCGCCATCCGCGGCCAACAGGCCCCCGAGGTGTAAGCTATGGACCGTCCGAGCAAAGGAATCTTCCGGCGCAGGCCCCAACCCAAAACCGGGGCGCAAGCCAAGCCCGGTGCACCCGCCCAACCTGGCCCCCAAGCGAAAGCTATTCAAGCCCCCTCACGCCCGGCCCGGCCCGGCTCCCGCTGGATGGGGAGGTGGCTCGAGAACACCTCCTTCTCGGCCAAGTTGGGGGTTTACGCGGGCGTTTTCTTCCTGACCACGCTGGTGCTAGCGGGGGCGGGTTTGTGGGGGTTGGGGCGGATGAGCTATCACCTCAACACCATCTACCAGTCCATGCTGGTATCCATTGCGGCCATCAACCGAGCCGACGCGGCTTTCGCCGACGTGGTGCGCTTTGCTGAGCTGATGCGCCAGCCGCAGACCCCCGCCGCCGATCGCCGGGCCTTCTTGATCCTGGCCCAAAACGCCGAGTCCACCGGGAACGGGATCATCACACAGTACAACCAGGAGTGGGTGAGCACCGCCAACCCCGGCTTTACCGATCTCCTGCGCTCGCAGGGCCAACTTGGCCTCCAGCAGCAGGAAGTAGAAGCCCTCAAGGGCCTCAATGCCGAGTACCAGGAGGCCCAGAAGGCCTTCGCGGCCTTTGTCCGTAGCGTCGAAGCCGGCAGGCCCAACTTCCAGCAGGGTGCCCTGGCTTCCTACTACTACACCCACGTGCGGGGTCACCTGCGCGAGATCATCAACCTCAACGACAAATACGCCCAGCTCTCCAACAGCGTGGCCTTGGTCGCGCAGAACCAGGCCCAGCGGGTGATCTGGGTGGCCCTGGCGCTGAGCTTGCTGCTCGGCACGGTGCTCACCGTGCTGATCTTGCGCTCGATCCTGCCACGGCTGCGGGCCTTGCGCGAAGGGGCGGAAGCGCTCCAGCGCGGGCAGTACGAGCACCGGGTAGCGGTCTCGGGCCGCGACGAGGTAGGGGTGGTCGCCACCACCTTCAACGAGGCCGCCCGGCTGCTCCAGCTCAAGGCTCAGGCCGACGCCGAACAGCTCAAGCAGAGCACCTTGCTGCAGCAGAACATCAGCGAGTTCCTCAACGTGGCCATGGAGATCGCCCAGGGCGACCTGACCCGGCGGGGCCGGGTCACCGAGGACGTGCTGGGGAGCGTGGTGGACGCCATTAACCTGGTGCTCGAGGAGATGGGCGGACTGCTCAAAGACGTGCAAAAAGCCGCCGACCTGGTGAACCACGGGGCGGGCGAGCTGACCCGCACCTCGGCGGTGATCGTGCAGGGGGCGCAGTCCCAGGCCCAGATCGCGCAGCAAGCCCAGGGACAGGCGGTGGAGGTCTCGAGCGCCATCCGCCAGATGGCCGAACGCGCCGCCCAGACCGCCGAAGCCGCCCGCCGCGCCCTGCAAGCTGCCCAAGCCGGTCAGGCCGCGGTGCAGAACACTCTGGTGGGGATGCAGGGTATCCGCCGCGAGGTGTCCAACATCTCCAAGGGGATCAAGGGCCTCGCCGACCGCTCCTTGGAGATCTCGGAGATCATCGAGACTATCTCCGGCTTCGCCGCCCAGACAAACCTGCTGGCCCTCAACGCGGCCATCGAGGCCGCCGGGGCCGGTGAGGCCGGGACCCGTTTCGCCATCGTGGCCGAAGAGGTGCGGCGGCTCGCGGAAGACTCGGCCAAGGCCGCCCAGCGCGTGGCTACCCTGATCGGGGGCATCCAGGCCGAGATCCAGGCGGTAGCCTCGAGCGTGGAGGTGGGAACCAAAGAGGTGGAAGAGGGCTACCGCATCGCCAACCAGGCCGGGGAGCGCCTCCAGGAGATTGCCCAACTCACCACCCAGTCCGCCCAGTTGGTGCAGGCCATCTCACAGGCCACCCAGGCCCAGGCCCAGCGCGTCGCCCAGGTGGGTCAAGCGGTACAGGTCATCGCCGGCACCGCCAGCCAGACCCAGGAGCAGAGCTTCAAGGGCCGCCACGCCGCCGAACAGCTCCGCCAACTGGCCGAGCAACTCTCGCGCAACCTGGCCCGCTTCCGCCTCCCGGCCTAGGAGTGAACGATGGACCGTCCGAGCAAAGGGATCTTTCGGCGCAGGCCAGGGGCCACAGCGGCCCGCGCGGCCCAAAAGCCTACGGCACCACGGAGGGTTTGGCTCGAGAACACCCCGTTTTCGGTCAAGCTGGCCATCAACGGGGCGGTGTTCGTGCTCACCAGCCTGGTGCTGATCGGAGCCGGGGCTTGGGGCTTGAGCCGGATGAGCCTCAACCTGGAGAACCTCTACCAGGCCACCTTGGTCCCCAGTCTGGCCATCAGTGAGGCCGACAAGCACTACGCCGACTTGCAGCGCTATCTCCAGACCCTGCTCAACCCCGACACCAGCCCCACCCAGCGCTCCACCCTGGTCGAGCTGGCGCGGATGGCCGACGAGCAAGCCGACGCCGCTATCGAGCAGTACGGCAGCGAGTGGATCAGCACCCGCCGCCCCCAGCTCACCCGGGTGCTGGCGGAGCAAGGGCGTAGCGATTTGCAGGAGCTGGAAACCGAGACTTACCGGGCGCTGGAGGAGACCCACAAAGTCGTGGCCCCGCTGTTCCAGCGTCTCTATGACCAGGTGCGCGCGGGGCGGGTCAACCTCGAGCTGGCCCGGCAGGTCGAGCAGGGGTACAGCCAAGTGCGCCAAAGCCTGCAAAGCCTGATTGAGGTCAACGGGCAATTCGCCACCATCTCCAACGAGGCTGCCCAGCAGGACGCCCGCCGGGCCCGCATGATCTCCTGGCTGGCCCTGGCGGTGGGGCTGTTGCTGGGCGGGATGCTGACCGCGCTGGTGTTGCGCTCGATCCTGCCACGGCTGCGGGCCTTGCGCGAAGGGGCGGAAGCGCTCCAGCGCGGGCAGTACGAGCACCGGGTAGCGGTCTCGGGCCGCGACGAGGTAGGGGTGGTCGCCACCACCTTCAACGCCGCGGTGGAGCAGCTCCAGCGGTTCATCGCCCAGCAGGAGGAGGAGCAGCGCAAAGCCGCCCTGCTCCAGCAAAACATCGGCGAGTACCTGGGCGTGGCCATGGAGATCGCCCAGGGCGACCTGACCCGGCGGGGCCGGGTCACCGAGGACGTGCTGGGGAGCGTGGTGGACGCCATCAACCTGGTGCTTGAAGAACTCGGTTTCCTGCTCTCGGAGGTGCGCTCGGCGGCCCTCAAGGTGAACCAGGGCTCCTCGCTGATGAACCAGATGACTGACGTGGTGCTGCAAGGGGCCCAGGCCCAGGCCCAGATGAGCCAGCAGGCCCAGACCCAGACCCTTGCGGTGACCGAGTCTATCCGGCAGATGGCCCAGCGGGCGGTGCAGACTGCCATCGCTGCCGGCCAGACCCTCACCGCCTCGCAGCAGGGCCAGCAGGCCGTGGACCAGACCCTCGAGGGCTTTACCGCCATCCGCCGCGAGATGCAGGAGTTGGCCCAGAGCATGAAGGAACTCTCCGAGCGCTCCAAGCAGATCGCCGAGGTCAACAAGACCATCTCGGGCTTCGCCTCCCAGACCAACCTCTTAGCCCTCGGAGCCTCGCTCGAGGCCGCCGGAGCTGGCGAAGCCGGGGCCCGCTTCGCGGTGGTGGCCGACTCGGTGCGGAAGCTGGCCGACGACTCGGCCCAGGCCGCAAAGCAGGTGGGCTCGCTGATCCGTAGCGTACAGAGCGAGATCCAGACCCTGGTGGAGCGGGTGGAGGCCAGCGCCCAGGAGGTGGACGCCCGCTACGCGGTGGCGACGCGCGCGGGTGAGCGCCTCAAAGAGATCTCCGAACTGGCCAACCAGGTGGCCCGCTTGGTCCAGGCCATCTCCGGCACTACCCAGCAGCAGGTGAAGCAGGTCGAGCAGGTGAGTCAGGCGGTGCAGGCCATCGCCGCCACCGCCAGCCAGACCCAGGTCCAAAGCTCGCAGGGCCGCCAGGCCGCCGAGGAGCTGAGCCGCTTGGCTCAGGGGCTCACCCAGAGCCTCGAGCGCTTCCGCCTGCCCACGTGAGGTCGCATGATGAGGACCCTACCCACGCCCGACATGCTGGAAAGCTTCCTGGGGGAGGCCTGGGAGGCGGTGTCCACCCTCGAGCAGGCCCCGGTCCTGCTGGCCCAGGATCCCCAACCCCTGGTGGTGATGGCTCACCGTCTCAAGGGTTCAGCGGGGCTCTACGGCTTCTCCGAGGTGTCCCAGTTGGGAGGGTTGCTCGAGCGGGTGTTCGAGCAGGCCCCCTCTTTCACCGCCTTCCAGCGCGACAAGGCCGCCGAGTTCTCGCGACTCTCGGCGGCGTGCCTCTCCGAAGCCCTAGACCGCATCGCCAGCAGCGGCGAGGAGGGCGAGGTGGGGCTGGCCCTCAACCGGGCCGGGGGGGCCGGGGTGCTGCTGGACCTGCTCAACGCGAACCCCACCGCCTTCCGCTCGGCCAGCCTGGCGGGCCAGCCGGGGGCCGATCCGCCTGAAGACTCCGGCGGCTCGAGCCTCAGCGATCTGCCGGTGCAGTTGCGCCGTTTTCGCCTCGAGAACGCCGACGTGTGGGAGTACTTCGCCCCCGAGGTGAGCGAGCACCTCGAGGCCATCCACACCGCCACCGAGGCCCTCTTGGCCTCCGGCGGCGCGAGCGAGCACCTCACCGCCCTCTTCCGCTCCATGCACACCATCAAGGGGGCGGCCTACTCGGTGGGCTGTAGCCCCCTGGGGACCCTAGCCCACCGCCTGGAAGACCTGCTGGTGGAAGTCCGCGAGGGCTCGCGCCCCTGGGACGCGGCGGTGGCCCGGGTGATCCTCCAGGGCTCGGACACCCTGGGTTTGATGCTGAGCGCCGCCGAGGGCCAGGAGACCCGGCTCATGTCGGCGCTCGCAGAGACCCATCGCCTCCTGGGGGAACTGTGGGGCGAGAGCCAGCCCCCATCCGAGCCAGCGTCCCCCCCACCGGAGGCCAGCGAACCCGCGGTGGAACCGCAAGTCTCCCCGGCTCCCGCGTCCCGCTCTACGGTGCGGGTCAGCCTCGAGCGCTTGGAAGCCCTGATGAACCTGGCCAGCGACGCCATCGTGAGCCGGGCCCGGCTCGAGCGGCTCGCCGCCCAGCTCGAGGAGGTGGGCCACACCCTGGAGGTGAGCCAGGCCCGTTTCCAGCGCACCGCCGCCGAGTTCGAGGCCCGCTACCTCAACCCCCGGCTGGCCGCCTTGGAGGCCAAACCCGAAGACGCAGCGCGACCCGCGCTCACGCTCTCGAGCGGGCTCAGCCTGGGCGAGATCTTCTCCGAGCTCGAGTTCGACCGCTACGATGACCTCTCGATCCTGGCCCGCAGCGTGGCCGAGATGAGCGCCGACCTGAGCGAGCTCAAGGGGCAGGTTGGCCAGCTCACCCAATCGCTCAAGCGCGAATCGGAGACCCTCAAAAAGCTCACCCGCAGCCTGCGCGGCGAGGTAGGCCGGATGCGGCTGGTGCCGATGGGCCGCCTTTACCAGCGCCTCAAACGCATCGCCCGTCAGAGCGAGGGCAAGCAGGTGCGCCTGGAGCTTTCTGGCGAACTGGTGGAGGTGGACAACCTGGTGCTCGAGGGGTTGGCCGACCCCCTGGTCCACCTGGTCAACAACGCTATCGCCCATGGCATTGAGAGCCCGGAGGTCCGGCTAGCCCAGGGCAAGCCCGCCGAGGGCTGGGTGGCGGTGCGCACCTTCCAGCGTGGCAGCTTCGTCTACGTCGAAGTCCAAGACGACGGTCGGGGCATCGACCTGGAGGCGGTCAAGCGCCAGGCGGTGCTCCAGGGGCTGCGCCGCCCCGAGGAAGTCCAGAGTCTCAGCCCCGAGCAGGCCGTGGAGCTGATCTTCCTGCCCGGCCTCTCTACCAGCGAGACCGTCACCCGCCAGGCCGGGCGCGGGGTGGGCATGGACGTGGTGTTAGCCAACCTGCGCCGGCTCAAAGGCGAGGTCATCGTCCAGACCAAGCCGGGCTCGGGCACCCTGTTCCGCCTGCGGGTCCCGCTGACCTTGATCGTCTCCGACGTGCTGATGGTGGAGGTGGGGGGCGAACTGCTGGCCATACCGGGGGAATCCTTGCGCACCCTGCGTGCGGTGCGGGCCCAAGACTTGCTGGACCTGGGCGGCAGCCCGGCCCTGGAGTTCGAGGGCGAAGCGGTTTCCATCCTCTACCTGCACGAACTGCTGGGCAGCCCGGCCCCGCAAGGCCCGCGGCGCTCCTTCGCCATCGTGGAGACCGGGGAGGGCCGGTTGGCGTTGGGAGTGGACGCCTTCTTGGGGCTCGAGCAGGCGGTGGTGAAGTCGCTCGACGAGCCGGTCGGCAGCCTGCCGCACCTGGCGGGGGCCACCATCTCCGCCGAGGGGCGGGTGATCGTGGTGCTCAACCCCGGCGCCCTGCGCCGCATGGGCCGCCAGGAAGCCTCCCGCTGGACCGGCGCTCCCGCCCGACTGGCCCCGGCCCCCCTCGAGCGCGGTCTGAAGATCCTGATGGTGGACGACTCGCTCTCGATCCGCCGGGTGGTGGGGCAGATGCTTACCCGCTGGGGCCACGTGGTGAGCACCGCCGGCGACGGGTACGAGGCCCTGGAACTTCTGCAAGAGAACCGTTACGATGCTGTCATCACCGACCTGGAGATGCCACGGGTGAACGGTTTCGAACTGTTGGACGAAGTGCGCCGCCGCCCCGATTTGCGCGAGACGCCGGTCTTCGTGCTCACCTCGCGAGCCAACGAAAAGCACCAAGCCTTGGCCGCCGAACTGGGGGCCAGCGGCTATCTGACCAAACCGCTCGAGGAAGCCAAGCTCAGAAGCCTCCTCTCTACCGTCAAGAAACGCGCCGAGGTGTAGGGTGAAAGCCCTGGTGGTGATGCCCGCCCAGCACAGCGAACCCTTGGCCGAGGCCTTCGCCGAGGCCGATTTCGACGTGCGCCACGCGGCGAGCGGCCTCTACGCCCTGACCCTGATCGAGCGGGATCGCCCGCACCTCATCGTCTGCGCCGAGGCCACTGAGGACCTCTCCGGGGCCGAACTGCTGGAGATCGTCCGTGAGGACCCCCTGCTGCAAGTGGTCAAGTTCATGTTGCTGGTGCAAGACCCCACCGGCCCCCACCCCAAGGCCGACGCCCTCTTGCGGCTCGCCTCGAGCCCCAAAGGGGTGGTGCAGACCGCCTGCCACCTCCTGGGGGTCCCCGAACCGGCCACCCTGATCGAAGACACCCCCAAGCCCGAGGAGCGCAAAAGCCCCTTGGGCGAATCCTGGTACAACGGCAAGGTGGCCCCCGGAGCAGCCTTCCAGCTTTTGGACTGGCTCACCGGGATGGGCGAGTCGGGCTGCTTGGAGATGAGTTTTAGCGGGGGCCGGGCCCGGGTGCACTTCCTCGAGGGCAAGCCCTTTCACGTGGAGTTCGGCAACCAGTCGGGGGTCTCGGCCCTCAGGGAAATTTTCTTCGCCACCCAGAACGGGGTGGGCACCTTTAGCTTCGCCCGCAAGCAGCCGCCCGAACTGGCGGCCATCCCCCGCACCCTCCACGAGCCGATCCAGAACGTGCTCTTGCGGGTGGTGACCCAGCTTGACGAGTCCCTCCGGAGGTAGATGAATGCCCAAAGTGCTGGTCGTTGACGACAGTGTCAGCGTGCGCAAGGCCCTCGAGCGCATCCTGGCCCCCAAATCCCTGGAGGTCTCCTCGGCCAACTCCGCCGAGCAGGCCCTCGAGCAGATCACCCATGACAAACCCGACCTGATCATCGCCGACGTGATCATGCCAGGGCTCTCTGGCTTCGACCTGTGCGAACTCATCCGCAAAAACCCGGTGTACGGCCACGTCCCGGTGATCCTCATCTCGGGGATCGTGGACGC
The DNA here is from genome assembly GCA_035760705.1 of Meiothermus sp. Taxonomy (GTDB): domain Bacteria; phylum Deinococcota; class Deinococci; order Deinococcales; family Thermaceae; genus Allomeiothermus. The sequence goes on along the minus strand of DASTSL010000078.1, from coordinate 785 downwards.
CGCGGTGCTGCGCCAGGCCGAGGAGGCCGGGGCTTTCTCGGTGGTGCGCAAACCCTTCACCCCCGAGGACCTCCTGCCCCGGGTGGACGCCGCCCTCGCCAAGTTCGCCCCGGTGGCTCCCGCCGCCCCCGAGCCAGTGAAACCGGCCCCCACCCTCCCCGAACCCACCCCGCGCGCTGCCGCCCCGGAAGAATACCTCCGGCCTTTCCTGGAGAAGCCCGAGGTCGAAGCGGCCCTCCTGGTGAGCCGAAAGGCCGAGGTGCTGGGCCAGGTCGGCTCAGCCCTGGCCGACCCCAGCGTGGTCGCCACCTATGCCCGCACCCTGGCCTCGATCGCCGGGGCTTTGGGCGAGCACCTCGGGGGGGTGGGGTTGCAGGGGGTTTCGCTCGAGTACCAGGGCCGTAACGTCTTTTTGGCCAAGGTCAGCGAGGATAGCTTCCTGGTGCTCATCATCAACAGCGCTACCACCCCCGGCACGGTGCGCTACATGGTGCAAAAAGCCTTGACCCAGGCCCAATCATTGCGGGCATGAAGTTATCCGACTCTAAGCGCCGGGGAAACCCGGCCTTTTTTGGTGAAGAGAGGGTTATTAGGCCACGCTTAGGTATGCAGAGCGCACCCTACGCGCTTTGTAGCAGCCTTCAGCAAAAACGAACTGGCGGCCCGCGCTGTGATGGCCGCGATAACTTCTCAAGATTTACGCGGTTGGTAGCGGGCGATGATGACCCCCGAGCAGGTGGGTTTGGCCTCGAGCAGATCCAGTCGTTGGCCTAGATACAGGCTAA
>DASTSL010000077.1:0-3491 GCA_035760705.1 Meiothermus sp. | reverse complement strand
GTAGCGGGGATGAACCTGGGGCTCACTGGGCCGGGTTACGGGGTGCTGGGACAGAATCGCTCTACCTCCGACGATGCGTCGGCGATTCGAGGAGAGGCGCTAGGGACTTCGGGGAGAACCGTCGGGGTAGCGGGTATTGCCCAAGCCAGCCCGCTGGGCACCGGGGTGTATGGCTCGAGCAGCACTGGGTTCGGAATGCACGCGGTCTCCTCGGGTGACGGTGTAAACGGCTCCGCGCTGTGGGCCGAGGCCAGATCCGGCAAAACCGGGGTCGCTATCTATGCCACCAACAACAACGCCGGGCCGACCCTGGTGCTCAACAACGCGGGCAGCGGCGATCTGATGCAAGCGTTCAATGGGGGCTTTTTGAACTTCCGGGTGTTGAATAGCGGAAACGTCGTTTTCCGCGAAACCCTGGGGCAGAAACTCAACTTTTTTGGTAGCGCCTACGGCATCGGCATTCAGGACAACACGATGTACTACCGCATCAACGAGGACGGAACCGACTTGGGGGGCTTCGCCTGGTATAAGGGCGGCACCCATAACGATGATACGCTCGACGCAGGTGGGGGCACCAGACTGATGACGCTCGGCCGTGATGGTTCGTTGAGCGCGGGCAGATTCCACGCGAACGCCAATTCCAACAGAACATCACTATTCCTCAGCCAAGCGGGCACCGGTCCGCTGATCCTGGCTTATGGCCCTGGCGACAACATCCCCAAAGTCACGGTGGAGAACACGGGAGACGCGCTCTTTCGGGGTGCTGTGACCGCCAACGGTTTCAATAACTCCTCTGACCGCAACCTCAAGAAAAACATCTCGAGCGTAAACGCCCAGGCCATATTGGAGAAAGTCGTGGCCCTGCCAATCTCAAGGTGGAGCTACAAGAGCGATGCCGCCAACACCGCGCACATTGGACCGATGGCTCAGGACTTTCATGCTGCGTTTGGGCTCAACGGCGCAGATGACAAGCATATCAACACCATAGACGAGGGCGGGGTGGCTCTCGCCGCCATCCAGGGGCTCTACGAGCTGAACCGGCAGCTAAAGAACGAAAACAAGGCCCTGCAGGAGCGGTTGGCCGCCCTCGAAAAAGAGCTTTCGAGCTTAAAGCGTCTGGCCGCCCTGGAGGCGCGGTAGCCGGGCTCGAGCGATCTTAAGGAGGAGTTGACGTGAGCCGATTCCCGAGCGGGGGGGTGGTTGTTGTGGCCCTCTCGGCCTGCAATTCGCCGGGCGGAGGCGGTAGCGTTTCGGCTTTCATCCCCGCGGCCCAGGGGGGACGCTCGAGGCCGCCCGCGCCACCCGGTTCAACGGCACGATGCCCCCCGCCGACATCTACCCCGGAGATGGCAAATGGCCGTATCTGAACTCGCCCTACTTCTCGATCTTGGAGAAAAATAACGTCATTCGGGTGTACTGACAGCGTTTCGCGATATTGTCCCGCACGGGGGGAGTTGGCTGAGCCTAGGGCTGTGTACCACCGAAGCCAGCGGGACGGGCCGCGTCGTCCCCTTCGACAAGCTCAGGGGACGACTGATCCGTGGGAGTATTCGCGGGGAAAGCCGAAAGGCGTCTGCACTGAGAAAGGGCCGGTAACTCACTGGCCCTTTCTCTCACCGGCATAACCCGCCCTTTTTCTGACCGCCGTCTGACCGGCCTTGCCGCACCCTGAAAGACGAAGGGAGGGAACTCGAGCACGCGGTAAACCTATCGGCAAAAAGTCTATTCACCGAGTATCGCAGGAGGAAGGTATGAATGGTTCAAACATTAGTCTCTCGCATAAAACCCTGGTTCGGCTGGTCAGCCACCTTGCTGGTCTTTACCCCAACCCCGACGACCCCGATCCCGTAGGCCCCTGGGGGCCGGTGATCCGCAAAGCCCTGGAGCGCGTTCGCTGGGCGGCTGGCCCCCTGCCCGACCCCTGGGTTTGGGCCGCGCTCAACCCCCAGCCGCTCCCCCCGCGCTACGCCTTGGCAGTAGCGGTGGGACAGGCCGTAGTCGATCAGGTGGGTTTGCTCGAGGAGATGGGAAAAGCCTTGCCCGAGGGGTCTCGAGACAGCATAGCGGCGTATACCAAAGGCTTCATCGGGCGCTTCGTGGACGACTGCGGCAACGGGCACATCGTCATCCGCATCCCCAAAGGTGGCCCCTATCCCCAAAGGTGGCCCCTACCCGCCCGGCGACGACGAGCCCAAACCGATTGGCCCGGAAGAAACGGTGCTGATCGGAGTGCAGTTGGCCCTCTCTGCTGGGGTGAACCCCGACCTGGGGGAAGCCGGTGCCAAGTTGATGGAATTGGGCTTGAGCCGGATGTGATCTCGAGGGCGGCCAGCCCACATCCGCGAAGCTGGCTGCCCCCTAAGGAGCGATCCTGATGAACCGGAAACTTACTTTGCTCACCCTCTCGTTCGCGGTGGGCGTCACGCTCGCCGCGGGCACCACCTACAGCATCGTGGTAAACGGACAAGTAGCCACCGATAAGGCCATCGTGGTGAACGGCAAGACCTATCTGCCTATCTCGGTACTCAAGGAGCTGGGGATTGACTATAGCCTCAAGGGAACCACCCTCACCCTGGGCAACCCGGCCCCCACCAATCAGACCGCGGGCGGAGCTAATCAACGAGCTTCGCTGGAAGGCTGCTTAGGTGAGACCCTCTTCAACGGCATCTGGCGCTTCAGAGCAACCAAGCTCGAACCCATCGTGAAGGACGCCCGGACACCCCTCGAGACCCCCGGCTGGGGCGTGACGGTGGAGCTGCGCAGCGGGGCCAAGGAGATGGTGCAGCCGGTCTTCACCGGGCTGCGCGACCAAGGCATCCAGATCGCTTTCGACGACGCACAAACCCTGACCGCCGACGCGCTGGACGTGCAGAAGCTGACCTACGCCAACCTCCCACCGGGCGGGGTGGTCACCCACCAGCTCAAGTTCTGGTACCGCTACGACACCCCCAAAGACCAGATCAAAACGCCCACCAAGCTCCTCCTCGAGATCAACACCAAAGGCTTCGAGAACTCGATCCGGGCCAGCGGGGCCGGCTACACCACCCCTACCCCCAGCCTGCGGGTGCGGCTGGACTGCCAGAAATAACCCACGAATGGATGATCGGGTTCGGTCAGCTTGCAAGGGGGTAAGTGTGTGGAAGACGAACCAGGGATTTTTTACCGCATCTGCCCGCGCTGTGCCCGGGCCGTCCCGGCCAGCACAGACGAGCGTTATTGCACCAACGACGGGGAAAGGCTGCTCGAGGCCTGCCCCCGCTGCCAGGCCAAGTTCACCTCGCCCTACGCGCGGTTTTGCGGCACCTGTGGGCTCGAGCTCGCCATGCCAGCAAGGAGGAATTAGATGAAAATATTCCAGCGGTTAGGCATCACCGGCATCCTGGTCGGCGCATTGGTGGCGTGTTCACCCGGCGGGAGCAAGCCCGATCCCAATCTGTTCACCGAGGCCAACGCCTGGAAAGAGGGCATCCCTGCCGACGCCCAGATGGTGA
>DASTSL010000076.1:0-23747 GCA_035760705.1 Meiothermus sp. | reverse complement strand
CCACCCGGCTAGCGCCGCGAAAAGACGCCTCCACCGGCTCGTTTTTGCCGAAGTTCGCAAGTCAACCATGACACCTAGACCCTCAGTAAGCCACGAAACCCTCTGGCAGCGTAGTAGGACTCTGCTCCGCTGTGGTATACGAAAACACGGCCATAGCGGTAGTCGCCAAACAGGGCACCGCCGAGTTTCCTGATGTCGGGAGGCGTTTTCAACCAGCTCGAGGTTTTGGTGTCGAAGTTTCCGAGCTCCTGCAACTCCCGATACTGCTCTTCCGACAAAAGCTCGATGCCCATCGCGGCGGCCACATCAATGGCGCAGTTTACCGGCTTGTTTTCTTTCCTCGAGTCCAGCGCCTGGCGGTCGTAGCACAGACTTCTGCGGCCTTTAGGGCTTTCCACCGAGCAATCATAGAAAATGTATTCGCCGGTCTTTGGGTCATAGCCAACGACATCTGGCTCGCCGCCGGTTCTTTCCATTTCTCCCAGCGACCACAGTTTTTCGGCCTCGGCTTCCAGCCTAGCTCGCACTGCGGCCCACTCTAGACCCTTATGGCGGCCCATATTCTTCTCGAAACGGGATTTCAGTGTCGTGAGCAGGTCTTCACGCTGTTCCAATGACAACAATCGCGTTTGCATGGTGGCCTTTCGCGGCGATCTTCGCCGACTTCTTGAGCTTCTTGCCCAACGGTGCGTTCACCCCTGCGGGCCGGTGTGCCGCACCCACTTCCAATTCATTTAGCCCTCCTCTGATAACCGGAGCGGACGATCCGCACGGTCTTCAATCCGTCCGCGCCAAGACCTCCTCGAGCTTCGCCAGGAACCGCTGCCACCCACCCTTAGCACCCCCGTAGGCCTGCCGCTGATCAGGCCGGAAGCCCGACTGTTCCATCCGCAGGTGGGTTCCCGTGCGGGTGGGGGTGAGCGTCCAGACCACCACACTCCGCAGATCGTAGGCGGCATCCTCGTGCCTGAAGGTCCAGGTGTAGGACAGCTTTCTGTTGGGCTCGAGGGCCAGCACCTGGCAGTCCAGCACGCCGCCCCAATCGGCCTGGAGGCTGAAGCGACGGCCCACTACTGGCTCGAAGTCGTTGGGCATCAGCCACTGCTCGATCAGGCGAGGCTGGGTGAGCGCACACCAGACCTTCTCCGGCGGGTAGGGTAGCTCACGTTCGACGACCACGGAGAGCGTTTCGGGCGAGGTTTTGTTCATTGATCCATCCTTTTCAGCAGGTCCTCGAGGCGATCCATGCGTTCGTGCCAGAAGGCCGCGTAGAAGCTCAGCCAGTCCACCAGGGGGGCCAACCCCTTGATTTCGGCGCTGTAATGGACTTCGCGCCCCGACGGGCGGTCGCGCACCAGCCCCGCGTTTTTCAAGACCGCCAGGTGCTTAGAGACGGCGGGCTGGGAGACGCCCACCCGGTCGGTCAGGGAGCGCACGGTCTGCTCCCCCTCGCGCACCAGCCGCTCGAAGATGGCCCGGCGGGTGGGGTCGGCGAGGGACTTGAAGACCTCGTTGGGCGTAGCGAAACCGAGGGACTCATAACCCATGGGTTATTTATAACCCGAAGGTTATGGGTTGTCAAACCTATTGGTCTTGGCCGCTCTTCTATGTCGGGTACGCCCGCACCCGTCTGCTATACGGTGACGAAGGGCATATTCGCGGCAGAGCCGTTCGCGGCAGAGCCCTACGCCCAAAGGCTCGAGACCGTTGTGGGAGCGCGAGGCAATTGCCTGAGGGCTTACCTGGAGACCTTCAGAACAGGCAGCGTCTTGATTTTGGCGGCGGTTTGGGCGGTGGGTTTGAAGGTCTTGCCGTCGAAGATAAAGGTCAATCGAACCGGGGTGGTGGGGCCGGTTTCGTACTTGGCGGGGGTAGTAGGTTTACAGACCACCTTGGCCTTGGGGCTTTCACCCAGGGTCAGCTCGAGATCGGCCCGGCGGTCCCCGTTGAGGTCTTTGCGGGCCCAAGTGGAAGCCTGGACCACCCGCTGGGTCTTATCCGAGCAGGTGCTGGCGATGCCATAGCTGAGGAGCCGGGTAGCGGTCAGCTTGGTGCTGAATTCGGCGGCGGTCAGGTTGAAGAGGTACTGCAACCCCTGAGCATCCAGATACCCCTGCGAGCGGCAGACCAGACGCTCCCGCCCGTCGCTACCAGGGAATTTGAAGCAGGCCCCCAGGTAGAAGTCAAAAGGCGCGTTGGTATAGGCCCGCACCGCCCGCCAGCCCGAACCGGCCCGCTCGAGCAGCACGATCTCGCCCGAGCAGATGTCCCCGGCGGCTTGGCACATCCCCACCAGGGCCTGCTGAGCCCCTTTTTGGGTAAAGCTGCCGGAGATGAAGTGCTCGAGCACGTACTCCCGCTGCCCTTGCCCCTGACCGTAGAGGAGTGAGGTCCCCAGGCGGTCTGCGGCGACCTTGCAGGTCTGTCCGGCTACCAAGATGCCCTTCACCGCACAGATCGCCTTGGCGACCGCCGGGCCTTCCTTGCCGATGGGTTTGGAATCGCCAAGCTGCTGGGCCTGGGCGAACACCGCACAGGCCAAAAGTCCGAGCCAGAAATATTTCAATCTCCTCATCGAATTAAAGCGTCGCATCCCCCGATGAAGCGCTTTTGAGAACCAGGTGAAGCCGGTCAGAGGGCGTCTTTGGTGCTGGGCAAATCCTCGCGGGTGAGGCGGGTAGCGGCGTAGAGGGCTCGAGCCAGTGCCTTCACCGCCGCCTCCATCACGTGGTGGGCCTCCTGGCCCGCCAGGAGCCGCACGTGGAGGGTCATCCCGGCGTGGTTAGCCAGCCCGCGCAAGAACTCCCGCAGGTGGTAGGCGCTCACCCCGCCCGCGCTGCCCGCGATGGAGAGTTCCTCCACCGGAAACGCCAGGAAAGGCCGCCCCGACAGGTCGAGGACGGCCTGGACCAAGGTCTCGTCCATCGGCACGGTGGCCTCGCCGTAACGCTCGATCCCTTTGCAGTCGCCCAGCGCTTGCTTGAGGGCCATCCCCAGGGTGATCCCCACGTCCTCGACCAGGTGGTGGACGTCTACCTCGAGGTCCCCCTTGGCCTCGACCTCGAGAGCGAACCGCCCGTGCCGCTGCAAGGCAATGAGCAGGTGCTCGAGGAAGCCCAGCCCGGTGGTGATCTTCCCCCCGATCGGCCCGTCCAGGCCCAAAGTGAGGCGAACCTGAGTCTCGGCGGTGTTGCGCTCGACGCTGGCCTTACGCATGGCCCACCCCGGCCACCTCGAAAACTGCTTCCAGGAGACGATCGTTCTCGGCGGACGTTCCCACCGAGATGCGAATGCAACCCTCGAGCCCGGCGTAGTGGTCCTGTCGCCGCACCAGGATGCCGCGCTCGAGGAGGGCTCGGTAAGCTTCGGCGGCGTCAGGGGTGCGCACCAGTAGGAAGTTGGTGTGGCTCGGGTAAACCTGCCAGGTGGGGTGCCGTTGCAGGGCGCGGTACAACCGCTCGCGCTCGGCCTCTACCTCCTGCACCCGCTCCTGGATGTAGCCGGGGTCCTCCAGGACGGTGAGCAGGATCGCGGCGGTGTGGGCGGGCAGCCCGAACGGCGGCAAGAGGTTCTGGATCACGTTGGCCACGGTGGGGCTCGCGAGCAGATACCCGGCCCGGATTCCGCCCAACCCCCAGGCTTTGGAGAAGGTGCGCAGGAGGGCCACGTGCGGGTGCTGCCGGGCCAGGTCGCGGGAGTCGCTGCCGGAGAACTGGTGGTAGGCCTCGTCAATCACCAAGAGCCAGCCGGTCTCCCCCGCCCGATCGGCCAGGGCCCGGACCTCGGCCTGGGAGAAAAGGGCCCCGGTGGGGGCGTGGGGGTTGGGCAGGAAGAGCACGCCAGCTTCGCCCGACATGGCCTCGAGCAGCCCCTCGAGCGGCAACCGGAAGCCCTCTGGCAGGGGGATCGCTCGGTAGGGGGTATCGGCCAGCTTGGCCGAGATGGCGTAGTGCGGGAAGGCGGGCGCGGTGTCGAGGACCTGGGTGGCGGCTTGGGCCAGGCACTGAATGAGGAGGTTCGAGCCAGGGCTCACCACGACCCCTTCGGGGGTCCAGCCGGTGTGGTGGGCCAGGGCCTCGCGCACCTCCTCGGCATGGAGGGCGGGGTAGCGGTTCCAGGGGAGGGTGGCCAGGCGCTCGAGCGCCCGCTCTTTGAGCTGCGGCGGCAGGTCGTGGGCCGATTCGTTCTGGTCGAGTTTGATGGGGGCCTCGACCTTACGGTAGGGATAGTGGGGCAGCGAGAGCAGGTGGGGCTTGAAGCCTAGCTTGGAGCCATTCACACCGCTAGTTTACCGCGGCCACCAAGACCAGGAACCTTAGCTGGCGAACAGCCCGTACGCCAGCAGCGCCAGCACCCCGCCGGGGAGGAGCCCCACCGCCACGTACTGCCCCAGCCGCCCGCCCCCGAAAGCCAGCCCGGCCTTGACCAGGGTGTTGGCCAGCACCGCCAGCAACACCGCCAGCACCGCCCCGCTCAGGGCCAGTTCCCCGCTCGAGTTGAGCCGGGCCACCGACAGGGTGATGGCGTCTACGTCGGTGAGGCCGGAGAGGGCGCTCACGATGTAAAGCCCGGCGTTGCCGAACATGTCCGTGCCCCAGGCCGCCAGCAGCTTGACCACAGCGTAGACCAAGGCGAAGCTCAGGGCCGCCGTCAGCTCGAGGGGGCTCCGCACCGGCAGACTGTCCGGCGGGGCGCTATCCCGCCGGGCCAGCCACAACGCCACCAGCAACCCCCACACCAGCCAGACTACCAGGGGGATCAGGAGTTGCCCCAGCAAATCCGGGGCAAAGAGCCCCACCCAGAACGCTACCCGCAAGAGCATCACCTGCGAGGCCACCGCCACCCCGCTGGCCCACAGCGGGGCCCGGCTGGGGGCGGCTCGAGCCCGCGAGGCCATCGAGAGCGTAACCGCCGTGGAGGACACCAGCCCCCCGAAGAGGGCCGCGACCCACAGACCGCGCTGACCCAAAAAACGCAGGGCCAGATACCCGGCGAAGTTGACCCCCGCCACCAGCACCACCATCATCCAGATCTCGCGGGGGTTCCACACCTGGTAGGGGCCATAAGCCTCGTCGGGCAGGAGCGGGTAGATGACCCCCAACAGCAAGGCCAGAAGGATTCCCGCCTCGAGTTCCTGCCGCGACAGCCCCCCCACGAACTTATGGAGTTCTTCGCGGAAGGTCAGGAAGGCCACGGTGAGCACCCCGGCGAAGAGCGCGGGCAGCACCACCCCCAGCCCGCACAACACCCCCAGCACGTACACGGTGAGGGCCGCCACCGGGCTGGTGGCGTCCTGGCTACGGCTGAGCGAGTAGACCCCCAACGCCCCTATCGCCACCAGGCCCACCGGCACCAGCCACAGCTCTTTCACCAGGGCCGAGGCCCCGCCCAGCAAACCGATCAGCGTGAAGGTGCGCAAGCCCCCGATGGCCGAAGCCTGGCGCTCGGTGCGTGCCCGTTCGCGCTCGAGCCCCACCGCGAAACCCACCAAGACAGCGGCGAGAAGATGCCACAGGGCTTGGGTTTCCTGCACGGATTCAGCCTACACCCCAGGGGGTTGGGCTTTCGTCCCACCCGGCTAGACGCAAAGCAGGGTGATCCCACTCGTCATGTGGCGATGCCGTACTTCGGCATCCGAACATGTAGGGACGACAGGCTCGTCGTCCCTACTGGGTCAGGAAATCTCAATTGCAGCTACTGGCCGTGCAGCTCAGCTCGGTGGTAGCCTCACGGGTGAGCGGGGCAGTCCCCACCGATAAGCCCTTACCGAGCACGTTGAACCCGGCGGAAACGCTCGCGCTGGCCCCGGCCCCCGCCGCCAGTTTCGCCAAGGGGCTCGAGCCGGTGGGGTTCAGGGTCAGGTTCATCTGCGGCCCGGCCTCGAGGGTCGGCCCGGCCAGCCCGTAGAACTTCACGTCCATGACCATCTTGGCATAGACCTTGCCGTTGGCCTTAGCCGGAACCGTGTAGCTGAAGGTGGGGTTGAGGGCGAAGGTGGGAGCAGTCCAGATGGGGATCCACTTCTGCGCCCCGTCCCGGTCGTACTTGACCCCGGCGTCAAAGCTCAGCGTGGGGGCGATCCCCGCCTCCACGGTGATGTTGTTATCGGCCCCGCCGCTGGCCCCGATCACCAATTTGGGGGTGACCACCACCACCACCGGCACCGAGCCCACCAGGAAGGCCCGCCGGATCGGGGCGGCCTGGGCGATGGGCTGCTCTTTCCCCCAGCTCGGGATGGCCTTGGTGACGGTGATCTTGGCCTTGATCTCGGACTTGAACTGTCCGCCTAGCCCGGCCTCGAACACGTCCACGCTCCCGTTGTTGAACGCCAGGCGGAAACGCGGATTGAGGGTCTGCTCGACCGAGCCGTTGAGCACCACCGTCACGCCCTGCACCGGGGAGAAGGTGAGGTTTTTGATGGTGATCTTGCCGGTGACCTGTTGGAGTTCGACCCCCGGCATGGCCTGCTCAAGGCTCTGGATCTCCAACTGCCCGAAGTTGATGCTGGCGTCGCCGGAGTCTATGGCGTCCTCGAGCGCCACCGATTCGGTGTTGAGCCACACCGTACGGATGCCCTGAGGCGAAACCCCGCCCGCAGGCGTAGCGGCTTGAACCCCGGTCACCTGACGCACCATGCCGTCATTACAATTGCTCACGACAATCTGCCCGGCCTTGAAGGGATTGTTGGAGTCTTCGGCGACCTGGATACGGCTCGGCTCGACCCCGCTGATGCTGTCCGCGTCTACCCGGCGGAAGTTGGCGTCGGGTGAAAGACTCCCGGTCACCCCACCCGGCTGGTAGACCACCGCCTGGCACTCCTCCGGTCCGGTCTGCTGCATCTGGCAGCCGAGCAAACTCAGACCCAACAGCCCGGATAACCCTATCTTGGCAAATCTCACGGGTTCACCACCCTCAGCGTGGTCTCCACCACGTCGCGCACCTTGGCCCCGGAAGCCTCGAGGTAGGCCCGGGTGGTGCGCTCGAGTTCGCTGCCGTTCATGCGGCCCCGAAAGCGCACCGCGGGAGCCGAGGTATCGGTAAAGATGAGCCGCACCCGCTGGAGGCCCACCGGGGGGCTGGCCTCGAGGCGGAAGTCAGCGCCGGGGGCCGGGAAGGTGTGATTGCCCGCCGGGTACTGCGCCCCGCGCCGCCCGATCTCGTAGACGTTGAGGTCAGGGTCAATGGCGACCAGGGTGACGTAGCCCGGCTGGGTCAGGGTGAAGCTAAAGCTAATCACCTCGTCGAGCTTATAGGCGCCGCCGGTTCCGCGGTCGGGGCGGAAGTCGGTGACCACCGGGGTGGTGCCTAAGAGCGGGCTGACCCTGGGCAGACAGCCGGTCAGGGCCGCCAGGAGGGCCAGCGGTAGGAGAATCCGGTAAAGCTTCATATCGCCCAAGTCTATCCCGCTGGGGGGGGTAGGCTGGGCGAGAGGGGTGTTTAGGTGGCCTTAATGCTCTGTTAGTGCCCCAGCGCAGCCTGGTTGTAGGCCGCTTGGGGGCCTGCCGGGACGTAGCCGAAGGCCCTGTAGAGCCGGTAACCCTCGAGATACTGCTTGCGGGCAGCCTCCTTTTTGCCCTCTCTAGCGTAGACGTGCCCCAGCACGTACACCGGCAGCGGGTTCTGCGGGTCGTAGCGGATGGCTTGCTCGAGGAAGCGAGCCGAGGCCGCCAAGCCCTTGGGGTTCGAAGGGCCGATAAACCCGCCGGGAGCTTGCTCGCCCCGGTAGTAGTAGAACTGTGAGCGCAGGAAGCGGGTGCCGAGCGGGTGCAGCAGGCCCGGTTTTACTTTCTCGCCGTTCAGCCGCAGCCGGTAGCCGGTGATAAAGTCCCCGGCATAGACCGGCTCGACGAAGCGGTAACTGTGCCCGGCGGGGTCATAGGCGAAAAGGCCCTGGTGGCGGATAAAAGGTTCCGGGTCGGAGGCATCCACCAGCACATCGCGCCCGTCCGGGAGGCGCAACACCGTGACGGCGTGACCGTTGTTGCTCTCTTGGCCCTGGGGGTTCTTCCAGACCATCATCACCCCCGCCTCGAGACCCATCGCCTGCATCATCCCGGCGATCAGCACCGATTGCAGCAAGCATTGGCGTTCACCCAGCCCCACCGTATGCACGAACTCGAACCCCCGCGCGAGGCTGAATTTGGGGATCAGGGTCTTGACCAGCTTGTGCAGCCACGCAGCAGTTTGTAGCTCGAGCCCCGTGGCATCCCTGGCGGCGGCCAGCTCCTTCCGCCGAGCTTCCATGGCCGCGCTGAGGGTTTTGTGGCCCTCGAGCCAGACCTTGGGGTGTTGGGCATAGGCCTTTTCCCACCAGGCATAGAAGGGCTGCACCTGGGAGGGAACCTCCCGGTAGGAATCCGCCACGAACTCGTCAAAAGCCGCCGAGCGGTAAGGATAGTGCTCGGAAGCCTTGATCTGGATAACCTCGGTCGGGTACGCGGGCTCGAGCCGGGCGACCGAGCGGGGGTTCGACCGGGCCGACCAGACCCCCGCCCCCACCCCGGCCAGCACCAAGAACCCACCTGCGATCCACCAGCCGTTTCGCATATGCTAACCATAGACCCGTTTCGTGATGCGGAAATGAAGCCCCCACAGCGTTTCCCAACACGCATGCGGTACCAGCCAAGAGGATGCGCTACGGGTTCTTTGTCCTCCTGAGCGTAGCGATCGGGGTCTTCAGGATCCCCCAATGCGCACGGACAGGGTCAACCCGCTCGGGCAAAAGGACCGGTCTTTCTACCCGCACATTGGGTAACGTCCACCCACAGGAGGGATGTTGAGCGCTTCGCGTCTGGCTCCACTCGACTGACAACAGCTCCGGTAGGATCGGCAAATTACTGGAGGTGGGGAAACCCCCTAAAACGACGATAGACCAGGATTCTCGTCCTGGCCTATCGAAACGTTGCTTTATGCGCGGGCGGCGGGAGGGGTCTTGGGTTTGCGGCTCGCCTTGGGCTTGCCGGGTTCGGGGGTACTGCGGGTCTCGAGCCCTTTCAGCCCCCCCACCAAGGCCCAATCGAGGGCTTGGTCGAGGTTCTCGGCAAAGTGGAAGGTAAGGTTCTGGCGCAGATAGGCCGGAACGTCTATGAGGTCCGACTGGTTCTGCTTGGGCAAGATCACCTGTCGGATCCCTGCTCGACGGGCCCCCAGTACCTTCTCCTTGACCCCGCCGATGGGCAAGACCCGCCCGGTGAGGGTGATCTCGCCGGTCATGGCCACGTCGTGGCGCACCGGCACATCGGCCAGGGCTGAAACTAAGGCCGTGGTGATGGCGATCCCCGCCGAAGGGCCTTCTTTGGGCACTGCACCCGCTGGGACGTGGATGTGGATGTCCGAGTTGTCAAAGCGCTCGAGCGGAATGCCAAAGCGCTGGGCATTCTTCTTGGCATAGGTAAGCGCAGCCCGGGCGGATTCTTTCATCACGTCGCCTAGCTGGCCCGTGAGGACCAGGTTGCCCTTGCCGGGCATAACCGTAGCCTCGATGAACATGATGTCGCCGCCCACCGGCGAGTAGTACATCCCGGTCGCCACCCCCACCTGCGGTTCGCGGGCTTCGGATTCGGGCATGAAGCGGGCCGGGCCCAGGTACTTCTCGAGGTCGCTCTCGGTGATCCGCACCCGCTTCTTGCCGCTCTCGAGGATGTACCTGGCGGCCTTGCGCAAGAGGCTGCCGATCTCGCGCTCGAGGTTGCGCACCCCGGCCTCGCGGGTGTAGTGGGTGATGAGCCGCGAGAGCACGGCTTCGGTGACCACCACCTGGTTCTCCTTGAGCCCGTTCTCCATCATCTGGCGCGGCAGCAAGTAGCGCTTGGCGATCTCCAGCTTCTCCTGCTCGATGTAGCTGGTGAACTCGATCAGCTCCATGCGGTCCATCAGCGGGCCGGGGATGTTCTCGGGGAAGTTGGCGGTGCAGATGAAGAGCGTCTCGCTCATGTCGAAGGGCACGCCCAGGTAGTGGTCGGTGAACTCCTTGTTCTGGGCCGGGTCCAGCAGCTCGAGCAAGGCCGCCGCCGGGTCGCCCTGGTAGCTAGTCCCCAGCTTGTCCACCTCGTCGAGGAGGAGCACCGGGTTCTTGCTCCCGGCCTGGCGCAAAGCCTGGATGATCCGGCCCGGCATGGCCCCGATGTAGGTGCGGCGGTGGCCGCGGATATCGGATTCATCGCGGGCCCCGCCCAGGCTGATCCGCACGTACTTGCGGCCCAGGCTCTTGGCGATGCTCTTGGCGATGGAGGTCTTGCCCACGCCGGGGGGCCCCACGAAGAGCAGGATGGGGCCTTTGGCCACTTCCTCCTCGGGGATCTCCTTCCGCTTGGCCCGCTCGAGCTTGAGCTTCCTCACCGCCAGATACTCCAAGACCCGGTCCTTGACCTTCTCCAAGCCGTAGTGGTCTTCCTCGAGGATCTCCTTGGCCTTTTTGAGGTCCACGTGGTCTTCGGTGCGGGTGTTCCAGGGCAGGTTGACGATCCAGTCCAAGTAGGTGCGGATCACGCTAGCCTCGGCGGAGTCGGGGTGCATCCGGGCGAAGCGGCCCAGTTCGCGCTCGACCTCGCCCTTCACCGCCTCGGGCAAGGAGAGCGCGGCGATCCGCTCGCGGTACTCCTCGACCTCCTCTTCCCCCTCCTCGCCGTGTAGCTCCTTCTGGATGGCCTTCATCTGCTCGCGCAGGAAGTACTCGCGCTGGTTCTTGTCGATCTCCTCCTTGACCTGCTGCTGGATGCGCTTTTGCGTCTCGATCAACTCGAGTTCGGCGTCCAGCAACACCAACACCTGCTTGAGCCGCTCGGAAGCAGAGGCGGTCTCGAGGATTTTCTGTTTGTCCTCGAGGCGAAAATCCATATGGAAGGCGATATAATCCGCCAGTTGCGAGGGGTCTTCGAGGTTCAGCACGAACTGGGTCACCTCGGGGCTCAGGTAGCGACCCTCCTTGAGCACCGCCTGGAACTTCTCGCGCACCTCGCGGAAGAGAGCCTTGGCCTCGACGGCCTTACCCACGCTCTCGGGGATGATCTCGGCCTGGGCCAGCAAGTAGCCGTCCTGCTGCGCTGCTTGGGTCACCTTCGCCCGGGCGAAAGCCTGCACCAGCATCTGCACCGAGCCATCGGGGTTCTTGCGCATCCTGAGGATGTTGCAGGCCGTACCCACCTCGTAGAGATCCTGCGGGCCGGGGGTCTCGAGGTCCTTGTCGCGCTGGCTCACGATCAGGATGACCCGCTCCTGGGCCAACGCTGCGTCAATGGCCCGGATCGAGATAGGCCGCCCGGCATCGATGGGCATCACCATGGTGGGGTAGATGACCGAACCCCGCACCGGACAGATAGGCAGCGTGGGGGGAAGGGTTTTGTTCTCGCTTCGTTCGCTCATTTAAAGTTCTCCTCCAGCCGGAATCTCGGCCAGCATAGGCATTAAGCCTTCAGTCTCCTCATGTCAAGTTTACTAACATTACCCGCTACAATCCCAGCCGTCCTCACACTTTCCCGGACCGGGGATCTTCGACCGGGGATCTTCCATTGTAGCCTTTGGGCTCGAGGCTATTTGGGGCCGCCGGTGGGGAAAAGATTAGCCCGCCTTGAGCCTTTTCAGCACACCTCGGGCTGGCCCACACCGCAAGCGGGCGGGATGGAGCGTAGCCCGCTCGCGGTGAGGTGGGTTTCCCTCAGGAGGATGCCGAGAAGCGCCAGGCAGGGCTTCCGCGTTTGCCCACCGACAAAACCTTCCTCCCTGCGGTATCGTGTAAGCGTGCGTAGATTTGGGGTCTGGCTGCTGGTGCTTCTGGCCTTGTTGGGGCCGGTGCTTCTGGTTGTGGGGTTGGCCCAGCGCTCGGGCGGCGGGGCGGGTGGGCGCGGGGGTTTTCGTACTCCCTCGGTGCCGCGTGTGAACCCCTCCCCGGCCCCTTCCTTCCCGCTGCCCACCCCCAGCCGACCCTATAACACCCCGCCGGTATACCCGGTCTATCCGGCCCCGCCGGTCTACGTGACCCCGGGCATCGGGGGCGGGGGCATCGGCATGGCCTCGATCATCACCATCCTGGTGCTGGGCTTGATCGCCTATTCGGTGGTGCGGGGTCTGAGCAGCGCGGCCCGGGGTGGCGGGGGCTTGCTGGGGGCGGGGGCGCCGGAGGCCGAGGTGGCCCGGCTGCGGCTGGCCCTCCTCTACTCGCCCGAGCTTCAGCGGGCTTTGCGCCGTCTGGCTGAGCAAGCAGATACCCAGACCACCCAGGGGCTGGCCGACTTGGTGGACGATGCCGCAGCCCTCCTCTTGCGCGAGCAGAGTGGCTGGAAGTTCGGCAGCTACGAGAACTGGCGCGGCAGCCTCGAGCAGGCCGAGGGTCAGTTCGACCGCTGGATGACCGAGGACCGCAGCAGCTATGTCGAGACCTACCGCAAGTTCGAGGACAAGGTCGAGACCCATGAAGCCGGGTACACCCCCCGCCTCGAGCCCGACAAGCGTTACCTGCTGGTCTCCTTGCTGCTGGCCCACCGCGGCCCACTGCCCGAAGTGCCCAAGCCGCTCCGCGCCGCCGGAGCCCGGCAAGCCTTGCTCGCGCTCTCCTCCTCCACCCCCCTCACCACGCTCGCGGCTTATCTCTCCTGGACGCCGGAGGTCGAAGGCGAAGCCCTCAACGAGCAAGACCTGCTCACCGGCTGGCCGGGGCTCGAGCTGTTGTGAGGGGTTATGCCCGAGCGATGCCCGGGCAGGCTAGAACCGAGCGTAGCCTTCAGCTCCGCATGACAACCGGCGTAAGAGCCGCGCCCGAGCAACCCGCCTCCCCTCGCTTCGCTCAGCGAAAATCCACCTCGAGCCGATACCGCTGCACCCGGTAGATGGTCCCACCCGGCAACTCCCGCGCGTAGGGTTCCCCTTGGGGGACGAACCCGGCCTTCTCGAGCACCCGCAGCGAGGCCCGGTTCTCCAGGACCGCGTTGGCTTCCAGATAGAGCAGAGAAGTTCGCTCCCGGACGTACTCGAGCACCGCCCCCACCGCCTCCTGCATGAGCCCCCGGCCCCAATACGCCGGGAGCAGGTCGTAGCTGAGTTCGGCCCCGTGCTGGCGGGCATCGAGGTACTCGTAGCCGATAGTGCCGATGAGGTCGCGCGACCTCCGCACCTCGATCCCCCAGCGCACCCCCCGCCCCTCGGGATAGAGGCTCTGCATCCAGGCGGCAAAGCTGAGGGCTGCTTCGAAACCCTCCAAGCGCTCGAGGTTGTGGTAGCGCACCACCCGGGGGTCGGTGTAGATCCGGTAGATGGCCTCGGCGTCCCCCTCGCGGATCTCCCGCAAGAAGAGCCGGGGGGACTCCAGGCGGGGGAAGACCTCCACCTTTCCTCACATCTTCTCGAGTTCGCTCTCGAGCCTAGGGATATCCAGCTTGGGCCGGGGATACTTCATCCTTAATCCCTCCAGCGCCTCGACCAGAAGCTGGGAGACCCGCAGGTTGCGGTACCACTTGCGGTCGGCGGGGACCACGTACCAGGGAGCGTATTTGGTGTGGGTCTTGTCCAGCACGTCCTGGTAGGCCTCCATGTAGTCCTCCCAGTAACCCCGCTCCACCAGGTCTTTGGGGTCGAACTTCCAGTGCTTGTCGGCTTCCTCGAGCCGCTCGAGGAGCCGCTTCTTCTGCTCCTCCTTGCCGATATGCAAGAAGAACTTGAGCACGGTGGTCCCCTCGTCCACCAGCATCTTCTCGAAGGCGTTGATGTGGTCGTAGCGCCGCGACCAGACGGTTTTGGGCACCAGGTTGTGCACCCGCGCTACCAGCACGTCCTCGTAGTGGCTGCGGTTGAAGATCACCAGCTCGCCGTTGGCCGGGACGTGCTGATGCACCCGCCACAGGTAGTCGCGCTCCAGCTCGGGCGGGGTCGGGGCCTTGAACGCCACCACCCGCACCCCCAGCGGGTCGATGTTTTTGAACACGTGGCGGATGGTGCCGTCCTTGCCGGAGGTATCCATCCCCTGCAAGATCACCAGCACCCGGTGCTTGCGCTCGGCATAAAGTTGCTCCTGGAGTTCGTCGAGACGGGCGGTGAGCTTCTCGAGTTCGGCCAGGGCCTTTTCCTTGTCCCCGTTGAAACCGGGGGTGCTGCGGGGGTCGATATCCGGGAGGTTTAAGGTCGCTCCTGTCGTCTTCGCCATCGAGAATTGCCTCCGCTATCGCTTGGATCAAGTCAGGCTAGAGCTTCGAAAATACCTCCACCAGTTCCGGGTCAAACTGCTGAGCGGCCTGGCTACGGATCTCGGCCCGGACCTTGCGGCGGCTCCAGGCCGCCTTGTAAGGGCGGGGGCTCGTCAGCGCGTCGTAGACGTCCACCAAAGCGAAGATTCGGGCTGGCAGCGGGATCGCGGCCCCGGCCAGGCCGTCGGGGTAGCCGCCCCCATCCCAGCGCTCGTGGTGGTGGCGCACCACCTGGAGGGTCCCGGCGGGCAACTCGGGCAGCCCGGAGAGCATCTCGTAGCCGATCAGCGGGTGGCGGCGGATGGTGGCCCACTCGGCCTCGCTGAGCGAGCCGGGCTTGAGCAGCACCGCGTCGGGGATGGCGATCTTACCGATGTCGTGCAGATAAGCCCCCCAGCACAGGGCCTCCAATTCGGTCTCGGCCAGCCCCAGGGCCATGCCGAACCGCTCGCCGAGGGCCACCACCCGGTCGGTGTGACCCTTGGTCACGTAGTCGCGGTACTCGAGCACCAACCCCAGCGCACGGAAGGCCGAGTCGCGGGTGCGCTGGATCTGCTCGAGGTGCTTGAGCCGCTCCAGGGCCCACTCCACCCGCCGGGCCAGAAAAGCCACCAGGGCCTGGGACTCGGGGGTCAGCTCGACCCGCCGCCGCAGGCTGCCGAGCGCGATGGCCGCGCTCTGCCCTACCGGGGCCGCCAGGGCGCTCACCAGGCCGTCGCGGGCGAAGTCCTCCAAGGCGTAGTGGCTCGAGGCGTAGTCGGGGACGAACAAAAGCTGCCCCTGGGCCAGCGAGGCCCCCACCAAGCCCTCGCCCGCCTTCTGCCGCCCCTGATAGAGCTGCTCGAAGGCTTCGGGGTACTCGCCCACCAAAAACTGTTTGTGCACCCGGTTGTGGACGCTCAGGAAGTAACCGCCCAGCTCGAAGCCGGTGAAGCCCAACGCCACCTCGAGCCCCTGCCGGGCGATGGCCTCGGGGTCGGTGAGGCTTTCCAGCAGGGCCGAAAGTTCGGCCACGCTGCGCAAGGTGGCGGTTCGCTCCTGGGCCTCGGCCAAGGCCCCTTCGCGCTCGAGGGCTAACCCCAGGGCCTCGGCCAGCGCACGGGTGAAGACCTGCTCCTCGGGGCTGAAGGTCTCCTCGCGATCCTTGAGGCTCAGGTAGAGGGTGGGATGCGCATGATCCAGCAGGGCGACCAGAAAAACCCCGCCTCCCTCGAGCGGATTCCCCTCGAGCCCGCGCTGGCTCACCACCTCGAAACCCTCCGGGTTCTCCCGCAGGATCCAGCCGCTCTCGGCCCGGGTATGCTCGAGCAAGGCCGAGAGGGCCGCGTCGTACAAAGCCTGGGTCCCGTGCACCTGGCGCAAAACCCCGTGCCCGTCGGCCACCGCTTCCAGCAAGGTCTGACGCCTCCTGGCCGCGCTCTGCTGCCGCCAGGAGGCCAACAGCAAGCACAGTTGCGCCGCCAGGTCTTGGCAGAGGGTCTCGAGCCCCGCGGGGAACCCGGCGGCTTCGAAGGTGTCGAGGTTGAGAAACCCCCAGACCTCGCCCTCGAACGCCAGGGGCGCGATCAGGCTCTCCTGGATCTCCGCCAAACCGCCGTGCTGCATATAGCGGGTATCGCGCTCCTCAAAGGTCGCGGCCAACCCCGGCAATTCGCGGCGGCGGCGCATCTCGCCGTTTTGCCAACCCTCCAGGTCCCCCCCGTACCAGCGCAGGCTATCGGCCAGGCTCTCCCGGGCTCCCAGGAGGGTGTCGTCGTACCCGACCTGGGCCACCAGCGAGTACCCCTCCCCCTCGCGCAGCAAAAGGCTGGCCCCCTGCACACCGGGTACGGCCTCCAGCAGTTGCGGCAATGCCTCCGGCCAACCCGGAGGGGAATCCTCGAGCCAGCGGGTAGCCAGATGGTAAAACCGCTCCCCCATCTGGCCCCGCAGCGCTTCCCAGGAAGGATTCAAAGGGATATCTCCAATTTCGATTATAAGCGCATCCCCGCCGCCAGGATGGGCCGAATGGCCCACCAGACAGGGTTCATGCGCCGAGACCGGGCATATCCCCTGGCCGTAGGACTAAAGGTTCAGGCGGTGCGCCAGCTCGAGCAGCCCCAGATCGCTCCCCCCAGGGCCGATCAACTGGGTTCCCACCGGGAGCGGACCGCTCAAATCGGGGACCGTCACCACCGGCAGGCCCAGCACGCTGGCCAGGGTGGTCAGGGTGAGGGTGCGCCAGCGGAAGTCCAGGGCGCGCTCGGTGTCGCGGAGGTCTTCGATCCTGGGGGCGGCGCTCGGCGTGGCGGGGAGGAGCATCAGGGTTCTCGGGGTAAAGCGCGGCAACGCTTCGCTGACCACTCGAGCCTGCCCGATCAGCGCCTGGCCGATCTCGGCGGAGGTGAACCGGGCGGCCATCGCCAAGAGCCTCTGCACGTCGTCGCCCAGCCGGGGTTGCCGGGTTTCGATCCAGTCCCGGTGAACGCTCCAGGCTTGGGCTCCCTGGAGGACGCGCTGGGCGGCGATGGAGTCCTCGAGCAGACCCAGCCGGATCTCCCCCACTGCCAAGCCCAGGCGCTCGAGACAGCGAGCCAGCTCCTGCACCGCCCGCAGGGCCTCGGCGTCGGCGAGATCGGCGGCATCCTGCACGATCAGGGCGCGGGTAAAGGGCGCGGGGGTCAGGGCTCGCGGGGCCAGGAGGACTCGGGCGAACTGCTCCATGACCTCGGGGTTGGCCGCCAGCAACCCCACCGTGTCGTAGCTGGGGGCCAAGGGAACCACGCCCTCTGCCGGGATGAGCCCGTGGGTGGGCCGGTAGGCCCAGATGCCACAGAGCGAGGCCGGGATGCGCACCGAGCCCCCGGTGTCCGAGCCCAGGGCCACCGGGACTAAGCCCGCGGCCACCGCTACCGCCGAGCCCGAGGAGGACCCGCCGGGGATGTGACCAGGCGCTTTGGGGTTGGTGGGCGTGCCGTAGTGGGGATTGATCCCGGTCATGCCGTAGGCCAGCTCGTGGGTGTGGGTCTTGGCGACGAGCTTAGCCCCGGCATCGGCCAGAGCCCGAACGGCCCAGGCGTCGCGGGTGGGGATACCCCAGCGCTGGGCGAAGTCGGGGTTTCCGGCCCGGGTGGGCAAACCCGCCACGTCGAAGAGATCCTTGGCGGCGAACGTGAGGCCCGCCAGCGGGCCGCTGGCGGCGTGGGGGTGGTGCAGAACGGGAAGGATCACCGCGTTGAAGGGGTCGTGGGTCATAGAGGTCATTGTAGGTTCCTTGACCTCGAGACCATCGGGAGGATTACGATGCGCTCAGGAGGTTCGCGATGAACTACCGCTACATGGGCCGCACCGGGCTGCGGGTGAGCCAGCTGTGCCTGGGGGCCATGACCTTTGGACGCGAGGCCAGCGAGGACGAGAGCATCCGGATGATGAACCGCTTCGCCGCTGCCGGGGGCAACTTCATCGACACCGCCGACGTGTACGGCCAGGGCCGCTCAGAGGAGATCGTGGGGAAGTGGCTCAAAGGGCAACGCCGCGAGGACTGGATCATCGCCACCAAGGTCCGCTTCGAGATGGGGCAAGGCCCCAACGACGCGGGGTTATCGCGCAAGCACATCCTGGACGGGGTCGCGGCCAGTCTGCGGCGGCTCGGCACCGATTACCTCGACCTCTACCAGGTGCATTGCTGGGACGCGACCACCCCGCTCGAGGAGACCCTCTCCACCCTGGGCGAGTTGGTGCGGCGGGGCTGGGTACGCTACCTGGGGGCCAGCAACTTCACCGGCTGGCAACTGCAAAAATCCATCGACCTTTCCCGGCAGATGGGGCTCGAGCCCTTCACCTGCCTGCAACCGCAGTACAACCTGCTCTGCCGCGGCCCGGAGTGGGAACTGGTCCCGGTCTGCCTCAACGAGGGCGTGGGGATCATCCCCTGGAGCCCCTTGCGCGGCGGCTGGCTCTCCGGCAAGTACCGCCGGGGCATGAGCGCCCCGCCCGAGGGAAGCCGAGTGGACGAGGCCGAGAAGCAGGGCTGGGGTGAGAGCTGGGGCAAGATGAACACCGAGCCCACCTGGCGGGTGCTGGACGCGCTGCACGCCGTCGCCGGGGAGAGTGGCAGGCCCCCCGCGCAGGTCGCCATCAACTGGCTGTTGCAAAAACCCGGCGTCACCGCGCCCATCCTTGGGGCACGGAGCATGGACCAGCTCGAGGTCAACCTGGGGGCGACCGGTTGGAACTTAGCCCCCGAACATCTCCGGCGCCTGAACGAAGCCAGCCAGCCACCCAACTTCTACCCCTACGACATCGCGGGCTTGGCCAACGCCGGACGGTGATAAGCATCCCAACCAACTCCCTCGAGCCTGGGCACCCCCAAGCATGGAAGACATGTTGTGATCGAAGGAGCCGAACGGCCCTGACGGCGGAGCAGTCTGCGCCAAAGGGGGTTTCCCCCATCAGCACAAAAAAGCCAGGGCGTACCGCAGTACGCCCTACGAAAACCTGGGCCCGCGCTCAGAGCTTGGGCAGGCTCTGCCAGAAGATATAAAGCCCCATCAGCACCAGAAATCCGGCGAAACTCCGGCGCAGCGCATCCTGCGGGATGCGGACCCCGATGCGCCCACCCAGGAAACTCCCGGCGATCCCCAGGGCGCTGAACAAGAAGACCAAACCCCAGTTCACCGCCAGACCCAGCCCGGGGAGCAGGTGCAGGTACTTGTAAAAACCGCTGGCCGACTTGAGCGCGATGATGAGCAGGCTAGTCCCCACCGCCAGATGCATGGGCAGACCACCCAGCAAAACCAGAGCCGGAACGAT
Source organism: Meiothermus sp. (assembly GCA_035760705.1). Taxonomy (GTDB): domain Bacteria; phylum Deinococcota; class Deinococci; order Deinococcales; family Thermaceae; genus Allomeiothermus. The sequence continues at coordinate 4,785 of DASTSL010000076.1, read as the reverse complement.
CAGGAAACCGCCCCCGACCCCCACCAGCCCGGTGACGATGCCCACCATGAGGCCCTCGAGCCCGATCTTCCAGAGCGCTGGGGGTTTGTGCACGGCCTGAAGCGGTTTGGGCCGGGCCATCATAAAGGCCGCCAGAAGCATCACCGCGGCGAACAGGCCGAGTTGCACCGCCCCGCTCACGAACTGCGAGAGCCAGGCCCCGCCGTAGGTGCCGACCACGCCGGGGATGCCGAACACCGCCACGTTCTTCCAGTCCACCAGCCCGCGCAGGGCGTAGGGAAAGGCCCCCACCAGGGCGATCAGGCCCACGATAGCCAGGGATTCGGCGATGGCCAGCTTGTCGGGCTCGCCCACCAGGTAGACCAGGATCGGCACGGTGAGGATCGAGCCCCCGGAGCCCAACAGCCCCAGGGCCAGCCCGATAAAGACGGCTCCGATCCAGGCCAGGATCATCGTTCAACCGCCAGGCCCGCGCTCATCCAGCCGTAGGTGCCGCCCTCCAGGTTCCCCACCCGCTCCTTGGGGAAGCCCTGCCCCACCAGGTACTCCGCTGCCGAACTCGAGCGCCCGCCGGAGGCGCAGACCAAGAGGATCTTGCGGTCGCGGGGGAGCTGGCCCAGGCTCTGGGGGAACCGACCGAGCGGGAGGTTGACCGCGCCCGGCAGGTGGCCTATGGCGTACTCGTAGGGTTCGCGCACGTCCACCACATAGGCCCCTTCCTTGACCCAGCTTTCGGCCTGGTGGGGGGTGAGGTCGGTGTAGTGGGCGGTGGAGTAGGTCTCCTCCAGCGGCTGGGTGTCGAGGGGCAGGCCCTGGCGATACCAGGAGAGGAGGCCACCCTCGAGGTTGAGCAGGTTGTCATAGCCTTGCCCGGCCAGCCAGTAGGCGGCCTGCTCGCTGCGGTTCCCGCTGCGGCAGTACACCACTACCGGCCCATCCTTAGGAATCTCGTGGAAACGTTGGGCAAGTTCCGAGCCGGGGATCAGCTTGGCCCCGGGGATACGGGCCTGGTCGAACTCTTCGACCTCGCGCACGTCCACGAACCGGACGCCTTGCTCGAGCATTTGCTTCGCTTCTTGGGGATGGATGTTCTTAACTTGGGTATGTAGCATAGTTCACCTGACCTGTAGAAACGTTGCATATCCAGGCCGAGACACTACCTGATTCACGCCTCGGCCTTAGGATTTACTTCTTGAGGGGTAACCCAGCCCGCTTCCAGGCTTCAATTCCCCCAAGGAGGTTATAAGCGGTATAGCCTTTGCGGGCCAGGAAGGCCGCAGCCTGGCGGCTGCGGTTGCCGCTTGCACACTGACAGATGATCTCCTTGTCCTTAGGTAAGCTCTCCCAGCCGTCGGTCAGTTCTGCCAAGGGCAAGGCTTTAGAACCGGGAATCTTGCCGTCTTTGCGTTCGAGCGGGGTACGCACGTCGAGCAAGATGGCTCCGGCTTTGAGCTTGGCCTGAGCCTCTTGCGGACTCAGGGAGGGCACCGCCGGGCCCAGTAGGCCCTTGAGCCAACCCAGCATCTAAGCCCCCACCGGTTGAGGCGCTTCACCTTTTTCCAGGGGAAAGCCCTGCTCCTGCCAGGCCTTGATCCCCCCGGTCAGGTTGCTGACGTTGTGGTAGCCCGCCGCCAGCAAGGCGCTGATGGCGGTGCTCGAGCGGTCCCCGCCCAGGCAGTGCAGCACCACCGGCTGCTCCTTGGGGATGCGCCCCAGGTTCTTCATCACCCGGCCCGCGTGGATGTTGAGGGCACCGGGGATATGGGCGGCCTTGTACTCGTCGGCCCCGCGCACATCGAGGATGACCACCTCGCCCTTCTCCCACTTCGCCTTGACCTCGGCGGCGGTGAACTGGGGGACGGTCTCGAGTTCACCCCCGGGTTCGCTTTGGGTGTAGTCCTCCAGGCTGGGGATATACCCTACCACCCTATCTAAGCCGATGCGCATCAGCTTGCGCACCAGGTCCTGAACCTGTCCGCTTCCCGCAAGGAGCACCAACGGTTGGTCGTAGGGCAACAACCAGCCTGCCCAGGTGGAGAAGTTCTTGCCCGCCGGGATGTTGAGAGAGCCGGGTAGGTGTCCCCCGGCAAAGGCGAACTTGTCACGGGTATCCACTAGCACCGCTCCCCCCTGCAAGGCCTGGCGGAACTGCTCGGGGGTGAGCCGATGGGGCTGGGATAGGTCGCCCAGAATCGGCATCCCGTCGCGATTGAGGCGTTTCATCACGGCAAAGTAGCTGGGGGCCTCTGGTTGACCAGAAAGGAGGGCCTTCACAAAACCTTCTTCATCGTCCTTAGCCAGGTAATCAGCCCACCAGGCGAAGCGCCGCTCGTATCCCACGGTGCTGCTGGGCACCGCACCCAAGGCCTTGCCACAGGCCGAGCCTGCCCCGTGGCCGGGCCAGACCTGCACGTAGTCGGGCAGGGTCAGAAACTTCTCCTTCAGGCTTTTAAACATTCGCCGCGCGCCCGGCTCGGCGGTTCCGGCGATCCCCGCAGCCTCCTCGAGCAAGTCCGGGCGACCGATATCCCCCACGAACACGAAGTCCCCGGTGAGGATGAAACCCGGTTCGTCCGCAGCGGCCCCGTCGGTGACCAGGAAGCTCAGGTGCTCGGGGGTGTGACCGGGGGTGTGCACCGCCTTGACCCTCACGTTGCCCAGCCGGATCTCGTCGCCATCATGGATCAGCACATGTTCGAAGCCTTCCAGTCCGCCATACTTCCAGTGTTCGTCTCCCTCGTCCGAGAGGTAAAGGGTGGCCCCTGTAGCCTTGGCCAGCTCGCGGGCACCCGAGAGGTAGTCGGCGTGGATGTGGGTCTCGCTGATGGCTACGATCCTCAAGCCGTTTCGTTGAGCCTCCTCAAGGTAGGTGTCGATGTCCCGCTTAGGGTCTACCACCATGGCTTCGCCCGAAGCCTGGCAACCGATTAGGTAACTCGCCTGTGCTAATCCTTCCTCGTAGATCTGTTTGAACAACATACTTGCATGTTATACCCGGAGGGGGTATATTGTCAAATATCCCTAGGGGGTATATTCCTCGGGGGAAACCAAAGGAGCTTACATGAACTTTTTGGACGAGAAAATCCAAGCCCAGGTGCGGGAGGCGCTAGCCCCTATGCAGAACCCGGTAGAGCTGGTGGTCTTCAGGGGAAGCGGCCTCATCGTGCCCGGCCAGGACGAACCGGGGATGCAAGAGGAAACCCTGGGCCTCTTAAAGGAAGTCGCCAGCCTCAACGAGCACCTCTCGGTGGTGGAGAAAACCCTCGCCGACCCCGAGGCCCAGGCGCTGGGCCTGAAGCTGGCCCCCACCATCTTGCTGCGCGAGGCGGGCTCGAGCCGCAGCAATATCCGCTTTATCGGTCTGCCCGCGGGGTACGAATTCAGCACCCTGATCGAGACCCTGATCATGCTAGGCACCGGGCAGAGCGGCCTGAGCGAGAAGAGCCAGGGCGAACTGCAAAAGATCACCCAGCCGGTGCGGATGCAAAGCTTCGTCACCCCCACCTGCCCCTACTGCCCCCGCGCGGTGCTCACCGCCTTCCGCTTCGCCTTCCACAACCCCCACGTGGTCGCCGAAGGCATCGAGGCCAACGAGTTCCCGCTGCTCTCGCAGCAGTACCGCATCTCTGGGGTACCCGACACCATCATCAGCGGGCAGGGGACGGAGCGGGTGCTGGGCGGGCAGCCCGAGCGGGTCTTTCTCGAGACCACCCTCAAAGCCGCCGGGGCGGGGGTACAAGCATGAAGCTGAGGCTGTTCCTGCTGGTCTTCGCCCTGCTGGGGCTGGTGGGCGTGTTGGCCCAGGCTGGCTACCAAAACGTGAGCGTGCAGCAGCTCCGCCAGGCCCCGGCCCCCAAGTTCGTCCTGGATGTGCGCGAGCCTTACGAGTTCGCCGCCGGGCACGTGCCGAAGGCCAAGCTGATCCCGCTGGGGGAGTTGGCGGGCCGCCTCGCGGAAATTCCCAAAAACGTCCCGGTCTACGTGATCTGCCGGAGCGGGAACCGCTCCGCCCAAGCCAGCCAGATTCTGGTGAGCAAGGGCTTTAGCAACATCCGTAACGTCCAGGGCGGCCTCCTGGCCTGGCAGGCCGCCGGGTATCCGGTGGAGCGATGAGCTTTACCCCTGACGCGCTAAAATTGGGGCCGCTAACGCTCGAGTGGAGCCGCTTCTCGCTGATCTTGGGCCTGCTGGTCTTCTTGACCCTGGTGGGTCGGCTACGGCAGCCCAAGCTGGACGCCGCCGCCTGGCAAGTGGCTTTAGTCGGAGTGCTGGCGGCCCGGTTGGGGTACGCGCTCGAGCATCCCCAGGCCTTTTTGCAAAGCGGCATCCTCCCGGCCCTCTTGGCCCTGGTGGACATCCGCAGCGGGGGCTTCGCCTGGGGGTGGGGGCTTCTGGGGGCAGGACTCTTTGCCTTCTGGCGTTTGAAGCGGGAATCCACCCGGCTTCTCCCCGCCGGAGCACTGGCGGTAGGTGTCGCCCTGGTCCCCTTGGTGCTCAAACCCGTACCCAGCCAAGCGGCCCAGGCCCTACCGGCAGACTTGAAGCTCGAGCGCCTGGCCCCCGACGGGAGCGTCAACCTGGTGGCCTGGAAGGACCTGTCCAAGCCGCTGCTGGTCAATGTCTGGGCTACTTGGTGCCCGCCTTGCCGGGCGGAGATGCCGCTCTTGGCCGAGTACGCCAAACAGGGCTACCCCATCGTGTTCCTGAACTCCGGCGAAGACGCTCCCACCGTACGCAAGTACCTCAACGAGGTCGGCATCGCTACTGCCTACTTGGACGCCGGGG
>DASTSL010000075.1:0-26297 GCA_035760705.1 Meiothermus sp. | reverse complement strand
CCCTTCCAGACCAGCCCGGTCGAGGAACCCCCGTCGAGCACGATGGTTTCCTTGGCCCCCAGCTTGGCCATCACCTTGCCCAGCTCGGAGAGGGTGAGCTCCATCTTGGTGCTGACGAAGATCAAGTAGCGCTCGTTGACTACGCCCACCGCGCTGCGCCGGGCCCGGCGCCAGATGGCGGGGTCGCTGTAGCCCTCGGCCCGGGGAGCCACCACCAACCGGCCCCCCCGCAGGATGTAGGGCCCGTTGGCGATCACGGTCTCGTAGCCGCGCCAGGTCTGCGGCCCCACCACCACCCGGGCCCGCTTGTCGGGGGTGATGGCCAGCGCGGTCTGGATGCTTCCCTTGATCAGTTGATGCCCGCCCACCACCAAGTCCCCGGCGGGCCAGAAGGTGCGGGGGTGAAAATAGCCCCCGTTGATCGCGGCCACCAGGCGGGTACGCCAGGCCAGGCGTTGCAACACCTCCCCGCCCCGGCCCACCCCCGGCGGGGGCAGCAGGGGCCGGATGCTCACCTCGGGGTGGGCCAGGTTGATGTGGACAGCCAGCACCGGAACCTTCAGCACGGGCCGGGTGACCAGCTTGACCGAGAACGAGGTGGCCGGTGGCCGGACCCGTAGCCGCTGCCCGGGATGGATGACGTTGCTGCTGAGCCCGTTCCAGCGCTTGAGTTGGGCCACGCTCACCCCGTAGCGCTTGCCCAGCAGGGAGAGATACTCGCCGGGTTTGACCACCACGCCGGGAGGAACGTGCTTAGGGGCCGCGGCCAGCGCCCCCGGGCCCCAGCCCGCCGCGCTTAGCGCCAGCCATACGACCGCAGTTTGAACCCATCTAAGCCATACAAGGCTCGAGCTCCGAACCTTCATCCAACACCCCCACGAAAACCCGAGAAGCCGGTTCGCCCGAATAGCCTTCTGCTTGAACAATCCAAGTCTACTTTGTGCTTAGCCCATCCATGGTGAAAAATAGCCGCATGAGCGCAGAGATTAACCCGGCCCCCCGGGCCCGGCGCATTCCCCACCCCCACACCCTGCACGCCGATACCCGCCTGGATGACTATTACTGGCTGCGGGAGCGGGAAAACCCCGAGACCATCGCCTACTTGGAGGCCGAAAACGCCTACTTGGAAGAGGTGACCCGGCCCCTCGAGCCCCTGCGCGAACGGCTCTACCGGGAGATGCTCTCGAGGATCCAGCAGACCGACCTGGAAGTCCCGGTGCAGGACGGGCTGTACTTCTACTACACACGCACCGAGGAGGGCAAGCAGTACAAGATCCACTGCCGCAAGAAAGCCGTTTCCCGGGGCGAACTCGAGGCCGCCCCGGAGGAAATCATCCTCGACCTCAACCAACTGGCCGAGGGCAAGGCCTTTCTCTCGGTCACGCTGCTCAAACCGAGCCCCGACCACCGCTTGCTGGCCTACTTGCAAAACGAGGACGGCTCGGACCGCTACACCGTCTACGTCAAGGACTTGCAGAGCGGCGAATTGCTGCCCGACCGCATCGGCAACGTGTTTCTCTACGCCAGCCTGGAGTGGGACGCCACGGGGCAGTACCTCTTCTACACCCAGATGGACGCGGCCCAGCGGCCTTTCCAGCTTTACCGCCACCGCCTGGGCGCGGCCCCCTTCAGCGACCCCTTGCTCTACGAGGAGTCCGACCCCACATATCGGCTCTACCTCACGAAATCGCGCAGCGGGCGCTTCCTCTTCGCCATCTCCAACAGCACTACCACCGACGAGGTGCGCCATCTCGAGACCGCCCAACCCGAATCCCCCTGGAAGGTCTTCGCGCCCCGGGTGCGCGGGGTGGAGTATACGCTAGAGCATCACGGTGACGACTTCCTGATCCTCAGCAACGAAAACGCCCAGAACTTCCGGCTGTTGCGGGCGCCCATCGCCGACCCCCGCCGGGAGAACTGGCGCGAGGGCCTGCCCTACCGACCCGAGGTCTATGTGCAAAACGTCTACCCCTTCGCCCGGCACCTAATCCTGGCGGGCCGCGAGGGGGGCCTGACCCAGCTCTGGGTCCACGAGTTCGCCATCGGCGTCACCTACCGGCTCGACTTCTCCGAGCCGGTCTACACGCTCACGCTGGGCGAGAACCGGGTCTTCGACACCGAAAGGGTGCTGGTCCACTACCAGTCGCTGGTCACGCCGCGGACGGTGCTCGAGTTGGACCTCTTCGCCCGGACCTCCCGGGTGCTCAAGCAAGACCCGATGCTGGGCGGCTACGACCCGCGCCAGTACGTCTCTGAACGGGTCTGGGCCACCGCCCGGGACAAAGCCCAAATCCCCCTCTCGCTGGTCTACAAGCGCGGGGCGCGCGAGGGAGGCCCGGCCCCGCTCTACCTGTACGCTTACGGCTCCTACGGCTCGAGTGCCGACCCCACCTTCAACCCCAACCGACTGCCCCTGCTGGAGCGAGGGGTGATCTTCGCCATCGCCCACGTGCGCGGGGGGGCCGAGATGGGCCGGGGCTGGTACGAGGGCGGCAAGCTGCTCGAGAAGAAAAACACCTTCAGCGACTTCATCGACTCCGCCGAGCACCTCATTCGAACCGGCTACACCACCCCGGAAAAGCTCGCCGCCACCGGAACCAGCGCGGGCGGCCTCTTGATGGGGGCCATCCTCAACCTGTGCCCCGACCTCTTCCGGGTGGTGGTGGCGAACGTGCCCTTCGTGGACGTGATCACCACCATGCTCGATGCCAGCATCCCCCTCACCACCCTCGAGTGGGACGAGTGGGGTAACCCCCAAGACCCCCAGTTCTACGCCTACATGAAGTCCTATAGCCCCTACGACAACGTAGCGGCCAAGGCCTACCCGCACCTCCTCGTCACCACCGGCCTCAACGACCCCCGGGTGGCCTACTGGGAACCCGCCAAGTGGGTGGCCCGGCTGCGCGAACTCAAGACCGATTCGAATACCCTCCTCCTCAAAACCCACATGGGGGCCGGGCACGGCGGCTCCTCGGGCCGCTACGACCGGCTAAAGGAGATCGCGCTCGAGTACGCCTTCGTCCTGGACAAGCTGGGGATTCAATCCTGAGCCTTATCAGGGCTGGCAAGCGTCTTTGGCCGACGCTCTGTCGTTGTGAACAAAGTGAAGAATCGCACCTCCGCACCCACACTGACAACCTCTTACAGCTGACCATCAGTTACGGCCACTTCGCGCTTGGTTGACCCACCCGGCTATCGCCGCGAAAATACTCCACCCGGCTCGTTTTTGCTGAAGTCTGCGATGGGTCAGCGGTTCAGCGACCCCACGATCTCGGCGGTCTGCTCCTCCTCGTTGCCTTGCAGCCGCTTCCATAGGCTTCTCCACCAGTTCAGGGGCAAGCTGTCGGCGATGGTGAACCGGGTGGCGGGGCTTTCCTTCTTCCATAGCTTCATGCGGGCCAAGAATAGCTCGAGGAAAGCGTCGCGGTACTCGGCGTTGGCGTGGCGCATGTGCAGGTGAAAGCGAATCCCCCGGTCCGGCGAGAAGGAAGCCACCATCGGTACGCCCTCCGGACCCAGCAGGGGGATTTCGATGCGGTTGGGCACCGAGGTCATCAGGGCGAACTCCTCCTCGTCTTGGATCATCTCTAGCTCGAGCAGGATCTGGGCAAAGGCGCTGGTCTCGAGGCCCGCCACCTCGTGGTAGATGCGGTCGTAGATCTCGTAGGTACGCGAGAGCAGGAAGCGCTCGCCGGGCTTGTCGGCCCACCACATAGCGTACTGGCCCTTGTTGGGAAAGAGCGAGGCGCTCACGTAGAGCCGGTCCCGCCGCGCTACCGGTTCGGCGGGCGGGTCGGGGTAGACCAGGGTCAGGTCGTCGGTGCTGTAGAAGATCGGGCGGAAGCGGCCCGTCTTGCGGGCTAGGGCTTGCAACGCCTCGTAGTGCCCAGCGGCCTCGGGGTCAGGGTCGCCGTAGAAGAACAGGTCATAGTCGCCGTCTTTGTCTCGCACCCGCAGGGGCACCTGCACCGCGCCCCCCGGCGTGATGCGGATCACGTCGGCTTCCAACACCTGGACGTCCGAGCCGCGAAAACTGGCCTCCACCGCGGTGGCGAAGTGGAGTTGGTTCGCTTTACGGTGCTCGGGGCGGTTGCTGGGGATAAACCCCTTGAGGCGCACCTTGGGCCAGGAGGCGGGGGCGTTGGTGACGAGTTCTTCCATGAAGACGGGCGATAGCACGGCGCGAAGATTCAACGGTCAGAAGGGCTCCTGGGGTCGAGGTCGGAGGAGTACGGATGACCCTCGGGGCTCGAGCAAACCCGCCCCCCGAGCAACTTCAAATTTAATCCGGTTTTTACACTCGAGCTGTGATTTCTGGGCAAGCTTTCCCGGACTGCCCGAGCGTACCCGGTGAGCCACTGCGTTTGGCGTTACCTTAGCGATACCTGCCGATGCGCTCCACCAGCAGGTCGAAGAATCCCTCGGCGTCCACCTCGAGCCCCACCAGGGCGTTAGCGGGTTGGCCGGTGACGTTCCAGCGATCGCAGACGGTACGGCCAAAATCGAGCCCTTCGGCGGTCTCGATGGCCACGTGCATGGCCTGGGTCTTGAAAAGTTCGGGCCGGATCAAGTAGGCCACCGCGCAGGGGTCGTGCAGGGCGGCCCCGTCCCAGCCGTAGCGGGCCTTGTGGTGCTCGCGGAAGAACTCGAGCAGCTGAGCGGTAATCTCGCCCACCGGCTTTCCCAATGCCCGGAAGCGCTCGACCCGGCTGGGGGTGGCGATGGCCTGGTGGGTCAGGTTGAGGCCGAACATTACGATGGGGATGCCCGATTCGAAGACGATCCGGGCGGCGTGGGGGTCGCAGAGGATGTTGAACTCGGCGGCGGGGGTCCAGTTGCCGGTGTCCAGCGAGCCCCCCATCAGCACGATCTGCGGGATGAGCCCGGCGATCTTGGGCTCGAGCCGCAGCGCCAGCGCCAGGTTGGTGAGCGAGCCGGTGGGCACCAGGATCACCTCGCCGGGATGGGCCAGCACGGTCTCGATGATGAAGGGAACCGCATGCTTTTGCTCGAGGCCCCGCCTGGGCTCAAGCAGGTGTGGCCCGTCCAGCCCCGATACCCCGTGGACGGCCTCGGCGCTGATCCGGTCGCGCACCAGGGGCCGGTCGGCCCCGGCATAGATCGGAACCTCAGCCCCCAGGATTTCCCGCACCACCAGGGCATTGCGGGCGGTGCGCTCGAGGCCCACGTTGCCATAGACGACGGTCACACCCAGCACCTCGAGTTCCGGGCTCGCCAGGGCCAGCATCATGGCGATGGCGTCGTCGTGACCGGGGTCGCAGTCGTAGATGATTTTTTGCGGCACGGGGTCAGTCTATCGCTTTTTACGGGCCCGGTGCGAGGCTGGCTCGGTCGACCGAGCCAATGCGCGGGAGCTTATGGCAGATCGCGGGAACCCTGGCCCCGCGAACTTCTATCGGGTGAGCGACCCCACGGCCTCGAGGCCTTCCTCACTGGCCTCGAGCCGTTCCCCCAGCGATTTCCACCAGGCGTAAGCCTTGCTTTCTTTGAGCGGGGCAGGGTTTTGCCTCTTCCAACCCTGGACCCGGCCCAGGAATAGGTTCAAAAAAGCGTCGCGATATTCGGGCGGGGTGCTCTGGACGGGGAAGTGAAAACGCACCCCGCGCCCGTCCACGAAGGAAGCCAGGAGCTGTAGGCCTTCGGGGCCTTCCACGGGGACCTCGAGCCGCTCGGGGTGGCTGAGCCCGGTGAAGTCCTGGGGGCGTTCGATCAGGCCCAACTCGAGCAAGATCAAAGCGAACCCTTGGGCCTCGAGGCCGGAAAGTTCACGGTAGATTTGCTCGTAGAGCCCGAAGGCGGGGCTCTCCCGGAAAGATTCGCCGGGGTAGGTGGCCCACCACATCGCGTACTGACCGCTGGGGGGCTTTTCGGCGGGGCGGACCTGGAGCCGGTCGCAGTGGGCTACCCGCAGGGGGTAGGGCGGGCTGGGGTAGAGCCGCGGCAGGTTTTCGAAGCAGTAGTAGAGCGGGCGCAGCCGCCGCCAGCGGCCCGCGAGTTCCTGCAAAGCCCAGTAGTGGGCCGCCGCTTGGGGGGTGGCCTCGGGGTAGAAGAACACGTCGAACTCGCCCTCGGGGGAGTCGAGGCGCAGCGGCACCTCGACCAGCCCCTCGGGGGTCAGGCGCACCGCGTCGAGCTCGCGGACTTCGATGCCGCTCCCCTCGAAGCTCTCGCCCAGGGCACTCAGGAAGGAAAGCCGAGCCACCGACTCGCTGGCGAGCGAGCGCTCGGGCGGAAGTTCCGGCATCCGCACCTTGGGCCAGGACGCGGGGGCGTTGGAGAAGAGGATCGGCCTGAGGGTTCGAATCGTCCCACGGGCAGCCATCTTATCTTTAGAGGCTAGGCCAACCTTCGCGCCGAGCCTGTGATTTATGCGCTTATTCGACCCAGGGTTAATCCTGAACCCTATATCGAGCTGGTTGGCACATCACCGATAAATTGCCCCACGGGGCTGATCCTTGGATCGCCTTGGGGTTGGCGGATCAAGCTACGGCATCAGGAATCCGCTGTTAAGGGCACCCACAGATACCCCTACAAAGCGAGCTTCATGCCCAGAAAGACTCGAGGTGTTGGCTACGAGCCGACAGGCTCGAGCCTCACCGGGTTTGAGTGAAACGTACTGCCCGCCCCCATGTCGGTCAGGTGCTCACCGGTCAGCCAGTTGACGCCCTTGCCGTCCGGCGCGGGTTTCTCCCACCAGGTTCCCTCCAACACCACCGTGCCGGGGATGGGGGCCTCGCTGACCCTGGCCTTGCGCAACACGGTCCCGTGCCTGGAGCGAATCCGCACCTGGGCTCCGTCCTTGACCCCGTAAAGGGCGGCATCCTGGGGGTGGACCAGCAGGGTCGGCTCGCTGCCCTCGCCCTGCACCAGCCGCTCGACGTGGCCGTAGGTGGAGTTGAGAAAGTGCTTGGCCGGGGGGGTGAGCAGGATCAGCGGGAAGCCCGGCTGGGGCTCGGTGAGGATCACGGGCGGGGGCGGGTCAAAGTGGATTTTGCCGCTGGGGGTGTTGGCCTCGCCCTTGAAGGGCAGGAAGGGCCGGGGGGTGTTGAGCCGGACATAGCCCTCGACCTTGAGGCGCTCGAGCGTGATTCCCTCGAGCCAGGGGTGACCGGTCTCGAGCAGGCTTTGGGCCAGGTCCTCGGCGCTCCAGTACAGGGTGGGCTCCTCGAGCCCCAGCCGCCGCGCCAACTCCGCGAAGATCTCGGTGTTGGATTTGGCCTCGCCCTGCGGCTGCATCACCGCCTCGTTCCAGGAGAGGTAGAAGTGCCCGTAGGCAGTGTAGAGGTCGGGGTGTTCGAGGAAAGTCGTGGCGGGCAGCACGTAGTCGGCGAGTTGGGCGGTCTCGGTCAGGGCTTGCTCGAGTACCACCGTGAACAAGTCCTCGCGCAGCATCCCCTGCCGCACCCGGTCGGTGCGGGGGGCCACCACCAGCGGGTTGGAGTTGAAGACGAACAGCATGCGGATGGGGGGCTCGAGGCGAGTGAGGGCCGTGCCGAGCTGGTTCATGTTGACGTGGCGCACGGCGGGATTGGGCTGGAAAAAGCCTTTGGGATCGTGCTTCCCGAGCAGTAGGTGCGCCCCGCCCAGGTACTTCCGGTTGAGCGGGAACGCCCCCGACGTGCTGAGCAAGGCCCCCCCGCCCGGATACTGCCAGGCCCCGATCAGGGCCGGGAGCAGGATCACCGCCCGCAAGGCGGAGGCCCCGCCGGGGTGGCGGGTCATGCCGTAGCTGGTGCGGATAAAGGAAGCTTTGGCCCGGGCGAACTCGAGCGCCAGCCGTTCGATCGTCGCCGCCGGGACCCCGGTCACCCTCTCGGCCCGCTCGAGCGTCCAGCGCTCGGCCTCCTCGCAGTAGGCTGCGAAGCCCTGGGTGGAGCGCTCGAGGTAAGCCACGTCGTGCAGTTCGGCCCGGATGATCACCCTGGCCATCGCGTAGGCCAAGGCCGCGTCGGTCCCGGGCCGCACCTTCACGTGCTCGTCGGCAAAGCGGCTGGTGAGGCTCTGGTAGGGGTCCACGTGGACGATCTTGGCCCCGCCCCGCCGGGCTTCCTTCAAAAACGGCGTGAGATGGGTGTTGGTGTGCAAAGAGTTGATGCCCCACAAGAAGATGAACTTGGCCTGGGGCACGTCCTCGGGGTCCACGCCATAGCGCGGGGAGCCGTAGGTGGCCTCCCAGGCGGCGGAACCGGCGGTGGCGCAGATGGTGGTGTCGAGTTCCGCCGCCCCGATGGCGCGGAAGAAGGCCAGCGGGTGCTCGTACTGGTGAAAACCCATCGTCCCGGCGTAGTGGTAGGGGAGGACCGCTTCCCCGCCGTATTCAAAGAGCACCCGGCGGAGGCGGCTCGAGATGTCCTCCAGGGCCTCTTCCCAGCTCACCCGCTCGAACCGACCCGATCCCTTGGGCCCCACCCGCCGCAGCGGGTAGAGCGGGCGTTGCTCGTGGTGGTTGCGTTCGGGGTAGCGGTAGGTTTTGACACAGGCGAAGCCCTGGGTGACCGGGTGGGCGGGGTCGCCCTCGACAGCTAGGAGCCGGTTCGCGTCTGGGTCAATGGTCAGGATCAGCGAGCAGGCGTCGGGGCAGTCCAGGGGGCAGGTGGCGCGCACCTTCATAGGCTCATCGTACAGGTTCTATTTGGGGCTGGATTTGGAACTGTGTCTGGCGGGCTTGGTTGACGGCTTCGTCGGTGGGAAGCGCTCGAGCACGGCGACGTTTTTACCATTTGGGTACGATTTTGCGGTCGTACTCCCCCTTGTGTTGAGTTGGTTCCGGCATGGCAGGCTAGCGTAAAGCCTTTTCCGTCAGTCCAAAAGCCAACAAGCTCACCGCGATTCCGACCTCTAAACCCCACAGCGGGCTCTGGGCCAAAAACGGCGGGTAGGCGATTCCCGCCACGGTCCCGCCCAGATAGAAAGCGGCCACATAGGTCCCGCTCACCCCGCTTCCCTGCCGCCCCGACGCCCCTCCGCAGATCCCCTGAGCGGTAAAAAGCCCGGCCATCATCACCACGAAGCCCAGCAGGATCACGAGGGGCCGGTCCGGGATCTGGACCAGGAGGCCCAGCACCACGAGCGAGAAGGCCAGCCGCACGGCCCTCACCTCGCCCAGCCTCCGCACCAGCGGCCCGGCCAGGGCGCTCCCGGGGATCCCGGCCAGGTAGGCCAGCATCACCCCGCCGATCTGGGCTTTGGAGAGGCCCAGCGCTTCCAGCCGGTAGGGCAGCAGGTTCGCGGTGAAGAAGTTGATGAAGAGCAGCGAAAACCCGATCAGGTAGAGTGGCCAGGCTTTGAGGCTGTAGGTGGGGGCCGAGAGGGTCAGGGTTTCCCGCTCGCGCAAAAGCCAGAAGGCGGGGATGGCCACCGGCAAGGTCAGGAGGAGCAGCGCCAGGCGTTCGCCCAGGGCATCCCCCAAGAACCCTCCCAAGGCCCTTCCCAACCCCCCGCCGAGGACGTTTCCCGCCACCCACAGCCCGGCCATCTCCTGGGCGCGGTGGGGGAAAAGCCGCGGGACCAGGGCCAGCGAGAGGCCCGGCACCGCCGCCGCCGCCGCGCCTTGTAAGGCCCGGGCCGCCAGCCAGACCTCGAGCGTGGGGGCGAGCGCCGCGATCCCCCCGAAGAGCCCCACCAACAAGAGCCCCCCGCCCAAGACCTGCCCCACCGGGAGCCGGATGCGCGGGACCAGCGGGGAGAGCAGCACCAGCGCGATAAAGGGCAGGCTGATCCCCAGCCCCGCCGAGCCGGGCGCACTGCCGAAAAGGCGTTCCATGGCCGGGAGCAGCGGCACGGTGCTGTAAAGGGCCGCGTACAAGAGCGTTCCCGAGAGCAGCACGGCCCATCGCACCAGACCAGGCTAAACGCAAGACGCCGAACGCTCAACGCCTGGGGCAGTTTCAGGAAATACCCTTGAAACGCTAGACTAAACCACAAGCCGCTCTACTCGAGCAAGTCGCGGCAGACCCGCCACAACAGCTCGGGCAGCACCCCGAAGCTATAGGGCATATGCACCCGCTCGGTGCGCTGGTGGTAGTCGCGGCCCCAGGGGCCGAGGTTCACCACCGGGATCTCGAGCCGACCCGGCAGGCTGTAGTCGAAGTGCAGGGTCTTGCCGAAAGCCGGGGTGTTGGCGGCCATGGCCTCGAGCGCCGCCGCGGTGTCGCGGCAGCCCAGAAAGCTCATGTCCGAGATGCCGGGGAAGAAGGGGCGCAGGCTGATGGGGGTGCCGAACTCCCGGCCCACGCTTTCGGCCTGTCGGGCGGCGGCCTGGAGCAAGCGGGTCTCCCTGGGACTTTCCCCCAGCCGCGCCGGGGGGTAGTAGAGCGAGCCGAAGCCCACCACGGCGGCGGGCCCCGCGAGCCCGGCCAGCCGCACCAACTTCTCGGTCGCTTGGCGACTGAACTCGAGCGCGTCGGCAGCCTGGAGCCCCCTGTAGGCCTCTTCCACCGCTGCCGAGCCCGCTTTTCCCCGCGCCCGGCGCTCGAGCCCGGCGAAGGTCAGCACCGCGGGCTGCCGCTCGGGAACCCCTAGGCCGCGCCGCGCCGCCCGCACCCGCAGGGTCTCGAGGGCGTTCTTTAGGGCTTGATGGGTGGCCGCCACGACCCGTTCCAGCACCTCCTGGGGCCCCCAGGTGTGGGTCAGCAGGTTGAAGGCGGCGAAGGCGGTGTGCGGGGTGGTCACGTCGTAGTAGTCCTTGAAGTCACCCTGGCGCAGGTTGACCGGGGGTGGGGCCTCGGCGTCGGCGAAGTCGGGGTTGGCCTCCAGGAGCCGGATCAGCTCGGCGGCCAGAAAGTTCGCCCCTACCCCGCTGAAGGGGTCTGCGGCGTGGGTCGGGGAACCCAGGAAGAACACCGTGGGCAAGAGCTTCCCTACGCTGCCCAAAAACACGCTCTGCCCCTCCGAGCCGTCGCCTGCGTCCACGTGGGCATCGAGGTTGATGGCGGCCTCCGCCTCGAGCCCCCAGGCCCCCAGCAACTCCGGCAGTTGCTGCACCGCCGAGCGCATCCCGTGCGAGGAGTGCTCCTCGTCGGGGACCGCGACGAAAAGCAGGTTTCCGGCGGGTTCGGGCTCGCTGGCGAAGCGCTCGAGCACCGCTATTCCCGCCGCCAGCCCGCTTTTCATGTCCAGGGCGGCCCGCCCCGGCAGGAAATCTCCGCCCACCAGGTCCTGGGCGGCCCGGGGATCAGCGGTGCGGACTTCCTCCACCAGCCGTGGCAGGAGCCTTTGCGGATCGAAAGCCCATTCTTTCAGGGGGCCGTAGTTCTCCACGCTCACCACGTCGTAGTGCCCGGTGAGGATCACCGTGCGGGGGCCTTTCCCGCGCACCAGGGCGAAGAGGGTGTGGCGCTCGAGCGGGTCGTCCAGGGTGCGCCGCAATTGCAGATAATCGGGGTGGGTGGCGAAGTAGGGGAGACCTCGCAGGAGGTCGTGCAAACGGAAGGCGAACCCCCGCTCCCCTTCGGTTCCGGTCACGCTCTCCCAGGCCACCAGACGCAGGGTCAGCTCCCGCACGCGGGAAAACCATTCGGCTCGAGCCACGCCCCGATTCTATGGCCTCTGCACCTTCTCCGTAAGCCGATGACCTTTGGCCCGCCCGGTCCACCCAGTAGAGTAAGCACCGGGTCGGAACCCCTGTCTAAGTGCGCTCATGATAGAAGGGTGGGGTTGTTTCAGCCGTGCGGCCTCCTCAGCCACCCTGCTCCACCCGCTACTTTTCTATCCTGGAGATATTTATGAACACCGTCCTCAAGGTCGCCCTCCCGCTGCCCTTGGAACCCATGTCCTACCGACCCCCGCACGGGGACGACCGCGAGGCCCTGGGGCGGCGGGTGGTGGTGCCCTGGCGCGGCGAACTGCGGGTGGGGATCGTCACCGCGGTGGAGCCCGACAGCAAGCAGGCTTTCGCCCTGCGCGAAGCCCTGACTTACCTGGACGAGCACCCCTGGCTGCGCCCGGAGGAACTGGGCTTCCTTGAGGTCGCGGCGAAGCACCACTTCTGCACCTTGGGTACGCTGCTCGACGACCTGCTGCCCTTCCTCGAGCCCCCCCTCTTGCACCGGGCGCGGCTGTTGCCGGGGGCTTCGCCCAGCGTGCTCCCGGCGGGGATGGGCGATTTGCTGGGGTGGCAGGAGGCCCGGGGCTACGACCCCCGCCTCCTAGACGTGCTGCGCGAGGCCGGGGTGTTGGAGGAGGAGGTGCGCGAGGATCGCCCCAGTCGCAAGTTCTTGATCCCGCTGCGCGAGCCCGATCCGGGCCTCTCCGCCAAGGCCCTGGCGGCCCTGCACGTTCTGCTCGAGCTGGGCGAGGCCCCCAGCATGGCTGAGCTGGCCCGCCAGGCCGGGGTCGGGCCGGGAGCGGTCAAGACCCTGCTGGAGAAGGGCTACGCCGGCTGGGACGAGCGCGAACTCGAGATGCCGCTTCGCCCCCTGGGGAGCCCGCTGGAACCCCTCATCCTGCCCGAGATCCCGGCCCGGCTCAACGGGGGCCGGGCGCAGGACCGCCTGCGGTTGCTGGCCGGGATCGTGGCCCAGGGCCCGACCCTGGTCTTGTTCCCCGAGGTGGCCCTGCTCAAACGCTGGCTCGAGCACTTCCCCCAGGCCCGGCCCTTCCACGGGGAACTCTCCGCCGACCTGCGGCGGCAGGAGTTCCCCAAGTTCCGCATGGGCGGGGTGGTCTTCGCCACCTACCAGGGCCTCCTGCTCCCCTTCACCCCCCGGCGGATCGTGGTGGTTGAGGAGGCTGGCGAGGCTTACAAGCTCTCGGCGGGCTCGCGGGCCCATTGCGTGCGCCTGGCCGAGTGCCGCGCCGGGCTCTTGGGGGTTCCCCTCACCTACCTCTCCCAGGCGCCCAGCGTGGAAACCCTCGAGCAGCCCGGGCTGAGCTTTCCCCCGCCCAAGCCGCGCCTGCACCTGCTGAATCTGAACGAGGAGCGGGGCTACCCTTTGAGCGGGGCGGCGGTGGCCTTGCTGCGCCAGGTCGAGGAGAAAAAGCGGCAGGCGGTGGTGCTGGCCCACCGCCGAGGCTATAGCGCGGTCTTGCGCTGCCACCACTGCGACTGGAAGGCCATGTGCCCTAACTGTGCGGTGCCGATGCGCTACCACAAGAGCGCTCGGGCCGTCCCGCGGAACCTGCACGCGAGGGCCGGGGCCTTGATCTGCCACCAGTGCGGGCTCGAGCAGACCGCCCCCCAACTCTGCCCGCAGTGCCAATCGGAGGTCTTCGACCCCCAGGGGCCGGGGGTGGAGTGGGTGCAGGACGAGCTGAGGAAGCACTTGCCGGGCCTGCCCCTGTTCCGCTACAGCGCCGAACTCAAGGACGACCTAAGCCCGCTGCTGGGCGGCCAACCGGGCGTGCTGGTCGGGACCACCGCGGTGTTGCGGGCTCCGGTGCTCCCCGAGCTGGCCCTGGTGCTCTTGCCCTACGCCGATGGCTTCGTGCTCGAGTCCGATTTTCGCGCCGCCGAGCGCTATCACCGCCTCTTGTGGCAGCTCACCGAACTCCACCCCCGCCGCCGTCCGCTCATCGCCCTACAAACCTTCGAACCGGCCCACCCCGCCCACGAGGCCCTCCAGGCCGGGGACCCGGAGGCCTTTCCTCGCAGCGAGCTGGCCTTACGCCAGGCCCTGGGTTACCCGCCCGCCAAGCGGATGCTCAAGCTCGAGGTCAGCCACGTCAAGGAGCCCGTCGCTCGTGACGCGGCAGCGCAGCTGGCGCTGGCGTTGGCCCCCCGGCTCGAGCCCGGCGAGATGCTGGGCAACGGCCCGGTCCCCGCGCCGATCCCCCGGGTGCGCAACCAGTTCGTGTTCCACCTCCTGTTGCGCGGCACCACCGAGCGGCTGCGCGAGCTGATCCGCGACCTGCCCCATATCCGTGGAGCCCGAGTGCGCTTGGACCCCGACCCCCAGAGCTTCGTGGGGCTGCTCGAGGATTAGTTAATAGTTGTTGGGGACGGCTTTACCTCAAGGGGGGCAGGGTAAACGCTAAGATGAAGAGAGATCCCAAAGCCAGCAACAGAAGCTGTTTAGCGACCCTTCCTAACGTCAGCCTCGGCGAGGATGGGTTGGCGCTGAAATAACGCTTCAGTTCTCATATCAGGGGATTGACGAGGGCTCTGTCGCTGCATTCGACCTCGCCCTCCTGCTTCCCGGAGAGGGCGATGACAAGCCCGGAGGTGGTTTGGACGGTGTTGATATATTTCGTTGCCTCGTACCCCAGGGTTTGCAGAGAGGCCAGTATCCCCCGTCACAGAGGGTCATAACTGCCGTCGGTGACAAAGAACTTGCGGTGGTACTCCCAGATTCTTATAGACCAACCAGCTCATCAGGAGGACACCGAACCAGTCGTATTCGGGGATCAGTGCAATCCCCCAGACCCCTGTGAGCACCTGCACCCAGGTTCCAGGGATCAAACAAGGTACGCGTAGAACAAATTTGTCACGGCAGAGCTGATCCCAGCTGAGCTGCCTGATCTTGCCCAGGGTCTTGACAACGGCTCAGGCTTCCGCCTTCTCGAGGGCGAACAAGTCGGCCTGAAAATGAGGGTTGTTGAGGTCGAGGGAGATGCCCAAGGCTTATTTCCTCTTGCCAGATTTGTCCAAGTGGGCCTTCACCTTAGCCTCAAACTCCTCCCAGTCGGTTTCTCGCGGGGGATTTTTCTCGGCCCGGGCGATGGCCCTCCGAAGCTTGGCCTGAACTTCCGGCGTATGCAGCCAAAGCTCGCTGTCGGGGATGGTTTGGGCGGTTTTGATGATCCATACCCCCTCTTCCATCTCCTCGACCAGCACGGTTCGTCCGGCGTATTTTTTACCCAGGGAAATCTGCCCGCTCGAGCCCAAAGTTTTTGTCACGGCTTTCATGAATGCATGAAAGCACAATGGCATGGATTCAGGATTTGCCGGTCTCGAGTTCCCACATCACCCGGTTTTTCACCGTGTCCGCCACCAGAGCAATCCCCTAGTTGAGCACCACCAACCCCAAGGTTCCCAGCCAGAACCACGGCTCGCCCTGGAACTTGAGGAGGCTGGCGTGGTCGGTGATCGAGATGCCCGCGCCGATCAGGGTGAGGCCGAGCGGTGAAAAGATTTGCCGCTTGCGAAACGGTGTCATAGACAAATTGTAGGGCCGAGGGGCTCATCGTCCTGCACTTCGAGATTCGCAGCAGTCTCGAGGGGGAAAGGTTATCGCGTAGGGGCGCACGGCGGTGCGCCCTCGGTCACGTGCGGGCGGATGGATGATCTCGGGGAGAGTCTTGACGGGTAGACCGGAGGCAAACGCGCAGGATTGCCCTTGCAATCTGGTTGGCATGAAGAGTGCTGGAATCAGCGTATCAACCCGTACTCTTTAGCCTTTCCCCGCAAAAACGCCAGCCCCTCCCGCACCAGGGCTTCGGGGTCACCCACCACGTCGCGCCACATGCAGGTGGCCCGGGCGATGTCGGGGTTCAGGGCCACGAAGGATTCCATCACCAAGTCACCGGCAAAGTTGATCTCGCGTAACCCGGCAAACACCGCGTCCCAGTGAACGTTGCCGGTTCCCGGCGTGCCCCGGTCACTCTCCGAGAGGTGGATGTACCCCAGGCGCTCACCGGCCTCCACGACAGGGCCTTTGAAGCCCTTCTCCTCGATGTTCATGTGGTAGGTGTCGAGGTGGAGAAAGACGTTGGGCTCGTCCAAGCGGCGGATCAGCTCGATGCCCTGGGCTCCCAGGTTGATCAGGTAGGTCTCGTAGCGGTTGACTGGTTCGATCCCCAGCCGCATCCCCAGGGTAGCGGCGTGCCGGGCCACGGGTTTCAAGGCTTTCACCACCGCCTGGTAGTCGGCCTCGCGGGGCGCCCGCCCGGAGAGCGCCCCCAGCGTGGCGTAGGTCACCCCGGTGAGCACCTCGCTCCCGATCTGGTGGGCCACGTTGAAAGCTTGGATCAGAAAGCGGGTGGCGGCCTCGGGGTGTTCGGGCAGGCTCGAGTCCGGCGGGAGCCCCAGCGAGCAGGTGCAGCCCACCCCGTAGCGCTCGAGCAGCCGCTGGGTCGGCCCCACGTCGAAATCGGCGGGGCGCAAAAGGGGGATCTCCACGAAATCCAGACCCGCTTGGGCGGCCTCCCGGATCGCCCTTTCTGCTGCCTTGGGGCTCCACTCAGCGGCCCAGATAAAAGCGTGTGCTCCGAATCTTGGCATCGTTCCTCCGGTCGGCCTTTTGGTGTACGACCTCTCTAATGCGCTCCCACGATGTGCGCCACCACGTCTTGCATGGTGGTGTGGGCGGTGGGTTCGTCGGCCACCACGCTGCCCTGCCGCAGCACCACGATCCGGTCGGTGACGGCGAACACGTCGGGTAGGCGGTGGCTGATCAGGATCACCCCGATACCCTGCGCCCGGAGTCCGCGAATCAGCTCGAGGACGTGTTCGACCTCGCGCACCGCCAAAGCCGCGGTGGGCTCGTCCATGATCACCAGCTTGGGGTTGAAGGTAAGCGCCCGGGCGATCGCCACCGACTGCTGCTGCCCGCCGGAGAGCGCTCCCACCGGGTAGCGCACCGAAGGGATGCGTGCCCCCAGCCGCTCGATGGCGGCCTGGGCCTCTCGCTCCATGCGGGCCTTGTCCACCATCGGCCACCATCCCAGCCAGTGATAAACCGGCTCCTGACCCAGAAAGATGTTCGCCGCCACGTCCTGCTGCTTGGCCAGGGCCAAGTCCTGGTAGATCATCTCGATGCCGAGTTCGCGGGCCTCACGGGGGGTGTGCTCAGGGTAGGGGATGGGCTTCCCGTCGAAGAGCACCTGGCCCTCATCCAGGCAATAAACCCCGGTGATGATCTTCATCAGGGTCGTCTTGCCCGCCCCGTTGTCGCCCAGAAGCCCCAGCACCGTGCCGGGCTCGAGGCTGAAGCTCACCCCCCGCAGCACCTCCACCGCGCCGAAGCGCTTGGTGACGTCGCGTACCTCGAGGAGGCTCATTGTTCGTGCCTCGCTGTCGTACGTCGTATGCAGTACGTCCCACGCTGGGCGTGGCGGATCGCTAAAAGCTTTGGCGATAGGCATTCTCCCGACGTTCGAGATAGGACGTATGACGTACGGCCTGCTGCGCTCATGCCCCCCTCCGATCCCGGATCCGGTCCAGCCACACCGCCAACACCAGAATCGTCCCGATGGCCACCTGCTGGTAAAACGAGGCCACCGCCATCAGGTTGAGGCCGTTTTGCAACACCCCCATGATGAGCGCCCCGATCAGGGTGCCGATCACCGTTCCGCGCCCGCCGAAGAGGTTGGTTCCCCCGATCACCGCGGCGGTGATGGCCGAAAGCTCGTAGTTGGCCCCGGCGGTGGGGTCGGCGGCATTCACCCGGGCGGCGAAGAGGAGCCCGGCCAGCGAGGCTAGGGCCCCGGAGAGCACGTAGAGCCGGATCCTGTGCGCGGCCACGTCGATCCCGGTGACCCGCGCGGCCATCTCGTTATCCCCGATCACCAGCGTGTAGCGCCCGAAGCGGGTCCTCGAGAGGATCAGGTGAAAGACCACCACCAGCGCCAAGAGGATCCACACCGGCATCGGAACGCCCAGCAGACGGCCCTGACCCACAAAGGTGATGACCCCGGGCAGGCCGTACACCGGCTTGCCGTCGGCGATCAGGAGGGCCAGCCCACGCCCCACGCTGAGCATCCCCAAAGTCACGATAAAAGCGGGAATCCCCGCGCGGGCGATCAGCAGCCCGTTCACCGCCCCCAGGAGCATCCCCGCCAGGAGTCCGCCCGTGATTCCCACGAACCACGGCAGCCCCAGGTTCACGCACAGTACCCCGATCACGATCCCCGCCACCGCCAGCACCGAACCCATCGAGAGGTCCAGCCCCGCTGAGGAGAGCACGAAGGTCGCGGCAATCGCCAGTACCCCGATCACCGAGGTCGCCAGGAGGATGTTCAGGAAGTTGCCCAGGCTGACGAAGTTCGGCGCGAACACCGCCATCGCCAGCGAGAGCCCGAGCAGCACCAGCACCGACTCGAGCCGGATCGTCGGGGCCTGCGGGGCGCGGGCGGGGAGGGGGGTTTGCATAAGGAGCGGATCGCCGATGGCGAAAACCGGGCTGGCGATCAGTGGTGAGCGATTAGCGCAGGTATTGCAACAGCGGATCGCGGTTCGCCTCGAGGATCGCCTTGTCGATCACCAGCGTCGGCACGATGATCCTGGCGTCCACCCGCTCGCCCTTGATGACCTTGAGCACGTTCTCGATGGCCCTCGAGCCCACCAGGAAGGGAAGCTGGGCCACCGAGGCGTTCAAGCGGCCCCCCCGGATGGACTTCACCGCGTCGGAGTTGCCGTCGGTGCCCACTACCAGCACCTTCTTGCCCGCTGCGAAGACCGCCTCCACCGCGCCCAGGGCCATGGTGTCGTTGGCGCAGTAGATGGCGGCCAGGTCGGGGTGGCGTTGCAGGGTGTCGTTGGTGATGTTGGCGGCTTTGAGCCGGTCCCAGTCGCCCGGAAGGGTCGCCACGATCTGGACGTTCGGGGCTATCTGTTTGAGCCGCTCGGTGAAGCCGTCGCGCCGGGCCGATCCGGTCACGTTCCCGGCCAGCCCCTCGATCACCAGCACCTTTCCGCCGAAGCCCTGGCCGAGCTTGCTCACCATGTAATCGGCAGCCGAAGCCCCGGCCCGGCGGTTATCTGAGGAGATCGAGAAAGCGATCTTCACGTTTTCCCGCTGGAGGAGCGCCGGGTCTAAATTCCCGTCCAGGTCAACGATGGGGATGTTTTGTTGATTGGCCTGCTTCAGACACGGCAGCAGGTTCACCGAGTTGATGGCCGCCACCACCAACGCCTGCGGCTTGCGCTGCAAGAGGTTCAAACAGGCGTTGAGCTGCGGCTCCACGTCGGTCTCGGAGGCCACTGCTTGCAGGATCAGGTTGACATTGCCCTTTTGTGCGGCGTCGCGAATTCCCGCTTCCATCGCGCCCCAGAAGGGGTTGGCGGTGGTCTTCATGAGTGCGGCGACCGTCACCTGCTGCGCGAACCCCAGGGTTCCCCAAGCAAGAGCGGCCAGGACCGCGATCGAAGCTTTGCGTAAACGCATTTGAACCTCCCTGTCGTGCATAAAAAAACTCAATAACAACCGGCTGTGGGCCAGGTCAGCAGTTGACGATGAATGGAGGGCGATCAGGCGCTTGCGTTGGTGACTTTTTGCGTCTCGCGCTCACCTCCTCTGCACCGACTGGCGCACTGCCAGATCGCAGGGCAAGAGCACTCGCCGGGGCGGGCTGGTATCCCCTTTGAGCCTTTCCAGCAGGATCTGGCAGGCCTGGAAGCCCAGGGCCTCGATGGGCTGAACGACCGCGGTCAGATAGGGCTCGAGCAGGGTGCTCCACTCGAAATCGTCGAAGCCCAGCAGGGAGATCTCCTCGGGGAACTTGAGCTTGAGGCGGCGGATGGCCTGGATCGCCAGCAGGCTGAGCCGGTTGGTGCTGGCGAAGATAGCGGTGGGCTGCTGTTGCTGGATGGCCTCGAGCACGGCTTCCAGCGAGGAGGCGTCCTTGCCGCACTCGATCACCAGCTCTGGGTCGTAGGGGATCCCCGCCGCGGCGAGCGCCTGGCGGTATCCTTCGGCCCGGTCGCGGATGTTGGAAAGCTCGAGGGTGCTCACCAAGAGCAGGATCTTGCGGTGCCCCTGCCGGATCAAAAACTCGGTGCCGACCCGGGCAGCCTGGAAGTTATCCACCCCCACCCGGTCCAAGTCGTCTTCCCCGCCGATGCGGTCCAAAAGCACCACCGGCAGCCCGTCCGCCTTGAGCTTGCGCAAGTACTCGGGGGAGTCTTGGGTGGGGATCACGATGAGGCCGTCCACCTGGCGGCTGGCCAGGGCCAGGGCCAGGTCGAACTCGAGTTCGGCGTTCTCCTCGCTGTTGCACAAAAGCATCTGATACCCGCGGTCCCGCGCTGAGCCCTCGAGGGCTTGTACCAGCCCGCTGAAGAAGGGGTTGGTGATGTCCGGGACGATCAGACCGAGGGTTTGCGTCTTGCGGCTCCGCAGGCTCTGGGCGACCCCGTTGGGCACGTAACCGAGGGTACGCACCGCTTGCAGCACCGCACTGCGAAGCTCAGGGCTCACGTAGCGCCCGCCGTTGAGCACGTTAGAAACGGTGGCAATCGAGACACCAGCAAGTTTGGCGACGTCTTTGATCGTAGCCATAGTTCCTCGTAAGGGATGGCAGTTAAACGTTTTTATAAGGCAGGGATGCGGATTCTGTCAAGGCCATGGAGGACGTTCGGGAATTCGTCGGCATAGGTTCAATTGTAGGTCCTGCGTTTCGCGGTTCTGTGGACGGGCCCGCTCCCTGCTGAGGCCGGTCTGGCTAAAATATTAGGCCACGATCCACAACCCAGACCGCTTGGGTACGCTCCGGTTCGTCTAGCCCGGCCCGCTCTTAGCCCGCTCTCCTAGGCGAGCAAGCGTCGCAAACCTGACCCCGACCGTCAGCAGATGGGCGGTCGGGGTGCGTCAGGTGTTCGATGGTCTGGTGTAAGGCCTCCAGCCAGTCTCACCCGGTCTGGAGCCCTTGGGCGGGCGGCCTCACTTCACGTAGCTTAGCCAGGCCTCGTACTTGGGGTTTTGCCCCTGGACGGCCTCGAGGTAGGCCTTGCGGAGCCGCATGGTGTGCTCCCCGGCCATGCCCTTGCCGATGGCGCGGTGATCGAGATAAGAGACCGGGGTGACCTCGGCGGCGGTGCCCACCATGAACATCTCGTCGGCCATGTAGAGCTGGTCGCGGGTAGCCCGCACTTCGCGCACCTCGTAGCCCAGGTCGCGGGCGATGGTCATCACCGAGTCGCGGGTGATCCCCATCAGGTTCACCGAGTGCTCGATGACGTAAAGGGTGTTGCCCTTGAAGAAGAAGATGTTCTCGCCCGAGCCCTCCGCCACGAAGCCCTCCTTGTCGAGCAGCAGAGCTTCGTCGGCCCCTTGCTGCTGGGCCTCGATGCGGGCTAGGGCGGAGTTGACGTAGTTCCCGCCGATCTTGGCCTTGCCCGGCATCACGTTGGCGGGAAAACGGGCCCAGGAAGAGGTGATCAGCCTGGCCCCCTTCTTCACCGCCTCGTCGCCCAGGTAGGTGCCCCACTCCCAGGCCGCCACCATCACCTCGGCGGGGTTGTTGGGCAGGGGGTTCACGCCCAGGGTGTGGGCCCCCATCCAGGCCAGCGGGCGGATGTAACAGCTCTTGTAACCGTTCTCCCGCACCACCTGTTTGATCGCCTGGGAGATCTCCTGGGGGGTGAAGGGGATCTCCATCATCAGCACCTTGGCCGAGTGGAACAGGCGCTCGACATGTTCGCCGAGCCGAAAGATGGCCGGGCCTTGGGGGGTGTCGTAGGCCCGGATACCCTCGAAGATGCTGGTTCCGTAGTGCAGGGCGTGGGTCAGCACGCTCACCCTGGCCTCTTCCTGGGGCACCATCTGGCCGTTCATCCAGATCAGCCCGGCTTTGATCCTGCTATCCCCGCCGATATTTTTAGCCTTGGGTTCGGTCGCCATATCCTCATCCTCGCTTCGCCTGGCGAAACTGCGCCATGTCCCGCCATCATAACGCTTCTGCGCGGATGGGGCGAAGAACCGTGGGGCTACGTGGGCAGTAGGTTATGGTCGTGGGTTATAGCTTCCTACCTGCGCTCGCCCAACGTCAGCGAAGCGTCCTGAATCTGCCCGCCCCGCAAAATCCTCAGGCTCACCGAGGTACCGGCGGGCATCTCAGCGAGTTGTGCCAGCAGGTCGTCCAGACGACGCAGGGGGTTTGCGTTGATCGCCAGCAGGATATCTCCCAGCATCAACCCGCCCGCTTCGGCGGGGCTCCCCGGCTCCACCCAGACCAGCAGCAATCCGCTCTCCTGAGCGGCGGAGGGGGGCAGCCGAACGGGTTGTGCCCCCACGCCCAGATAGCCCCGGCGCACGCCACCGTGCCGGATCAGGCGTTCGATCACCCGTTTGAGGGTGGGCGTGGGGATGGTGAGCGCCAGGTCGCGGCGCAGAGCCCGGGTGTTCATCCCCAAAAAGCGCCCCTCGGCGTCCAGCAAAGGCCCGCCGGAGAACCCGGGGTACAGGCTCACGTCGGGTTGGATGTAGCGCTCGAGCTTCCCCCCCAGCGGGGTGCGCCACTCCTCGCCCAGGTTGGAGAGGATGCCCAAGGACGCCCGCACGTTCTTCCCCGGCTTGCCCAAAGCCAGCACCACCTGGCCCACCTTGAGGCCGTCCGGCTCGACCCATACGGGAACCTTCAGGCCATCCATATCGGCTTTGAGCAGGGCCAGGTCGGTGGAGGGGTCGCGGCCCACCAGCGTGGCGGGCGCGGTGATGCCCTCCGGCAGACCCACCTCCACCTGCTCGCCGCGAACGCTGTGGCTGGCGGTGACGATGTGCCCTTCCGCCGACCAGACGATCCCGCTCGAGCCCACCCAGCGGCGAGCGTCTACACGCACCACCGAGGGGGCGGCCTGCTCGACGAGCGCGGCCAGCGCGTTGGAAAAATCATTGATCGGATTGCTCATGGCTTAGCCTCCTTACTGAGGGTAAGGAGGCTAGCAGGTGGGCGCATCCGCAGGATGGGCAGGAGGGATCCTAGCCAGGTGGGTAGGTTACAGCAGGATCAGCCCCAGTTGCGCGGCCCGCACTACGGCTTCGGTTCGGCTTTCGACCCCCAGCTTGGAGAGGATCGTGGCCACGTGGAATTTGGCGGTGTGCTCGCTGACCTCGAGCCGCTTGGCGATCTGCTTGTTGCTCAAACCCTCAGACAGCAGATGCAGCACCTGGAATTCGCGCGGGGTGAGCGCCTCGCTCAAGGGTTGGGGTTCTCCTTCTGGGGCAGCGAGCAGACCTGACAGTTGGGGCTCGAGTACCATCAACCCCTGCGCCAGCGCCCGGACCGCCGCCGAGAGGGTTTGCGGTTCGTCTTCGCGCAGGAGAACCCCCCGGGCCCCCGCAGAAAGCACCCGGGCGGCCTCGGTTTCCTCGTTGAGCAGGGCCAAAACCGGCAGCCCGGCATCCGCTAGGGAAGCCAGGGTTTTCTCGCTCCCGATCGCCCAATCCCACACGATCACCTCCGGCAATTCCGAGATGGCCTCCGCCTCGCCCGGGCTCTGACCCACCACCTCGAGCCCCTGAGCGGCGAGCAGCGCGGCCAACCCGGCCCTGGCCCAAGGGTCTTCCGAGATCACCCACACCCGAACTTCGGACACTAAAGCCAACCTAAACAGGGGAGACCTCGAGCGCAGTGACGCCCCTCACCCTGGCAAAGCTCAAAGCCTCGAGCGCTAAGCTTTAGGCGTTTAGTGTTTCGCCCCTTGTGCCTTCCCCTTGCGCTGCTCGAGCCGCCGGATCTCGTCGATGAAGTTCTCCACCGAGTTGAACTCGCGGTACACCGAGGCGAAGCGGATGTAGGCTACCGGGTCTTGGTCGCGCAAAAAGGCCAGCGCCTTGAGGCCGATCTCCTCGGAGGTGATCTCGGCGGCGTCCACGTTGTCCTCGAAGTTGTAGGCGAATCTTTGCAGGGCTTCGGTGTCCACCGGGCGCTTCTCGCAGGCCAATAAGAGCCCGCGCAAGAGCTTTTCCGGGTTGAAGGTCTCCTTGCGGCCCGAGCGCTTGAGGACCATCAGGGGCTCGACCTGGGCGCGTTCGTAGGTGGTGAAGCGCCGCCCGCAGTTCTCGCACTCGCGGCGGCGGCGGATGGCCCCGCCCTCGCTGGCCGGGCGGGAGTCGATCACGCGGGTGTCGGGGGCGTTGCAGTAGGGGCAGGTCATAGGGATGTCCGTTGAACGCCATACGCTGTACGCCGTTGAGGTTTTGCCCTGGACGTACGGTAAGACATTCTCTCTCCTTTATCCCCTAGCGAACGTGACTCAAGGCAGTTCCCTCAGCAGGTCGTAGATCTCCGGGGGCTGGGGCGGCTCGGGCAAAAGCACCTCTATCACCTGGCCGCGGATCCCCTCCGAGACCATCGAGCCCAGCCCCACCGCGGCCCGCACCAGGGCTTGGTCGTACTCGCTGCTCGAGGCGTCCCGGCTGGGCACAATGCCGTTGACCCGCACGTTCTCGGGGAAGATCTGGGTGGTGCCTTCGATCAGCCCCGCCACTGCGCCCCGGATGGAGAGCACGTGCGGCTGATTGCGGCCCGAGGGGGGCAGCACCACCGTCACGAAACCCCCGCCCGAGAGGTAGCGCAACCCGTGTTGCATCACGTAGAGGCTCGACTTCACGTCGGCGTTGAGCAGGTCGTACCACTCGCTTTCCAATAGCTCGAGAAAAGGGGTCTTGCTATCGGCCCGGGTCACGTGGACGATACCGTCCAGGGTGCCGAATAGCTCCTCCACCTTGTCGAAGGTGCTCATCACGTCCAGCACCACCGCCATATCGCCCCGGATGGGGATGGCGGTGGCGCCCAGCTCTTCTACCTCGGAGGCTACGCCGGTAGCCAGTTCGACATCCGGGTCTACCGCCACTACCGTGGCCCCGTTGCGCCCGTAGGCGTGGGCCAGTGAGCGCCCGAAACCGCGCCCTGCCCCGGTGACCATGACGATTCGGCCTGATAGACCCAGCAGATCCCTTGTCATGCCACTCCATTCTACGTGAAGAAGTGAACATAGTCGCAATAAACTTACCGCTTCCTTCAACCCCGCTTTAGATCTCAGAATCTTCGGCAGCGCGCGAGCTATGGAGATGGTCGCAGGTCGTTTGGGTACGACGCATGCCCTATACTTAGCCCCATGGCTCGTAACGCCTATGGTTGGCTTTACGACAAGATCTATAGTTTTAAAGATTACCGGGCTGAGGCTGAGGCTGTCCATGCGCGGATCCAGCAAGCCCACCCGGAAGCGAAGAACCTGCTCGAGGTGGCTTGCGGCACCGGGAAGCACCTCGAGCACCTGAAAGCCCACTATCAGGCAGTCGGGCTCGATCTCGATGCAAAGCAGCTCGAGGAAGCCCGCCAGCGCAACCCCGAGATTGCCTTCCACCAGGGGGATATGCGCTCGTTCGACCTGGGCTGCCCCTTCGACGCGGTGACGTGCCTGTTCAGCTCGATCGGGTATGCGGGGAGCGTGGAAGGGCTAAATCAGGCGATAGCTTCCATGGCTCGCCATCTAAACCCCGGTGGGGTATTGCTGGTGGAACCCTGGTTTTCGCCTGGCGTTTGGCAGAATAACCGCCCCCACGCACTCTTTATCGACGAGCCCGACCTCAAGGTGGCCCGGATGAACGTGAGCCGCCAGGAGGGACGCGAAAGCGTGCTCGGGTTCCACTACCTAATCGCTACCCCCCAAGGTGTCGAGTATTTCACCGAGGAGCTACGGCTATTTCTGTTCACCCCGGAGGAGTATCTAAAAGCCTTTAGGGGGGCGGGGCTCGAGGTCGAACACGACCCCCAGGGGCTTACCGGGCGGGGGCTATATGTGGGGAAGAAACTATAGTGAAGATGGACCTGTGGTATGTATGCTGGCGGATACTGGCATTTAGTCAGCAGATACCCCCACCTTGCAAAAACGGCTGTATATATGCGACCATGAGTGCTCGAGGAGGTGAACCGCAGATGATGAACCCTCACTGCTATCTATCCACCGATGCTTTGGGCATCGTCGAAGCGGTATGCCTCCGGGTCGCTACGCTATTAGCATAACGAAGCTCGCGTATATGTCCGGGGGTGATACCAAAACCCCCGGACATTTTTTATTAGGAGGATTGGCACGACCGAGCAAGCCCGGACTCGAGCCCAAAGGAGCCCCCGCATGAACCCCAACCTCAAGATTCGCCCCTTCGATTTCAGCGAGGCCGATTACGCCGCTTATGTGGCGATCTATAACGCTGCCCATCCCGAAGCGAACCGCACCGTGGAGAACCTGCGCTTCATGGACCAGACCCGCAAACCCGAGGACCTGCTGACCCGCTTTCTGGCTGAAGACCAGGGTCAGGTAGTAGGGCTCGTCTCCTATGAGCGCCCCTTCTACAACCCAGGGCCAGACCGCCACCCCTCGCTCCGCTCGGCGAAACCACGCCTCGAGGTGCATTACCGGGTGCGCCCCGGCTACGAGGCCCTCGCCGAGCCCCTGTGGGATTTCCTGATGGAGCGGCTCAGGCCCCACGCGCCGACCCTCCTGCTGACCCGGGGCCGCCAGGACTGGCTCGAGGTGGCTTTTTACCTGCGTCAAGGGTTCCGCGAGCTAGACCGGATGTGGGCTTCCACCCTCGACCTTGAGACCTTCGACCCCAAGCCGCTCGAGCGCCCCCTCCCCCCCGGCATTACCCTTAGCACCCTGAGCGAGCGGCCCTACC
>DASTSL010000074.1:0-11596 GCA_035760705.1 Meiothermus sp. | reverse complement strand
GGGTCGGGTTGGCTCTCATACCAGAGGGTGAAGACGTCCTGAAGGGTGGGGTGATCGGACTGGGTGGGGATGCGCTCGAGCCGTTCGCCGCTTCGCAACACCCCTTCCTCCAGCACCCGCGCGTAAAACCCGGGCCGAGCGGCTTGCTTGAACTTCTTGACCCAGCCGGGGTCGCCCATGCGGGCGGCGAAGACCCCGCAGGGGATGCGGGGCGCGGTCACCTCGAGCAGCACCGCCCCTACCCGGAAACGCTCCCCGATCCGCACCGGCTCCCGCCCAAACGTGGAGAAGGTCAGGTTCTCCCCGAAGGTTCCTGGCTCGAGTTGGTGCCCCAGTTGCTCGGCCCACCAGGCGTAGTCGTCGGCGGAGTAGACGTACAGCGCCTGGTCGGGGCCGCCGTGGTGCTTTTTGTCGGATACGGTGTCGGTTTCGAGGCCCAGCTTTCCCACCCGCACCGGATGGGCCACCGGGGTCTTGTAGATCCCCGTCGAGACCGTACGCGGCCCCACCTGGACGGCTCGAGCCGAACCGATATTGACCGAGAGCAGACGCATTGCTCCATCCTACTTCACCGCAATTTCCCCAGATTCAACCCCGACGCGTTTTTGTGATAATAGCGCGACGTAAACGAACCTTCTGTCGCCTCGGACAACCGTTTCTCCGGACCTTAGGCGTACACTAGGGGCCGATGCGCCCGCTTCCCCTGCTTTTTCTGACCCTTTTCAACTCCCTCTTAGGCCTCTCGATCCTGTTCCCCATCATCGGGCCGCTGGGCCGCGAACTGGGCTTCTCCGAGTTCCAGGTGGGCCTCTTCTCCACCGGCTACGCCCTGATGCAGTTCCTGCTGGCCCCCTACTGGGGCCGCCGTAGCGAGACGGTGGGCCGCAAACCGATCCTGCTCACGGGCATCCTGGGTTTCGCGGTGGGGTTTTTCCTCTTCGCATTCTTCGGCTGGCTGGGCTTCCGGGAAGTGCTCACCGGCCTGCCGCTGTACCTCAGCATGCTGGGGGCGCGGCTTTTGGGCGGGGCCTTCTCCTCGGCCACCCTGCCCACCGCCCAAGCCTACCTGGCCGACATCACCAGCCGGGAGAACCGCACCCAGGGCTTTGCCTTGCTGGGGGCGGCCTTCGGGTTGGGGGTGATCTTCGGCCCGGCCATCGGGGCGGCACTCTCGGGGTTCGGGTTGCTGATCCCGGTGCTGTTCTCGGCCTCGTTGGCGGTTTTGAACGCGATCTTCGTCTATTTCGTCCTCCCCGAATCCCGCACGGCGGAGGCTCGGCCCGCCCACCCGCCCAAGCTTTCGATTTTCGACCCGCGCATCTGGCCGATCCTGCTGTTGGGCCTCATCATCAACCTCTCCTCGGTGGCGATGGAGCAGACCGTGGCCTTCTACTACCAAGACCGGCTTTCCCTCAGCGCCGAGCGCACCGCGCAGACCGTGGGGATCGCCTTGGCGGTATTTGGGCTGGTGGCGGTCTTCATCCAAGGTTTCCTGGTGCGGTTGGTGAAGTGGCCCCCGCGCCGGTTGCTGGCGGTGGGGTTGCCGGTGGCGCTGATGGGGTACGTGGGGCTGGTGCTCTCGAGTTCGTTTTTCGCGCTCACCCTTTCCCTGGTGCTGCTGGGCGCGGGCGGAGCCCTGGCCTCACCTGGGGTCTCGGCGGCGCAGTCGCTGGCGGTCTCGGATGCCGAGCAGGGAATGGTGGCGGGGCTCTCGAGTTCGGCCCAGGCCCTGGGGCGGATGCTGGGGCCGATCGTGGGGACGAGCCTCTACGCGCTTCACCCGCAGTATCCCTACGTGTTCTCGGCGGTGCTGATCATGGTGGGGATACTGTTCTTTTTGGGGCGCGGTGATGTGGGGAGGCTCGAGCCTCACCCGTAGCCTACAGGTACATCTCCAGCAATTGCCGCAGCATCCGCAGGTTCTCAAGGGCATGGCCCCTCGTCGTGTTGTTGAAAATAAACCATGCTTGGGTGATGTTTTCCTCCTCACGGGCCTCTACCAGTGACTGCACCCAAAAGCCCAACTCCTCGGCGGTATAGCGATAGTCGTGCCGCTCGGACTGGTCTTTACCCTCGTACCACTTCTCCTTGTTGCGCCCCGAGAGCCGGATGTAGGCGATCTCACTGGTGAGGTGGAGCTGGTTTTTAGGTAGACCCGGGAGCGGCGGGTAGTCGGTGCTGACCCAGGTCAGGCCGGCTTTCTTGAACGCCTCGCGCACTTCGTCGTTGTCCCAGGAGGCGTGGCGGAACTCTACCGCGAGCCCACCCGGAGCGAGGTTCTTATCGTGGAAACGCTGGGCCAAAGCAGCGAAGTATTTGCGGTTTTCGGGGGTGCGGTGGAAGGACTGGGGGAACTGGGCCAGGAAGGGGCCGAGCACGCCTGCCTCGCGCAGGGGGGCCACCGACTCGAAGAGGCGCTGGTAGTCCTCGTCGCTGGCGTTGCGGTCGTGGGTCATGGACTGGTGGATCTTGATGGCCCAGTGGACCCGGCCCCCGCTTTTCTTGAGCATCCCGCCGAAGGCCTTGAGGCCGGGGATATTGTAGAACGAAGAGTTCAGCTCCACCGCGCTGAAGTGCTGCGAATAGATCGAAAGCCACTCATCCTTCTTGGCTTCGGGGGGGTAGAGCAGGCCCACCCAGTCGTCGTTGGTATAGCCGCCGGTGCCCAGGTAGAGTTCCATATGCCGATTGTAGTCTGGGAGCATGGATGCTTGGGAAAACCTCCACCGCCAAATCGCCGGATCGGACGAGATGGACTGGGGCGCGGCCCTCACGGCTGCGGTCATGCCTTACCTGGCGCTAGCCAAAACCGTGCTCGATCTGGGCTGTGGCCGGGGGAACGACACCCTGCGGCTGGCCCGGGAGGGCTTTCTGGTGGTCGGGCTGGACCTCTCGAGCGCCGCTATCGGGCAGGCCGAGGTACGAGCCAAGGAAGAAGGGCTATCGGCGGAGTTTTTGGCTGCTGACATGTCCGAGGGTTTGCCCTTCCCCCCAAACAGCTTCGACGCGGTGCTGGCCAACCTCTCGCTGCACTATTTCACCCCGGAAAAAACGCGCTTCGTGATGGGCGAGGTGCGCCGGGTGCTCGCCCAGGGCGGGGTGTTGGTGATGCACGTCAACGCGGTGGAAGAGGGCGAGAAACGCAAGGCCAAGGGGCGGGTGGTGCGGGAACTCGAGCCCGGCTTCTACCTCGAGCAAGACGGGGTGACCCGGCGCTACTTTGACCGGGAGGATTTGGAGCAACTGCTCGAGGGCTGGCTGGTGCTCGAGATGGAAAAGCTCGAGATCCAGAACCCTCAGGGTAAGGCTAAACACTGTTGGCGAGCGGTGGCGCGGAACTACGCTCAGGTTTGAGCGGGTGCTGCTGCGCCGCCTTCGTTTTGGGTGCTCGAGGGCTCGTCTTCGTGGGTCTGGGCGTGATCGGGGATGAGCTCCTCGGCGCCCCGGATCACCGGGATCATATACGCCCCCAGGGCCACGATCACCTCCGCCGCCCCGGCCAGCACCAGCATCAAGCCCATCCCGGCTCCCGGCCCCACCCCCACCAGAGGGCCGAAGGTGTCGACCAAGGCTCCGCCCGGCATGAGGGCCGGGCTGAAGAGGCGGTCGGCGGCGGGTCCGGCCAAGAGCATGGCGATGGGGCTGGCCAGCCAGGCGATCATCCGCCTCGCCGAGAACACCTTGCCCTGGATATCCGGGGGCACTTTAGCCTGCCAGATGGCTTGATTGGAGCCGTTCAGGATCGGGGTGACGAGGGAACCCAAAAAGGCGGCGGCCATCCAGATCGGGAGGCTTTGCCCGATCCCCATCGGGATCGCGCTGAGCAGGCCGCCTAGGGCCATGCCGAAGAGCACCCCCTTCACCTTGCGCTTCGGCCCGCCCCAGACCGAGAGCAACAGTCCACCCAGCACCCCACCGAGCCCCGCCGCCGACTCCACCGAGCCCAACGCGAGCTGGTTCTGGCCGGTCCTCGAGAGGATCATCGCGGCCATCACGGTGAAGCCAAAGTTGGAAAACAGGTTGACGAATAAGAACACCGTCTGCAACCCGAGCAGGCTGGGGCGGGCCAGGATATAGCGAAAGCCGAACAAGGATTCTTGCAAGAGATTGCCCCGGGCCTGGAGCCCTTCCGCGCTGGCCTTGGGCTGGGGGATGTGGACCCATGACAGGGTGAGGATGGCGATCACGAACGAGGTGATATCGATGAGCAAGATCCCTTGCAAACCGATCAGCCCCAGCAACGCCGCCGCCAGGATGGGCGCGCCGATCTGCGAGGCGGACTCGGCCAGCGACATCATCCCCGAGGCCCGGGCGTACTGGCCCTTGGGGATCATGGTGCTGATGGCCGCCGAATAAGCGGGCCACTGGAAAGCCTGGAAGGTTCCTACCACAAAGCCGCCCACGTAGAGGTGCCAGATCTGCAGATGCCCGCTCGAGTACAAGAGGAAAATCGCTAGCCCCACCGTGCCCCCGGCGATGTCGGAGAGCATCATCACCAGCTTGCGGTTCCAGCGGTCTACCAGAGCTCCGGCGGTGGGGCTGAAGAGGATCAGCGGCAGGAAGGTGAAAAAGCCCATCAAGGCCAAGGCCGTGGCCCGCTCGGTCTCCTTGAAGACGTAGAGGGTCATGCCGAACTGGGTCATGGCACTGCCCAACAGCGAGAGCAGTTGCCCGGACCAGACGATAGTGAAGGCGGTCATGCCGCTGGGGTGTCGCATACCGTAGCGGTACTTCCCCCGACCCGAGCCGGGCCTGAGGGCAGCCGGGTTAGGGGAGTACAGACGCAGGGTAGGGGGTTTCTACTCCAGAAAAAAGTTCGCTTTTAGAGTAGAGTGAATTATGCCCCAGACGTTAGAAAAACCCCCGGTATTGGAGCTTCACAACACCCTTGCGGCCCGCATCCTGGCCGACCCCGATATAGCCGTATACCTCAAACCCTTCATGCGGGGCCCCACGACGGTCAAGGCGGCTGCCGAGGAGTGCAAGCTCTCGATCCAGACCATGCACTACCGGGTGCTCCAGATGGTACGGGCCGGCTTGCTCGAGGTGGTGGGCCTTGAGCCCCGCCGGGGCCGGGCCCTCAAGCACTATCAGGCCACCGCGCGGGCCTTCCGGGTTCCGCTCGAATTGGTGCCACCGGCAGCCTTGGAGGCGCTCGAGAACGCCGTTTCCTGGAAACGCAGCTTCGAGCAGGGGGTCACGCGGGCGCTGGGGTTGCCCAAATACGAGGGTCAGCTCCTGGTCCGGCTCAACGAGGACGGGATCATGCTGTGGGGCTCGGATGTCGTTGATGGAGATGAGCAGGACTTCTTGGACGAAGATTTTCCGGCGGTGCTCAACTTCTGGACGGCGGGTCTGCGGCTCAGCCGGGCTGACGCCAAAGCCCTTCAGCGCGAACTGTGGGAAGTGTATGTGCGCTACGAGCACCGTCGCGGCCCGGAGAAGTACGTCTTGCACCTGGGGCTGGTCCCGAGGCCGGAGGGCTAGCCGCTCTCAAGTAGCAACGGCCTGGTTTCTTCAAAAAACCGGCTGGATTAGTCTGGCCCGCTGCAATTGGCCATAAGCGATAACTCTCTTACAGCCACAAATTGCCGGGACATTCGTCCTGGACGAGCTAAAGACTCTCTTTAGGTTGCTCTGAAAGAGGGGGTTGCCTTCCGTGTTTTGATGGCGGCAACCGGCTTGGACGGGCCGCCGTTTTATCGTCCGACGAGGGAAAGGTATGAAAAAAACCATCCTGGGAGTCGCGCTGCTGCTCGCTGCTTGTGGACAAAATTCGCCGGGGATCACGCGCCCGCCCCTGCCTCCAGGCGGGAATCCTCCTGCGCTACTGGGAGCCTATTGGCACCGCAAAGTGTTCAAGGACGGGCCGGTGGGGGCTCCAGGAGTAGATCAGGTCGAGGTGCGGGGGATGATGTACCGTCCCCGACAGTTCACAGCGGGTCTCCAGCTCGATCTGCAAGAAAACGACATGGCCTTGCTGGACCCGGGGCCTTATCAGGGCCTGGACATCCTGGTGACCCGCAAACACGGCACCTACCGAAAATACACCACACCTTACTTCACCTTTCTGAGCCTCAACCGCAAGGCCAGGGTAGGGGTGATCTGGTACGGTGATCCTGCCCATCGTCCTGGCTGGCTAGAGGGTTGGACCCAAGGTGCTAACGTCAAAGCCCAGATGCCGGTGCCTTGGGGAGATGGAGGAGTACCGACTTTTTGGAAGAACTTTCCGGCGGGAGACCACTGGCTGGGCTCAGTCGAGGATCGAGCTGTGGAGGTTTACGACGTATTGCTGGCGGAAGCCGGTGGAAAGGCTTCGACCGCCCCTCCGGTTCCCGCAGGGCTCGAGGTACCCCAGCCCAACACCGCTTGCCCGGCTTGGGTCCACAACCAGTACATGGTCAGGGGTTTCGACGGGAGAATGTACCCTACCTGGCACCCTCAGATTGACCCGGTCTACTGGTGCTACTTCGGCCACGAACACGGCTCCGACCCGCGACAACTCCCGGCTTTGCGCAAGCGCATCGACGATGGCAGCATCAAGCTGGCTTTCGGTTACGCTGCCCGGAAAGCGAACCTGGACGAACCCCACAGCGGCTACAAGGTCTTCGCCTACGACGACCGGCAAGGGCACGCATGGCTGGTGGCGTTTCACTTTGGCCCCAGCGACCGCTGGCGGCTTTGCACCCGGCTCTACGAGTACAACCTCTGGGTGCTGAGCACCCAAAGCGGGAAAATCCTCTCCGAGCAGCACTTCCTGATCGACACCGGGGCTGCCATCAACCCCAGCGTAGACCCCGAGACCAACTACCGCCCCCCTGATTGCCCCGGCAACTACGATCTCCCCTTCGACCAAGGCTTTATGGGGCAGCGGCGCATCCCGCTCATCAGCTACAGTGGCACCGAGGGCTGGGTGCCGACTTACGTGCAAACCCTAGGCATCGTGGTGGCCGACCCGGTGCAGGAGGTCATGGCCTACGTGATTGACAACCCGCAGTTCCGCTGTTCCCCCGAGCGAGACGCCCAAAGACGCTACACCTGCAACCAGATGGTGCGCAGCCCCTCCGATTACGACTGGGGCGAAAACCGCTGGTTTACCGTGCCGGGAGGCGACGTGAATGACGGTTTCGAGATCAATGCGGCCATCGCGCTGGCTCAGGGGGAGTTCTATACCGACGCCTTAGGGAAAACCCGGCGCAGGCCCACCGATCCAGACGCCGTGCGACAGTACCTCGAGCCCGGCCTGCACCTCAAGCACGTCTCGAGCGAGCGCTGGATTCCCTACGATCCCTGGTGGGTCGAATATAAACCGGTACCGCTGGGAATGGTCAACTTCGATACCCACAACCTCGAGCACGCCCTAAGTACGCCCAACTGAGGCCGAGTCCCCAGGTAGATCGGCCTCAAACCTCTTCGGCTAGGAGGGCATCCCAGCTTTGCGGCCTGCGCAACACCTCCCACTCGGCTCCGGTCCACAGGATCTCGAGCGGCCTCGGATGATCGAGGTAGTTGCTGCTCATGCTGCTGCCGTAGGCTCCCACTTGCAAGATCGCCAGGGCATCCCCTTCGTGAGGGGTGGGGAGCGACACCTCTTTGGCCAGCACGTCCCCCGATTCGCACACCGGCCCGGCCAGGTCCCAAGTCTGCACCTCCGAGCCTTCGTAGAGCGGGATCACCGGGTGATTGGCCCCGTAGAGCATGGGGCGCAGCAGGGTCATCATCCCGGCGTCTACCAGCAGGAAATTCCGCCGGGTGCGCTTGGTTCCCCAGACCCGCGTGACCAGCACGCCTGCCTCGGCCACCAAGTAGCGACCCGGCTCGAGCCAGAGTTGTGCCCCGAATTTATCCGCGAGTTTTTGCGCGGCTTCGGAGACTCGAGTGGGGTCGAAGTTCAGCCCGAAGCCCCCGCCCAGATTCAAGACTTGGGTAGGGCCGATCCGGTCGAAGAGTTCTTCCAGGACCTGATAGCCGCCCTGGTAGTCCTCCAGGCTCTCCAGGGCCGAGCCCAGGTGGATGTGCAGCCCGAGAAACTCGAGCCCTGCTTCCTTCGCCCGCCTCACCGAGGCCGGAACCTCGGCGGCCAGGATGCCGAACTTGCTCTCGCCGCGCCCGGTAGCCAGGTGGTCGTGGGTGGCGATGGGGAGGTCGGGGTTGACCCGGAGGATCACCTTCGCGCCGGGGAGGAGGCGGGCGATGCGATCCATGTCGGCCAGCGAGTCAATCCCCAGGATCGGAATGCCTGCACTCCTGAGTTCCTCGAGCGCGGCAGGCGTTTTCACCGGGCCGTTGAGGAGGACCTCTTCAGGCGTATAACCCGCCCTATAGGCTCGCAAAACTTCGCCCAGAGAGACAGCCTCGAGCCCGATTCCCCACCCCCGGAAGCGCCGCAGGATACCCAGGCGGGGGTTGGCCTTCATCGCGTACAGGAGGCGGGCTTTGTGGAAGGCTTGGCGGAGGGCCTCGGCGCGGGAACGCATGACCCTGAGGTCGTAGGCATAGAAGGGGGTTTCGTAGCGCTGCAAGGCTTCTTTCAGCGCACTTTGGAACTCGGGGCGGGGAGTATTCATCGAGCAGTATCGTACAGCTACTCAACCGTGCACTAAATTTTCAGTCGTACACCAGTAAAGTCCGTTGGGGACTCGCCAGGCTTTGGCGAGGGCACTGCATCTTCATATAGCAAAGGACCAGGGCTACTTTCTGCCTCACCGGCGACTACGCCCAAGCTCTGCTAAGGTTGACCGGCTCGAGACCTATAGGGAAACTCGGCTGCGACCTGGATGGCGCGACTCACCGAGCCCTGCACTTTCTTGCCACAGCGAGTACAGTGGGGACATGCTCATTGGAGTTTCGGCGCAGTACCGCACCACCGGCGAACTCATCCGCACCAAGATTTGGGGCCTGCTCGAGCCCTACGTCAAAGCCCTGGAGGCCCAGGGCGCATCGGTCCTGGTGATCCCGCCCCAATCCGAAGACCGGCTCCCGGCCATTCTCAAGAAGCTCGACGGCTTGCTGTTGCCCGGCGGGGTAGACGTGGACCCCGCCCATTTCGGCGAGGAACCCATCCCCGAGAACGGCGAGGTGAGCCCAAAGCGGGATGGGCTCGAGCTGTACCTGGCCCGCTACGCCGCGCAGAACGGGATTCCCACGCTCGGCATCTGCCGCGGCATCCAGGTGATGAACGTGGCCTTGGGTGGCTCGCTCTACCAGGATTTGCCCGCGCAGGGCTTCAAGGCCGTGCAGCACTACCAGAAGTCGGAGTCGGGGGTGCTGGCCCACTCGGTCGAGCAGGTGGGGGAGAGCCCGCTTGCGCGGCTTTTTGAGCCGCGTTTCCGGGTGAACTCCTACCACCACCAAGCCCTCAAGGACTTGGCTCCTGGCTTGCAGAGCGTAGCCGTCGCGCCGGACGGGGTGGTGGAGGCGGTGGTGCTCGCGGGCCACCCCTTCTTCTTGGGGGTGCAGTGGCACCCCGAGCTGTTGCCGCAGCAATGGGACATTTTCCGGGCCTTGGTCGAAGCGGTAAGACAACCCGTATAAATCCCACTTGTCTGTAAGGGCGCAAGACCTTGCGCCCCTGACCTGTCAGATATGATCCTGGACGAGCGAAATCTTCTCGAGGCCGTGCAAATCCTCTGCGAACTCGACGCGGATTTGGCTCGAGCCGTCCGGCTTTACGGCCCGCCGCCCTGGTGGGCGCGCGAGCCGGGTTTTGCAACGCTGGTCTGGATCATCCTCGAGCAGCAGGTCTCGCTGGCTTCCGCCAAAGCCACCTTCTCTCGCCTCCAGGCCACCATCCCCCTCACGCCCCAGCACTTCCTGACCCTGGACGACGCCACCCTGAAATCCATCGGTTTCAGCCGTCAGAAAACCGCTTACGTCCGGCATCTATCCCAGGAGATTTTAAACGGCTTCGACCTCGAGTCTTTGTATCGCCTCGACGACCACGAAGCCAAAGCCCGGCTGGTGAAGCTCAAGGGGATCGGGAACTGGACGGCGGACGTTTACCTGCTGATGGCCCTGCGCCGCCCCGATGCCTGGCCGGTGGGCGACTTGGGGTTGCAGGTGGGGATGCAGGAACTCAAGGGGCTTTTGGTGCGACCCGCTGGGAAGGTGCTCGAGGCCCTGGCCGAGCCCTGGCGACCCTGGCGCTCGGCAGCGGCGCGGATCGTCTGGCACTCTTATCTGAGCCGGCGCTCGAGTTGAATTGGCCCAACAGGGTATCCTGCTAGCACCATGCTCCGACTCGAGTCCCCCCGATTGATCCTGCGCACCTTCGAGGACCGCGACCTCGAGCCTTTTATCCTCTACCGCTCGGACCCCGATGTGGCCCGCTACCAGAGCTGGGACGCGCCTTACCCCCGGGAGAAGGCCGTAGAGTTCCTGGAGTGGGCCAAAAGTGCCGTGCCTGCCGTGCCCGGCGAGTGGTATCAGGTGGCGCTCGAGCGCAAGGACAGCAGGGAGATGATCGGCGACTGCGCCTTTTTCCTCCTCCCCGACGGGAAGCAGGCTGAGATAGGGATCACCCTGGCTCGTGCCCACCAGGGCCAAGGCTTCGCGCGGGAGGCTCTCGAGCGGCTGCTCGAGTACCTCTTCGCCGAACTCAAGCTGCACCGCGTCCGGGCCAACGCCGACATAGAAAACCACGCCTCCTGGCAACTGATGGTTCGCTTGGGAATGCGGCTCGAGGGGACCTTCATCCAGAGCTTGTGGTTCAAGGGGCACTGGGCCAGCGAATACGGGTACGCCATCCTGCGCGAGGAATGGGAGCGGCGTAAATGAAAACCCCTCTCTGGGTGAGAGGGGATCGGTGCAGAGCGCTTGCGGTGAGGGCCTGCTATTTGGGGGTCTGCGCGTACTGGGCTTGGTCGTAGAGCTTTTGTGCCCCGCGCGATTCCCAGCCGATGTTCCAGCCCGCCCAGTTGGGGATGCCCAGCCCGCCCGAGAAGGTCGAGGCCACGTAGTTGACCAATCCCTTGCGGGTCACGTAAGAAGCGGTGCGCCAGTAGAGCGGGATGTAAGGCACTTCCTCGGCGAAGATCTCCTGCATCCGGGCGAAGGCCGCTTTGCGTTTGGTCGGGTCGAACTCGTAGAGCACCTGCGAGTAGAGCCGGTCGTATTCGTCGCTGCACCAGCCGGTGTCGTTGGCCCCGCCAAAGCCGTTGGCCTCGTTCGCCACCACCTGTTGGCCGGTGACGAGGTTCTTGCAGGCGAAGAGGTCACCCTCCAGGGTCTGCGGGGCGAAGAACTGGGCGATCATGATGCCGCCCGTCCAGGCCCCGGTGCTGCCCCGGGGCAGGTACTTGTCGTCTACGATGTTGGCGGTGGGGGCGTTGTTGATCTTGACCGCGATGCCTACCTGTTTGAGGTTATCGGCCAAGAACTGCTGTACCCGCTCGCGCAGGGCACGGCCCGCGGTGGTGGCGAACTCGAGCTCGAAGCGCACGGTCTTGCCGTCCATGGTGCGCTGCAAGATGCCGTCCGCACCGGGCCGCCAGCCCATCTGGCTCAAGAGTTGCCGGGCCTGGTCGAAGTTGTAGGCGTAGGCCCTGGCCTTGGGGTTATAGAAGGTGTAGCTGGGCGGCATCCAGGTGTTGGCCAC
>DASTSL010000073.1:0-49194 GCA_035760705.1 Meiothermus sp. | reverse complement strand
CGGTGTACGCTGGTCGGGGTCATGCGAGATGATGTTTTGAGTGCACGTCGGGTTGGGCGAGGCAAACCGCAGCCAGCACGGGGTCGTCCCCTGCAAGCACAGCCTGGCGGCATTCCTGTCAGCACCGCAATCTACCGGGGGTGTACTGCGGCCCTAAATTTGGACCACCTTACCCGTCAGTTTAGTCAGGACTCCCACCCCCTTTCAACGGGTTTCAACAGGCTCTCCGAAAAGGCCTCGGGCGTCAGGTACCCCAGGGCTGAGTGAGGACGCTTGCGGTTGTACACCTGGAAGATAAACGTATCCACCGAGGCCCGCGCCTCCTGCAAGGTCCTATACTCCCGCAACTCCACCCACTCCTCTTTTATCGTCTTTTATCGTCCGGATCAGCCGCTCCGCATGCCCGTTCTCCCAAGGCTTCCCCGTCCCCGCGTAACTGAGCCGCACCCCTACCGCACCCCTAGCCCCAAAAGCCGCTCCACATAGGCCCTGGAGGTGTACTGCACCCCCCGGTCCGAATGGTGCACCTCGGGGCGTCCCTCCTTCAGGGCCATCTCCAGCGCCGCAAGGGCCAGCCCCTGAGCAAGCCTGGGCCCCAGGGCCACCCCCAGCACCTTGCGGGTGTGGAGATCCATCACCACCGCCAGGTAGGCCACCCCCTCCCCCAGGACCACGTAGCTCAGGTCCGCCACCCAGACCTGGTGCGGGCGGGTCACCTCAAGCCCCGGCAGGAGGTTGGGCAGCCCCTCCGGGGGAAGGTCTCCAGGAACTCCCGCTGCCAGCGGTAGAGGAGGGACTCTGCCACCCCATAAGCCCGGCAGGCTTCGGCCACGGTCCTTTGACCGGACAAGACCTCCAGGACGATCTTCGCCTTTTCCTTTGCCGACCACTTGCGCATCTTTGTGCCCTTTCAGACTACACCCCTTGGCCTCTCTCTCGGGGTGGTCCAAATTCGGGGCAGCACTTCAGATGAAGAGTTTGTTCTCCTCGGCGAGGAGATCCCGCTTAAACCGCAATCCCCGGTCAGGCTGCTCGAGCTGACGCTTACCGCAGAGGAGGTGTTAATGCTGGAGGAGACCATCCGAAGGCTTAGCGTGAATAGCAGGATTAAAGCTCCGGGTAGACGGTTTAAGGTTGGCTTATTGCTGGCTCCGCTTGATTAGCCACCGGTTTGCTCGAAATAGCTCCCGGCCTGTCTATGCCGTTAGACTCTAAGCATGATCGAGACCAAGCTGCGTTCGGAGGACCGGGAAGCACCCACCTTCAAAGCCAACAAAGACGCCTGGGTCAACCTGATCACCGATTTCCGCGCGAGCCTCGAGGTAGTCCACCTGGGGGGGGGCAAGAAAGCCATCGAGCGGCAACACTCGCGGGGCCGTCTCACTGCCCGCGAGCGCATCGCCCGGCTGGTTGACCCCGGAACCGAGCTTGACGAGCTGATGGGTTACGCCGGGTGGGGCATGTACGAGGAGTGGGGCGGGGCACCCGGCGGTGGGACCGTCACCGGCATCGGGAAAATCGCCGGGCGAGACTGGATGATCGTGGCGAACGATGCCACCGTCAAGGCGGGGGCCTTCTTTCCCATCACCGCCAAAAAGGTCATCCGGGCCCAGACCATCGCCCTCGAGAACCGCATCCCCACTGTTTACCTGGTGGACTCCGCCGGGGTCTTCCTGCCCCTGCAAGACGAAGTGTTCCCCGACCAGGACGATTTCGGGCGCATCTTCTACCTCAACGCCCGGATGAGCGCTTTGGGCATCCCGCAGATCTCGGCCATCATGGGCAACTGCGTGGCGGGCGGGGCTTATCTGCCGGTGATGACCGACACCCTGCTCATGACCGAGGGCTCCGGGCTCTATCTGGCCGGGCCGGCCTTGGTCAAGGCGGCCATCGGCCAGGAGACCTCCTCCGAAGAGTTGGGCGGGGCCCGGATGCACGCGGAGATCTCCGGGACGGTGGACTACTACGAGCCCTCGGACGAGAGCGCCCTCGAGCGCATCCGCTCCTTGGCGGCGGCCTACGCGGCCCCCGAACTGGCGTCTTGGG
The DNA here is from genome assembly GCA_035760705.1 of Meiothermus sp. Classification (GTDB taxonomy): domain Bacteria; phylum Deinococcota; class Deinococci; order Deinococcales; family Thermaceae; genus Allomeiothermus. The sequence goes on along the minus strand of DASTSL010000073.1, from coordinate 47,148 downwards.
CCAGGGAGCGCCAAGCATCGGTCGAACCCCAGTACCCTGCCGAGGAACTCTTCGGGCTGGTCTCACCGGACGGAACCCGGCCCTACGACGTGCGCGAGGTGATCGCCCGGCTGGTGGACGGCTCGGAGTTCCTCGAGTACAAGGGCGGCTACGGCGAAACCCTGGTGTGTGGCTTCGCTCGGCTGGGCGGCTTCCCGGTGGGGATCGTGGCGAACCAGCGTACGGTGATTAAGAAGAAGGGAAAAATTGAGGTCGGTGGGGTCATCTACGCCGAGGCCGCCGACAAGGCCGCCAGATTCATCCTCGACGTGAACCAGCGCTTCATCCCGCTGCTTTTTTTGCAGGACGTGACCGGCTTCATGGTGGGCAAGGAGTCCGAGCAGCACGGGATCATCCGGCGGGGGGCTAAGCTGGTGAACGCGGTTTCCAACTCGGTGGTGCCCAAGATCTCGCTGATCCTGGGCGGAACCTTCGGGGCGGGGAACTACGCCATGGCGGGCCGGGCCTATAGCCCCCGCTTCTACTTCGCCTGGCCCAGTGCCAAGTACGCGGTGATGAGCGGGGCCAGCGCGGCGAAGACGCTCTTGGAGGTCGAGGTCGCCAAGCTCGAGCGCCAGGGCCTCACCCCCACCGACGAAGACCTCAAAGAACTCTACGAGCGCATCAAAGGCCGCTACGAGGAGACCCTAGACCCGCGCTACGCCGCGGCACGGCTGTGGGTGGACGAGATCATCTACCCGCACGAGACCCGCACCCGGCTGATCCGGGCCTTGGAAGCCTGCGCCTTGAACCCGGTGCGCGAACAGATGAAGATCGGGGTGTTCCAGGTTTAGGGTGGTAAACTTTTGCACCATCACTTGGGCAAAATGCCCTACACTTGAAGCATGAAAATCCCCGAAAATCTGCTGGATCGGATCAACTCCAACCCAGATGTTTTGCGGGGCCGCCCACGCGTCCGGGGGACGCGGATAGCGGTGTACATGATCCTGGAGGCCTTGGCGGTGGGGATGTCGGTGGAGGCGGTGCTCGAGGAGTACCCCGACCTCACCCCCCAGGATATCCAGGCTGCTTTGGTCTACGGCGCTCGCATGAGCAATTACGAGTGGATCGAACTCGATGGTGAATAAAGTCCTGCTGGACGAAAATATCCCGACCGCGGTGCTCTGGTGGTGCATCAGCCAGGGCTTCAACGCGATGACCGCGCGGGAAGCCGGTCTGGTGGGTCGCTCGGACAACGAACTCAACGCCTTCCTACACCGTGAAGGGCGGGTGCTCATCACCCTGGACCTGGATTTTTCCGACCCCATCAAGCTGCCGGTAGGCCCCGGGCGGATCGTGTTGCGCCCCTGGATCACCGACGGCGAGCTGATGGTGCGATTGTTGCGCAGGATGATGCCGCTGGGGTTGCCTCGAGCAGGTGAACTCTTCGTGGTGCAGATGAATGGGATCGCCCGGTACGGAGTCGCAGTATGAGATGGGTAGAGTGCCCCAGGGATTCCTGGCAAGGCTTCGCTAAATTCATCCCCACCGACGAGAAAGTAGCCTATCTGAAGCGGCTGCTCGAGGCCGGGTTCACCCACCTCGACCTCACCAGCTTCGTCTCGCCCAAATGGGTTCCCCAGCACGCCGACGCCGAGCAGGTGTTGGCTGGGCTCCCTCCCCCGGAGGGTCGCGAATACCTGGTCATCATCGCCAACGAAAAGGGGATGGAACGGGCCCTGCGGGCCGAGAACGTGACCAGCGTGGGCTATCCCTTCTCGATCTCCGAGACCTTCCAGCGCAAGAACGTCAACCAGACCATCGCGGACTCCTGGGATCAGGTGGCCCGGATGCGCGACCTGGCGGCGGGCAAGCTCGAGTTCGTGGTTCACCTCTCGATGGGTTTCGGCAACCCCTACGGCGACCCTTGGAGCCCCGAGCTTCCGGTGGAGTTTGTGGGCCGCTTGCGCGAGATGGGCATCGGCGAAATCGCCCTGGCCGACACCTACGGCGTGGCTACCGCCGAGACCATCGGCAAGACCCTGGAAGCCGTGGTCCGAGCCTTCGGCCCCGAAGGTATCGGAGCACACCTGCACTCGAGGCCCGAGACCACCCTGGAGAAAGTGGACGCGGTGTTGGCGAGCGGGGTGCGCTGGCTCGAGGGGGCCCTGGCGGGGATCGGCGGCTGCCCGTTCGCCGGGGACGATCTGGTAGGGAACCTAGCCACCGAGCGGGTGCTGCCTTATCTGGCCCGAAAGGGGCTCGAGCTGGGGGTACGGCTGGAGTCGCTGGCCCAACTCGCCGACGAGGCCGCGTTGCTGCGCGGTGGCTTCGCCTGAAAAAGGCGAGCCCTTGTCCTCGCCGCTGTTAGGTTTCATCGGTGATCCCAGCATCGCCCGGGGCTGAGGGCGTCGGGGTAGGCGGCCTGGATCTGTAAAAGAAGCGCGTGCGGCTGAACTTCAAGTCAGCGCGCGTAGATCTTCGATGTGAAGCAGCCAGGCAGCTTACCTGGGCCTTCCCAGCGGCTATCCGTTACGGCCACGTCGCGTTCATCGCTCCACTGCCGCAACCGCCAAAATCGCCAGGAATATCCAGACCATCTGCTGCTTCCTTCGCTACCGTTCCCCACAAATCTTCCCCGCTACGGTGTCAAGAGCAGTGAAGCGACGTATTCAGTTGAGTATTTCCAAGTAGCTGGTGGCCAAATCCAGTTCCTGCCCCTCTTGCTTGAGTTGCTCGAGGAGTTTTTTGTCGAAAACACGGGAGAGTTGATTCAACCCTGCTTGTAACGTGGGTTGTTCAGCCGGGGTCACCACAACCTCGTTTTTTTGGCGTATAGCCTGAGCCGCGCCAAACAGGCGCGCGGATTGGATCGGGTGGTTGTCAAGGAGCAAAAGGGCCAGAGTTTCCAGGTAGCGGGCTATAGTGAGGTGGTCGGTGGTTTGATAGGCCATGGGAAAACCGCTGCGGAGATACTCTTTGGCTTCGGCAAGGTTTCCCTCTCGCAAAGCCGTTTCGGCCAGACCCAACAACCCATAGGCGACCCCGGGTTTGAGTCCTAGAGAGCGGTGGGTCTTAAGCCCCTCGTTGAACAGCTGCCTTGCTGCTGCGAGGCGGCCTTTTTGCAGCATAACCGTGCCTAATTCGCTGCTAACAAAACCGATCTTGAGCCCATGCCCCAACTCGCGGTAGATAGCCAGGCTTTGTTGCAGTTTTGCTTCAGCTTCGCCAAGCTGGCCCTGGTCTCGAGCGGTAAGACCCAGGCTTTGCAAAGCGTTCGCAAGGCGCAGTCGGTCGCCTAACTGCTCTGCGCGGCGCATGGCATCTTCGCCTAGGGTCTGGGCAGCCGGATAATCGCCCCCTAGCCGAGCCACCTCAGCCAGGTTAACCATCACAAAGGGAAGGCCCAGCGCATCTCCCACTTCCGTATAAGCAGCTAAGCTTTCCTGATACAGGCTTTTGGCCTCAGCTAACTTGCCCTCCACCAGTGCCAGATTGCCACGAGAGAAAAGGGCATCGGCCAGGTTGCTTTTTTCTCCAAGCCGTCGCCGAATCGAAAGGTTTTCGTCTTGGTAGGTGCGAGCCGATGCAAAATCGCCCAGATGCGTCGCTAGGTTGCCCAGATTTTGCAAGGCATTTGCTATGCCTTCCAGGTCGCCATGGGCTTGGCGGAGAGTCAAGGATTCTTCCATCAGTGGGCGAGCGGTGGTGTAGTTTCCTTGCCGCCAGAGCAAAACCCCCAGACCCATCAATGCGTCTGCGCGAACCAACGGAGGAACCTCTCCCGGCAGATCCAGCGCCTCTTGCAGCCAGCGCCGCCCCTCGCTAAACTGGCCGCGCAAGTCCCAGAACCAGCGCAGGCTCGAGGCCAGGCGCAGGGCTTCTGTGGCTTTTTGGTTTGCAATCAGCCAGGTTAGGGCTGCGCGGTGGTTGGCCTGCTCGAGGTCAAGCCGCTCCAGCCAACTCATCTGCTGGGGGCCGATACGCCCGGCATTAGCCGCCTCAGCCAACTCGAGGTAGTAGGCGGCGTGCATCTCGCGGCGCTTGGAGGCTTGTCCGGAAAGCTCGAGTTTTTCCAGGGCAAACTCACGGATGGTCTCGAGCATCGAGAAGCGGGGCTCGAGGCTTGGTTGCGTTTGAACCACCAGGCTCTTTTCTACCAGACCGCTCACTTCATCGAGCAAATCCAGATCGGTTTCATCGTGGCAGACTGCTTCAACAGCTTCCAAATTGCTGCCAGCCACGAATACCGACATGCAGGTAAATAAACGCTGTTCTTGGGCCGACAGCAATCGATAACTCCACTCGATGGCATCCCGCAGGGTGCGCTGGCGCTCAGGGAGGTCGCGGGGTCCATCGGTCAGCGTTTTGAGGCGGTTGGACAGGCGTTGCAGTAAAGCCTTGGGTTGCAACACCTTGCTTCGCACGGCGGCGAGTTCGATTGCCAGCGGTAAGCCATCCAGGCGGCGGCAAATTTCGCCCACGGTAGCTGCATTTTCAGGGATCAGTAAAAAGTCGGGATTGACTGCACCGGCCCGCTCCACAAAAAGTCGCACCGCTTCGCTTTGGCTAAGCTGTTCAAAACCCGCATTGCTCTCGGGGAGTTGCAGCGGAGCAACTGTAAAATCTCGTTCCCCGAAAATCCGTAGCACCGCACGGCTAGTGATCAAAATCTGAAGCCCTGGGGCTTTTCCCAAAAGCTCGCTGACCAACGACGCGGCAGGCAATATAGCTTCAAAACCATCCAGCACCAGCAACAATTTCTTGGGATACAGGTATTCGAGCAGGCTCTCCATGAGTGGGCGACTGCTCGACTCCAGCAGGCCAAAGCTGCGGGCAATGGACGGTAACAGCAGAGCCGGGTCGCTCAGGGTAGAAAGAGCAACAAAATACACCCCGTCTGCAAATTGCGGCTCGAGCCCCCGGGCTACTTCTGTGGCGATCCGGGTCTTGCCCACCCCGGCTGGACCCAGCAGCGTTACCAGTCTTTCCCCTTGCAACAATAGAGCCTGGACGGCTGCGATCTCGTCGTCACGTCCGATGAGGGAGGTCAGAGCGGCTGGAAGCTGTTTTATCACAGGCTTGGATTCTGCAGATGAGGCGATGGGGGGTTGTTGGTTGAGCTGAACCAGGTCGGTGTGTAACAGTTGACGCAATTCCTCGAGGGTCGAGAAGGTTTTGGGATGGGTATTCGTGGCCCGGATGGTATCGAGCAACTGGGTCAAGCGGGGTTCTCGTCCGGGTGCTGGTTCCTTGACATAGATCAGTTGGCGCAGCTGGGCTGCCAGCCGATACTCGTCCTCCAGGCCCGAAAGGGTCATGTTAGGAGCAATCCAACCATAGCGCTGATAGTAGATTCCCACAAAGACCTGGCTTTGCTGGATATACAACCGGTACAGGCTTTGCGGGGGATGAGGCCTTGCTCCCATCTCGAACATCACACAAGCGTGACCCAAATGCTGAATTACACTTCGCGCAACCAGGCGTTCTTCGGTCAGCTCTTGTAAGCTGGCGCTGATGAAAAATCGCAAGCTTGGAGTAGCCGACGGGGGAGGTGTTTGAGCGGACATCATCGTCCCCTTAGATGCCAAAGTGCTCGAGCAAGCGCTGGGTGATCCATAAGAGGATGGGAACCAAAATCGCCGTTGCCAATAGCCTGGGGGTCTCGACAGGCCAAGGCCAAGTAGAACTGCGCTCGAGCAATGCAGTCTCGGTTTGCAAGGCCACCAGCCCCTTAAAGACGCCGTCCATCTGCTGGTAGCTGCCCATGTCGATCTCGACATAAAGCTGAGTTACCAGGCGCTCGATCTTCGCGTGCGCCTCGTCTTGCAAACGGCGCTTTTCTTTAAGCAGCACCACGTGGATACCCCAAGCGGGCCAAATAAACGCCGCCAACACCACAAACTCCACCACCAAGCAGGTCAGATAGTCGCTGTATTGCAGGCTTTGCCGGGGTGCAAAATAAAGCCAGGCATAGTTGATAAAAGTCACCCCGATGACGATCCGCAAGTTGAGCCCGGAAAACACATACAAAGCCTGAGGCCGCATCAGGTCGGCATTGCTTTTTCGATGCATCTTTCCGCTAGCCCGCAAATAGTGAATCAGCCAGTAAATCAATCCCCCTAAGGTCCACCAAAAAACCAACAGGATGGTCATGTCTACCACGCTGGCTGGCGGGGAAGTAAACATCAGCGAGGTTTCTTTGGCAGGGGTGGTCTGATGTTGTAACAGAGCCCACGAAACCCCCAGCAGGCTGGCCAGCAGCGCCCAGTGGCTACGGGCCGTGGTGAGTTTGTAGCATTCGATATCGCTGTCATGGTCATTCATGGGCAAGAAGGGTCGGAAATGCGCAAAGGTTGCCCTGGCCGACTTACGCAGGTAGTGCACCAGTCCCAGACCGATGGCGAACATGCTGCTGTTGATGAAATGAAACAGGTTTATGCTGCCCACCGGATAACTGCCGTCCCACCACTTGACCAGCGTCTCCGCAGTAAAAGACGACAAGCCCATTGCCCCATAAAGCAACCCGAATGCAAGGGGCCTTCGTTCTACCCAGTCGTACAGCCAATCTATCCAACTGGGTGGATACGGTCTGGGAACGCTTTGCTGAATGACCATGGAGTTTCTCAGGTGAATAAACGGCTCAAGATTCGCTGCACCAACCAGATTAGGAGAGGAGCGGCTATGGCAGTGGAGAGGATACGGAAGGTTTCGGGCTGCCAGGGCCAGGTAGAAGCCCGATCTAAAACGGCTTGCTGAATCTGGATGCTGGAGAGAGCTTTTTGCACCGGGTCGATTCGCTCGAGCAATCCCTCGTCTATGATCTGATGTAGGTCAGCGGTGACCTTTCGTAAACGCTCATTGAGCAGGCCTTGCAGGCGACGTTTCTCTTCTAGCAGCAAAATATGGATGCTCCATAATGGAAGCACGAATACCATCACGATTATGGCTTCTAGCCCTAGTGAAACCGCGGTGATGGTGGGGGCGGTGTGGGCGATGGTCAGGCTGACTACGACGAACCAGACATAGTTGATTAGAGTACCGCCCACGGCAGCCACTACGGTGTAGTTGGAAAGGGCATATAGGGGTTGGGGTAGCATTAGATTGATCTGTTCAATGCGGGTATAAATTTGCTGGAGGAGCCGACTCTGGCGCAAGCCAATAAAGAACAGCGTACCCAGTACTGCCCAGATCAAGAATGCCACCCCTAGATCAATCATCAGGCTTAAACTGGAGGAACCCCACAAAATGAAAGGGTGAACCGGTTGCATGATGACTAGCCAGTAAAACATCCCAAAGCCCGCTCCGATCAAAGTGGCAACCAGCGTAGACAGAGCCGGGGCCACCGAGAGCTGATATCGGAGTTCCTGATAGTCAGTCTCGCTCGCTCCCAAGATGGGCTGAATGTTCTCGAGTGCTTCCTGTGCGGCTCGAATCAAGTAGCGAATAAGTAACAATCCCCAGGGAACATAGCTCGCTGCTAGAATTTGTAGGGGTAAAAATTGTCCCACGGCCAAACTGCCATCCCACCACTTGGCCAGGGTTGCGGCAAGTGCCAGCAACACAAGCAAGCCAAGATAGGGTAGCCAAAACAGCATTCCCAAGGCATCCCATCTCGAGATCAGCCAGTTTGCCCAGGAGGCCGCATAGGCTTGAGTTTTTGGCATACAGCCCTCAGACCGTGGATCTACTAGAGTCTAGCTCAAGTTGATCCCAAGTGCGAATTCCAGACGATGAGCGGCACCCTAGCCTTCACTTTGGAAACCTCAACGCGCTTTATCCCCGCGCTTTATCCCCACCTCACGGCGTGGGATGCCGCACATGCGAGCCCACTCCTTATGGCCGTCTTCACCAAGTACGAGCTGGTGGAGAGGCCAGGAGACCCGCAGCGGCCCTAACGGATGGCGGCTGTAGACCAGGTATCGAAGAAGCAAGGGCGACCCATGGGTCGCCCTTTTGTTGGTGGGTAGGGGTTAGCCCAGCTTGGCCCTTACTAACTCCACGATCTCGTCAATCGTATCCGCCACCGGCACGTCGGCGTCGGCAAAGGCGGCGAGCTTGGATTCGGGGGTGCCCACGTTGCCCATGATGATGGCCCCGGCGTGGCCCATCTTCTTGCCCTTGGGGGCGCTGCGCCCGCCGATAAAGCCCACCACCGGCTTCTTCATGTGGTGCTTGATGTATTCGGCGGCGTCCTCCTCGTCGGAGCCGCCGATCTCGCCGCAGATCACCACGGCCTGGGTCTCGGGGTCGTCGTTGAACATCGGGAGCAAGTCCTTGAAGGTGGTCCCGATGATCGGGTCACCGCCGATGCCGATACAGGTCGAGATGCCATACCCGGCGTCGGAAAGGGCCTTGGCGGTCTCGTAGGTGACCGTGCCCGAGCGGGAGATGAGCCCCACCTTGCCCCGCTTGAACACGCTGGCGGGCATGATTCCCAGCTTGCACTCACCGGGGGTGATGAGGCCGGGGCAGTTCCCACCGATGAGCCGCACGTTGCCCAGCGCCTTGATCTCCGCGACGGCCTTCACCATGTCCATGGTGGGGATGCCCTCGGTGATGAGCACCACCAAAGGGATACCGGCGTGGGCGGCCTCGAGCGCCGCATCCGCCGCGCCCGGCGCGGGCACGAAGATGATCGAGGCGTCGATGTGGTGGTGGGTGGTGGCTTCCTTGACGGTGTCGTAGACCGGCACGCCGAGCGCGGTCTGGCCACCCTTGCCGGGGGTCATCCCGGCCACGACCTGGGTCCCGGCCTTCATCATCTGCTCGGCGTGGAAGGCCCCCTCGCGCCCGGTGATGCCCTGGACCAAGACTTTGGTGTTCTTGTTGACGAGGATGCTCATTGGGCACCTCCCGTGGAGCGCGCGGAAGCGCCACCACCGGTCATCGAGATGATGGCTTTGGCGGCCTCGACGGAGGTCGGGTACATGTAGATGGGGCGGCCTTTGAGAAGGGTCTTGGCCTCCTCCTCGGCGGTCCCGGCCACCCGCATCGCCACGGGCTTGGTCAGGATACCCTCGTCCATGGCCCGGATCACGCCCTTGGCGACCTCGTCGGCGCGGGTGATCCCGCCGAAGATGTTGATAAAGACCCCCTTCACGTCGGGGTCTTTGAGCACCACCTTGAGCGCGTTGTAGACCACGTCGGCCTTGGCTCCCCCGCCGATGTCGAGGAAGTTGGCGGCCTTGCCGCCCACCCGGTTTACCAGATCCAGGGTGTACATCACCAGCCCGGCCCCGTTGCCGATCACCCCTATCCAGCCATCTAGCTTGACGTAGGAGAAGCCGTAGTTGGAAGCCTCGACCTCGAGTGGGTGCTCGGCGTCCACCTCGCGCAACGTAGAGAGGTCGGGGTGGCGGTAGAGGGCATTGTCGTCGAGCACGATTTTGGCATCCGCCGCGACCACGTCGCCGCTCGAGGTGATCACCAGCGGGTTGATCTCGGCGGTGGAGGCATCGATGCCCACATAGGCGTTGTAAAGCTGCACCAGGACGCTCGCCAGCTTGTTGAGGTTGCCCTCCATCCCGGCTTTTTTGATGAGTTCGCGGGCCTCGAAGGGGCGCAGGCCGGTGTGCGGGTCAATGGGGTGCTTGATGATCGCGTAGGGCTTAGTGGCGGCCACCTCTTCGATATCTACCCCGCCTTCCTTGGAAAGCATCAGCACCACCCGCTGGGTCACCCGGTCCAGGATCAACCCGGCGTAGTACTCCTTGGCGATGTCCACCGCCTTGGCTACCAGCACCTTGCGGGTCACGAAGCCTTTGATGTTGAGCCCCAGGATCTGGCTGGCCTTCTCGCGGGCTTCCTCGGGGGTTTTGGCGAGCTTGACCCCCCCGGCTTTGCCGCGTCCGCCGGTATGCACCTGGGCTTTGATCACCACCATGTCGCCGTACTCGGTGGCGATCTGCTTGGCCTCGTCGGCGGTGTAGGCGACCTTCCCCGGCGGCACCGGGATGCCGTAGCGGGCCAAGAGTTCTTTGGCTTGGTACTCGTGTAAGTTCACCGCTTGCCTCCTGTGACAAACCTCAATCCGCTGCGCCAGTGTCCCGATGCCCTCGGGTGCTCCCGGCGCAGCCTCGACGGCCTAAAGCCTTAGAGATTATACGCTTCTGAAGCAGCAGCAATCACACCGTCATAAAACACGGCACCGATCCTGCCCTGACGCTCGAGGCCGGGAAGCTCGGCAAACTGAAGTCCCCATGACCTTCGGGGGAGGAAAGGCCGGGCCGGGCGGGCGTAGCATAGAGGCGAAAGGGGTTACCATGCAGGAAAATTCACGCTGGATTTGGGGTGTCGTTCTGGTGGGGCTGGGGGTGGTGTTTTTGCTCGAGAACCTGGGCTTGGGGCTGGGTTCGGGGCTGTGGGGGGCCATCTTCGCCGGGGCCGGGTTGGCTTTCCTGTTCGTCTACTGGCAGGACCGCACCCGCTGGTGGCCGTTGATCCCGGGGTTTGTCCTGCTGGCGCTGGGGATCACGGTGTGGGTGGGAGCCCAGTCGGAAAATCTGGGCGGGGCCTTGTTCTTGGGCTTGATTGGGCTCGGCTTTTTGGCCGTTTACGCGGTGAACCGCAGCAACTGGTGGGCCATCATCCCCGGTGGGACTATGCTCACGCTGGCCCTGGTCGCGGGGTCCGAAAAACCGGGAAGGGAAGGGGGTGGCTTCTTGTTCTTCCTGGGTCTGGCCGCTACCTTCGGGGCGCTTTACCTGATCGGACAGCGCTGGGCGGTCTGGCCCGCCCTGGGGCTTCTGCTGCTTTCGGTGGTGACCCTCGAGCCCTTTGGCCGGGTGTTCGGCTTTATCTGGCCGCTCCTCCTCATGGCGGGCGGGGCCTGGCTGCTTTTGCGCAGCCGCGAGCGGGTGGAATCCTCGGCGCTTCCAACGGCATTGATGCCCAAAGAGGGCTCGAGTTCTTCGGTTCAGAGCGCTGCTCAACCACCTACGCAAAGCGGCTCAGGAGAGACTTTGCGGAAAGAGCCTGGGGAGGCGTCTTTACCTCAGGATGGTGGCGAGACGTCTTTGCCCAGCGATAAGGAGAAACCCCGATGACCAACCCACGCAAGCTGTACCGTAGCCGCACCGACCGCATGATCAGCGGGGTCTGTGGCGGGCTGGGGGAGTACTTCGGCGTCGATTCGACCTTCGTGCGCATCCTCTTCGTGGTGCTGGCGGCGATGGGAGGGGGCGGCTTACTGATTTACATCATCCTGGCCATCGTGATCCCGGAGAAGGGCACCGGCGAGGCGCATACCGGCCCGGAGGGTGGAGAACAGTACCAACGGTTCCGCGAAGGGGCCCAGGAGTTCGGTGAGCGGGTTCGGGAGATCGGCCAGGACGTGCGCGAAGGGGGCCGGGGGGCGCAGTTCTTCGGCTGGGCCTTGCTGGCTTTGGGGGTATGGTTCCTGCTCACCAACATGGGCTTCTTGCGGGTCAACGAGGACGTGGTCTGGCCGCTCCTGTTGATCGGGCTGGGGGTCTGGCTGGTGCTGCGAAACCGGGGAGGCCAGCCATGATCGGCGGGGTCATCCTCATCGCTTTAGGTCTGGTATTCCTGCTCAACAACTTGGGAATCTTGCCCTGGGATATCTGGAACGTGCTGTGGCGGCTATGGCCGCTGGCCCTGATCGCGGTGGGCCTGGACTTCCTGCTGGGCCGGGACTCGCGCTACCGGGTTCCCCTGCTCGTGGGAACCCTGGTGATCGGCGGATTGCTGGTGACGTTCTGGTCGGCGCGGCCCGGTGGGCTGGGCGGGGCCGCTCGGGTGGAAGAGATCGGCGAGAATATCGGGGGTGCTCGAGCCGCCCGGGTGCAGATCTCCTCGGGGGTGACCCGGCTTCGCCTCGATGCCCTGTCCGACACCAGCCGACTGATCGAGGGGCGGGTGTCGCTGCTGGCCGGGGAGGAGTTGGAGCGTTCGGCCAACCGCGAGGGCGAGATCTTGGTTTATGTGCTGCGCTCGCGAAGCCGGGGCGGCAGCTCCAACGCGACCAACAGCCAGGGCTGGAACCTCAGCCTCACCCCGGTCATCCCCATCGACCTGCGGGTCAACACCGGGGTGGGGGAGAGCGACCTGGATCTGTCCGGGCTGCAACTCACCCGGCTCGAGGTGAATAGCGGGGTAGGAAGAGCCCAGATCCGCTTGCCCGGTCAGGGTCAGTTCGATGCCCACATTGACGGCGGGGTAGGGGAGATTCAGGTCACGATCCCCGAAGAGATGGCGCTCAGGCTCGTCGCCAAGGCCGGGCTGGGGCGGGTGAACTTGCCCAGGGGCCTGGTATCGGTGGGGGAGAACAGCTACGAGAGCGAGGGCTATGCCGGGGCGCAGAACCGGGTGAACCTCGAGATCAACGGCGGGATCGGGCAGATCGTGGTCCGGCGGGACTGACCGGCAAAAGTCGGCTACCCAGCCGTGCGATACCGCAAGCGGCTCAGGCAGGGGCACGCCAGGAGGGGTGCGGGCCTACGTCGCGGTGCGGTCTAATTTGGCAAACAGCAGCCGCCCCACCTGGGTCTGGATGGACTGGGTGATGGTCACCTGCACCTCCTGGCCGCGGTAGGCGAGCGCGTCGTCCACCACGATCATGGTGCCGTCCTCCAGATACCCCACCCCCTGCCCCGGCTCCTTGCCCTCCTTGACGATGGTGATGCGCAGGTTCTCCCCGGCCACGTGCGGGCTGCGCAGCGCCGCCGCCAAGGCTTGCACCGAGAGCGCCTTGACCCCGTAGATGCGGGCCAGTTGCAGGAGGGCGTGGTCGTTGGTGACCAGGGCCGAGCCCATGCGCCGGGCCAGGGACAGCAACTGGTCGTCCACCGGGTCGTCGCTCTTGGCGCTTTCCTCGATCACTTCCAAGACGGTGGAGTTTTTCAGGCGCTCGAGGGTCTCCAGGCCCCGCCGTCCCTTGGCCCGCCGCTGCGCATCGGAGGCGTCGGCGTGGTACTGGAGTTCCCGGAGGACGAACTGGGGCACGTACAGGGGGCCTTCCAAAAAGCCCAACTCGACCACCTCCGCTACCCGCCCGTCAATGAGGATCGAGGTGTCGAGCAGCTTGCCGCCCCTGCTGCGTAAGCCCGGCTGCGGGCTTACCGGTTGGCGTGGCTTGAAGTACTCCCGGTTGGCCAGGGCCACCGCCGAGAGCAGGGTGATCAGGATGCCCGCCAACACCAGCGACAACACCGGTGAGAAGCCCTCCCACTGCGAGAGCAGGCTGGTGAGGAGCACCGAGAGGAGCAGCCCGATGGTAGAGGCCACCGTGAGGGCCACCGGGACCTCGGGCGGCAGGGCTTTGACCCGTTCTTGCATCCGAACGAAGGCCAACTCGAGCGTGTGGGTGAGGCGGGGAACCAGCAAAAATCCCACCAATAGCCCCACCACCGCCAGGTAGATGCGGTTGAGCGAGAGCGCCCCGGCGGAGGAAGCCAGGGCATCCACCAGCGATCCGGCCTGGTAACCGAGATAGATGAACAGCAAGTAGGCGAGGAGGCGGATGAAACTCATAACCCGACCAGGTTCAGATCAGTTGACGTACGGCTTCTTCGACGCTTTTGACATGCCCGGGGTACAGGGCGCGCTTGAACCCGGCCCGCTCGCCTTCGCGCAAACGGCGCTCGAGCCCTTCCACGCTGCGCACCTCCCCGGCCAGCCCGACTTCGCCTACCAGGGCTACGTTCTCTGGGATCGGCTTGCCCACGACAGCAGAATACACCGCCACCGCCACCGCCAAGTCCAAACCTGCATCAAAGACCCGCAGACCCCCGGCCAGGTTGACGTAGATGTCCAGGTTGCCCAACGGTAGATCGAGGCGGCGTTCCAAGACCGCCAGCACCACGTCCACCCGGCGGCTCTCGAGCCCCTGCGAGACCCGGCGCGGGGCGGGAAAGGGGGTGCGGGCGGCCAGGGCCTGCACCTCCAGGGCCAAGGCCCGCTCCCCCGAGAGGGTCAAGGCCACCACGCTCCCCGGCACCCCCACCGGGCGCTCGGCCAGGAAAGCCGCCGAGGGGTTGGCGACCTCTTCCATGCCCGTCTCGCCCATCACGAACACCCCCAACTCGCCCACCGGCCCGAAGCGGTTCTTGGTGCTCCGCAGGAGCCGGAAGGAACCGGCGGTCTCGAGGTAGAGGGTCGCATCCACCACGTGCTCGATCACCTTGGGCCCGGCCACCACCCCTTCCTTGGTGACGTGCCCGACCAGCACCGTGGTCACGCCGTAGGCTTTGGCGTAGCGGGTGAGGGCCGCCGTGCCCTCGCGCACCGAGACCAGCGAGCCCGGTGTGGAACCGGCCTCGAGGGTCTGGATCGAGTCCACGATCAGGAAGTCGGGGCGCTCGACCTCGAGCAAAGCCAAGAGCGCCTCGAGATTCGTCTCCCGCAGCAGTTCCAAGCTCTCGTCCACCCCCAGCCGCCCGGCCCGCAGCCGGATCTGACCCGGCGACTCCTCGCCCGCCAGGTACAAGACGCGCTTGCCCTGCTCGAGCATCTTGTGTGCGACCTGGAGCAGGATGGTGCTCTTGCCCACCCCGGGCTCGCCCCCGACCAGCAAGACCTCGCCCTTCACGAAACCCTCGCCCAGCACCCGGTCGAGTTCGCCCAGGCCGCTCGAGACCCGCTCCTCCAGGCTCGCCGAGGCGTCCCGCAGCCGCACGATGCGCCCACTGCCTTCGTAGGAGGGTATTCGTAGCCCGGATTTGGTCTTGGGCGCTTCCGGGGCTTCTTCCTTGAAGCTGTCCCAGGCCCCGCAGTTGGGGCAGCGCCCCAGCGCCTTGACCGATTTATAGCCGCACTCGGTGCAGCGGTATTGGGTGGAGGTTCTGGCCATGATCTTCCTCGAATTCCTCGTCCAGATTACCGTTCAGATTATTCTTCCAAGAGCGCGATGATTTTTTCCAAGACTTCCTCGAGCACTTCGGCCGGAGCCTCTTCGATCAGGTGATAACCCCTGGCCTGCCAGTCCAATGCCTTGAGCTGATTGACCAGCACGGCCCCCTGAGTTCGCAGACCATCGGGGAGCACCACCTCGAGCGGATATCCCTTGACCTGGCGGGTGATCGGGCAGGCTACCATCAACCCGGTCGCTGCGTTGTAAGCGCTGTTGGAGAGCACGAGTGCCGGGCGATATCCGGCCTGTTCGTGGCCTTGCTGCGGGTTGAAGCTGAGCTTGATGATGGCTCCGCGTTTGGGCGGCTTCACTCAGCATCTCCACAGGGTAAGTGCCAGATACAAGGTCCGTAGTATAGATGGGAACTGCGTCGCCAGCGGGCTTGGTAGATCCGGCTAAGTTCCATCCTCTCGACTTGGCGCAACCTACCAGACCTCCCGGCCTACCGGTGTTTCTTCTTCCAGAGGGTGGATTTTCTGGCGGCTTACCCCGCGCAACAACTCGTCGATGCTGTAGCGACTGCGCCTCACCTTGCTGGGTTTGAGCAACACCCCACCTGCCACCAGTTCGAGTTCGATGCTCGAGCCATCCTTGAGGCCGAGCTGCTCGGCGATCCCCTTGGGAAGCCGCAAACCCAGGCTGTTTCCCCATTTTCTGATCGCGGTCTTCACCCGATAAGTATATACAAGTATAAACCTAAGGGCAAGGGGAGGGCGGTTGATCAGCAAAGAAAAAGATGGGGTTCATCACCCCACCTGAGGCTTTGCGGTTTAAACCAGGCTGACTTCTTCTTCCTCGAAGGCGATCTCCCCGTTCTTGAGTGTGACCAGCAGGGTCCGCCCGGGCCGGGTCAGGAGGGCCAGCGAGAGCGGGTCTTCCACCTTTTCGCGGATCAGATTGCGCAGCGCTCGGGTCGAGCCGTTCTTGGGCACCTGCTCGACCAGCCAAGCGGCGATGGCCGGGTCGAAGCGCACGGTCTTCTCGCGGCTGGCCAACTCCTGGGCGATGTCCTCGAGCATGTTTTGGGTGACCTGCACCAGTTCCGCCTCGTTCAAGGTGCGGAAGCGGATCACCTCGTCGAGCCGGTCCAGGAACTCCGGGGTGAACATCACTTTCAGCGGGCTCTCTGTGTCCACCTCGCGGCTGGTGAAGCCGATGCCGGGGCCCACGTTGAAGCCGGTGTTGGAGGTCATGATCAGGATCACCCGGCGGAAGTCCACCGTGCGGCCCAGCCCGTCGGTCAGGCGGCCTTCGTCCAGCACTTGCAAGAAGGTGTTGTAGATGTCGGGGTGGGCTTTCTCGATCTCGTCGAGGAGCACCACGCTGAAGGGTGAGCGGCGCACGGCCTCGGTGAGGCGACCACCCTGCTCGTACCCGACGTATCCGGGCGGGGCTCCGATCAGCTTGGAGATGGAATGCGGCTCCTGGAACTCGCTCATGTCGAAGCGCACCAGGGCCCGTTCGGAGCCAAAGAGGACCTCGGCCAGGGCTTTGGCGAGGTGCGTCTTACCGACCCCTGACGACCCCACGAACAGGAAGCTGGCCGAGACCCGGGTGCGCCCGCCCAAGCCCACCCGGCTGCGCCGGAGGGCGGCCACTAGGGCTTCGACGGCCTCGTCCTGGCCGATGACCCGCTTCTTGAGCTCGTCCTCGAGCCCGAAGAGTTTCTGGTCGTCCTTGTCGTCCACGTACACGCCGCCCCAGCTATCCACCACCGCCTCGATGTCCTCGCGGCTCACCAGGGGGGTGCCGTCCTCGTCCTCGGCCACCGGGAGGCCTAAAGAAGCGTTGAGCCGAACCCGGCTGGCGGCCTCGTCGATGAGGTCGATGGCTTTGTCGGGGAAGTTTCGCCCCGGCAGGCTACGAATCCCGATCTTCACCGAGAGGTCCAGGATCTCGTCGGGGATCACCACCCCGTGGTGAGCCTCGTAGCGGGGCCGCAGGCCTTTCAGGATCTCGTTGGTCTCCTCGGGGCTGGGCTCGAGCACGATCACCGGTTGGAAGCGGCGCTCGAGGGCCGCGTCTTTCTCGATGTAGCGGTGGTATTCGCCCGTCGTAGTGGCCCCGATGACCTGGATTTCGCCCCGCGAGAGCGGCGGCTTGAGGATATTAGCCGCGTCGAGCGTACCCTCCGCCCCGCCCGCCCCGATCAGGGTATGTAGCTCGTCTATAAACGCCACGACCTTGGCGTTCTTGAGTTCTTCGATGATCTGCCGCAGCCGCTCTTCGAACTCGCCGCGGTATTTGGTTCCCGCCACCACCCCAGCCAAGTCCACCGAGACGATGCGAGCCCCGCGCAGCACCGGGGGCACCCGCCCCTCGATGATGGCCTGGGCCAAGCCCTCCACGATCGCGGTTTTGCCCACGCCGGGGTCGCCCACCAGCACCGGATTGTTTTTGGTACGACGGGCCAGAATTTGGATCACCCGGTTGATTTCTTCGGCCCTGCCGATCACCGGGTCGAGCTTGCCTTCGCGGGCTTCCTTGGTGAGGTCGCGTCCGTACTCGTCGAGGAAGGGGGTCGCCACGGCCTTCTCCTTGGTGGTTTCACCAGCCTGCGACAGCACCCGCCAGCGGATGGTATCCACGTCCTTGGCGTAATGGGTCATGATGCGGTAGGCGATGCCATCGCCCTCGCGGATGATGCCCAGGAGGATGTGCTCCGTGCCGATGACTGGAGAGCCCATGTTGCGGGCCTCGGCACCCGCCAGCTCCATCACCCGCCGGGCCCTGGGGGTAATGGCGGGCGGTTCGCCGCTACGCGAACCCTCCCCCCGCCCGACGAGTTCTTCGACCATGCGGCGCATGGCCTCGAGGGTCGCCCCGTACTCCATCAGGATGCGCGCGGCGGTGCCCCCCTCGCGCATCAGGCCCAAGAGGAGGTGCTCCGGGCCGATCATGCTGTGCCCGAGGCGACTGCCCTCCTCCCTCGCGTAGTGGAACACCAGCCTGGCGCGATCATCGTACCTGTTCAAGAGCTACCCCCTTCGTATTCAAGGCTCCTCACTTCTGATGATATACTACGCAGTCCCTGATGGGATGTTTGAGCGACCGGTTACATCACCTGAGTACCCGCGTAAGCGGGGCCGCTAGAGCGGCTTCACTGTAACGTCTCGAGATAACGCCAGTAGTAGCAAACCCACTCTAGAAAAGCCGTAAGCTTTTGCCTGGGGGCAAATGTCCTGTTTGGGGCTCGTGGCGAATTGGCGGTCTCGAGCCCGGATTCTTCGCCTATGGCTAATCCGGGCGTGAATAAAGCGAGTCCAAAGCCACCTCGAGGTTCACGCAAGGGAGCTTCAGGGTTTCGCTGTGTAAAGCCAGCCCTGCGGGGTGCGGCGGAAGATTTCGGCCCTGGGGGTGTCTTGCTCGAGCAACACGTAAGCCTGGAGAGACTCGAGGGTCTGGTAGTTGAGCCACTTCTCGCCCCGGTCTATGTCCTGTGTGCTTTCGCTAAGCACCTCTACGACTGACCATCACGTCGGGATAGTAGGTGACGTTCTGAGGTGTGCGGAGTTTGACATCCGAGATCAGCACCCGGCAGTCGGTTTCTTCGGCTGCTTGGTTCGCCCACATTGCCAGGGCCAAGGCCAAGCGGTTGTGGCGCTCGCTGGCTCCGGCCATTGCGAAGAGCTGACCGTCTACAAACTCGTGCCGGATAGGATTGTCCCGCTCGAGTTCCAGATACTCTTCGAACGAAATATCTTTCCTGACCGCCTCGATTCGGGGCATGATTCGAGTATAGAAAATTTGACGACACACCCGCAAATGAGGCATCATAAAAAGGCGTTGATCCGCAGGAGTACCCCGCCGATCAACCCACAGCGAGTCCGGGACGGTGAGAGCCGGATGGCGGGAGCCGGGGGAAGGGCAGCGGGAGTAGCTGAAAGCGGAAGGTGAGAAGCCGGAAGCTCGAGGCCGACGCGATCAAAAGTGCCAGGCGGACTCGTCCGTCTGGAACTGGGGTGGAACCGCGAAACAGCAGCTATGCTTTTCGTCCCCAGGCATCATGCCGGGGACGTTTTCTTTTGTTCCCGGTGGCCGGGCCAAGGGTTTTTGCTTTTAGCTATTAGCTATCGGCTATAAGCCCTTAGCGCGGCTGAAAGGAGCTATATGCCTGCCCAAACGATGGACGAACTGGTTTCTCTGTGCAAGCGACGGGGCTTTATCTTCCAGGGCTCGGAGATCTACGGCGGTCTCCAGGGCACTTACGATTACGGCCCGTTGGGGGTCGAACTCAAGAACAACTTCAAGGCTTCCTGGTGGAAGGCCAACGTCTATGAGCGCGACGACATGGAGGGCCTGGACGCCTCGATCCTCACCCACCGCCTGGTGCTGCGCTACTCGGGCCACGAGGCCACCTTCAGCGACCCGCTGATCGACAACCGGGTCAGCAAGAAGCGCTACCGGCTCGACCACCTGCTCAAAGAGCAGAAAGCGGGGGTACGCGAGGCGGTCGCCGTGGGGATGGGCCTCGAGCCTGGCACCGAGATGACCGCCCTGGTCGCGGCGCTGATGGCCGACCCCGAGCGCGCGGCTCAGGCTATGAAAGCCGCCAAGGTCATAGACCCCGCCGACGGCGCGCCCGGCGACTGGACCTCGCCCCGCCCCTTCAACATGATGTTCAAGACCACCATCGGACCCGTAGCGGACGAGGATTCCTACGGCTATCTGCGCCCCGAGACCGCGCAGGGCATCTTCGTGAACTTCAAGAACGTGCTTGACTCCACCAGCCGCCGTCTGCCCTTCGGCATCGCCCAGATCGGGAAGGCTTTCCGTAACGAGATCACCCCGCGCAACTTCATCTTCCGGGTGCGCGAGTTCGAGCAGATGGAGATCGAGTACTTCGTCAAGCCGGGAACCGACGAGGAGTGGCACCAGAAGTGGCTCGAGGCGAGGCTGGCCTGGTGGGAAGCCCAGGGCATCCCGCGGGCTCAGATCGAGGTGCTGGACGTGCCCAAGGAGGATCTGGCCCACTACTCCAAGCGCACCTACGACCTGATGTACAACTTCCCCACCCTGGGCTTCGAGGAGATCGAGGGTATCGCTAACCGCTCGGACTACGACCTGGGTTCGCACACCAAGGCCCAGGGCGAGCTGGGGATTCAGGCCAGGGTGATGGAGAACACCGACTCCACCGCCAAGCTGGCCATCCAGGATCCCGAGACGGGTAAGTGGATCGTGCCCTTCGTCATCGAGCCCTCGGCGGGGGTGGACCGGGGGGTGCTGGCGGTGCTCTGCGAGGCGTATACGCGGGAGAAGCTCGAGTCCGGCGAGGAGCGCGTCGTCCTCAAGCTCAAGCCCCACCTGGCCCCGATCAAGGTCGCGGTGATCCCGCTCGCCAAGAACAAGGAGGAGATCACCCGCTATGCCAAGGATCTGAAGCGCAAGCTCCAGGCGCTGGGGATGGGCCGAGTGCTCTACGAGGATACCGGCAACATCGGCAAGGCCTACCGGCGTCACGACGAGGTGGGCACGCCCTTCTGCGTCACGGTGGATTACGACACCATCGGCAAGAGCCAGGACGGCAGTACGACCCTAACGGATACCGTCACCGTGCGGGATCGGGACACGATGAAGCAGGAGCGGGTTCACGTCAAAGAGTTACCCCAGTATCTGCAAGAACGCCTGCGCTGATTGAGAAATAGGGGATTCACGAATCCCCCGAACGGAGAGGGACGATTTGCGCGTAGAGTTCTGCACCGGCTGCCACGCCCGAAGCGGTGGTGAGGCGTCCTTTCCTGGCAATAGCCCGGTAGAGAGCTTCGCGCGGCTGGTGGAAGCACTCGAGCGGCATCTCGGCGTAGGCTACTTCGGGGGCTTCAGCCCGGGTTACCGGCTCGAGGTGGATTTCGTGCCCTGTCTCGACCACTGCAACCAGGGCTACGCGGTTTCGATCGGGGGCGAGATCCTGGTGATGCCCGACGAGGAATCGCTGCTGGCCTTGGTGGACCGGCTGTCTCAGGTTCAGAGTGAGCGGTAGATAGCGGTATAAAAGATAAACCCCTCGAGCTGGCTCGAGGGGTGCCTTTTCACAAAGGCTATTGAATCTTGAGGATCTTGGCTACCGAAGAAGTGCTCTGGGAGTCGAGCAGGAAGAGCATGTAGTAACCGGGCGGAGCCAGATTGGGGTTAGGAGAAGGGTTACGGCTGTGCAAAGACTCTCTTGGACATCGGCTGAATCTCCCTACGGATTTGACTTTTACGGGCACGCCGTGTAAGTTCAGAGTCAATGGTTTGGTATACCACTACCTAGGCGACGGCTCCCCCGAGTCGTCGCCCTCACCTGCCTGCTAAGGCGGGTTTTTTGTTGAGGAGGAGCGGATGAAGATCGCGATCGTAGGTGCAACCGGTGCGGTGGGGCAAGAACTCTTGAGGGTGCTCGAGCAGCGAAATTTCCCGCTTTCGGAGCTAAGGCTCTACGCTTCGGCGCGTTCCGCCGGGAAGACCCTGAGCTTTCGCGGCGAGGAGTACCCGGTGGAAGCCCTCCCCGAAGGCCCCTTGCCAGTAGATATCGTGCTGGCGAGCGCCGGGGGCAGCCTCTCCAAGCAATACGCCCCCATCTGGGCTAAACACTCCATCGTGATCGACAACTCCTCGGCCTTTCGCTACGAGCCCTGGGTTCCGCTGGTCGTGCCGGAGATCAACGCCCAGGCGATCCGGGGGCACAAAAACATCATTGCCAACCCCAACTGCACCACCGCGATCCTGCTGATGGCCCTTTATCCGCTCCACGAGGCTTTCAAGGCCAAGCGGGTCATCGTGAGCACCTATCAGTCCTCGAGCGGGGCGGGGGCCAGCGGGATGCAGGAATTGCTGGAGGGGACGCGCGATTTCCTGGCGGGAAAGCCGGTTCAGAACCGAACTTTTGCCCACCCCCTGCCCTTCAACGTCATCCCCCACATCGATGCCTTCCAGGACAACGGCTACACCAAGGAGGAGATGAAGGTGCTGTGGGAGGGCCGGAAGATCATGGGCGACGACTCGGTGAAGCTCTCCTGCACGGCGGTGCGGGTTCCCACCCTGCGGGTCCACTCCGAGGCGGTGACGGCGGAGTTCGAGCGCCCGGTAACCCCTGAGGCCGCCCGCGAGGTGCTGCGGCGGGCTCCCGGCGTGGACTTGGTGGACGACCCGGCCAATAAGCAGTATCCCTTGCCGCTCACTACGACCGGCAAATACCACGTCGAGGTGGGCCGTATCCGCAAGAATTTGGTCTTCGACAACGGGCTGGACTTTTTTGTGGCGGGGGATCAATTGCTCAAGGGGGCGGCCCTCAATGCCGTGCAGATCGCCGAAGCCCTCGTCGAGATGGGGGAAGTTCGCCCCGCAGTAGTCTCCTGAACGAGCAGAGATTTTCTTCACGAGCAAGTTATCGTGAAAGAATACACAAACTTAGTCATGGATGATGTTCTAAAAGCAACCTGGTACGTCCTCGAGGATCCTCAGGTTCCGGGCGAGCACCTCATCCTGGAGTCCTTGGGGCAAAAGCTCTCCACGATTTGGTTCAGCCAAGAGGAGGCTCGAGCCTTTATGGAGAAAACTCCCAGCACTGCGGGGATGCAGGTGGGGAAACTCGAGGGCTATGTCCTCAAGGAAACCTACTTAATTGCTCTGGGCCGCCTGGGGGTGAATCAGATCGTGGTGGGGTATCAGCCGGGGATGCTCCAGGCCCAGGTCATGCCGCGTGAGAAGGCTTTGGAAAGGCTAAGCCTGTTGGCCCGGGAAGGCTAGGTATACTGATGGGCATGAAACGTTTTTTGATCGCTCTGGCTCTGTTTCTCTCAATTCCGGCGATGGCCCAAAGCCTCCAGGTCACGGTGGGCAGCTCCTTCGGCATCAACGCCGGGGTGCGCTTCCCCTTGGTCCCCCTGTTGGTGGACGGACGGGCCTATGCCGGGTACAACCTCTTTGGTGGCGGTGCCCTAGGCGGCGGGGTGGACGTGCTCGCCAAAATCCCCCTGACCGACCTCTACGCGGGCGGTGGGGCCTTCTTCGGAACTGGCCCGGCCATCTCCTTGCTCAACCAGGGGAACTACGGGGTGCGCGGGGTGGTGGGGACCTACCTCAACGTAGGGTTGCCCCTGGTGGGCTTCTTCGTCGAGGTGCACCCTACCCTCTACCTGGGGGCCAACTCGGGCTTCGGCCTGGGCGGGGCGTTCGGGGTGAATATCGGCTTCTAAAGGTCGGTGCGGTGGGGGCAGGCCCAGAGCCTGCCCCTTTTTACTTGACGACGTGACCCGAGGATTCCTCTTGCGGTGAGAGCAGTTTGCTACCCCTATTTCCGGCTCTCGACTTCCTCTAGGGCTCAAACCCGGATGGTCACCCTGGCCCCGCTTTCGAAGAGGTGGATGCTGTCAATGAAGCGCACCACCCGGGTCTTATACCCCATCACGATGGAGTGGGTACGGGCCCCGTTGCCGAAGAAGCGCACCCCCTCGAGGATGTCCCCGTGGGTGATCCCGGTCGCGGCGAAGACGATCTCCTGGCCCGGGGCCAGGTCGTTGGTGCGGTAGATCTGGTGCTCGTTTGCGCCCATAGCCTGCATCCGTTCACGCTGGGCGTCGTCGGCGGGCAGGAACTTGGCCTGGATTTCGCCCCCCAGGCACTTGAGGGCCGCTGCGGCCAACACCCCCTCGGGGGCTCCGCCGCTGCCCATCAGGGCATGGACGCCGGTTCCTCGCACCGCGACCGCCAACGCCGCCACCACGTCGCCGTCCCCGATCAGCTTGACCCGGGCCCCGGCGTCGCGGATCTCCTTGATGAGCTTCTCGTGGCGGGGGCGATCCAGCACCACCACCACCAAGTCCTCTACGTGGCGCTGGAGCGACTCGGCGATCAGGCGCAGGTTGGCTTTGACCGGGTACTCGAGGCTCACCTTCCCCACCGCCGGGGGGGCCACCACCAGCTTCTCCATGTACATGTCGGGGGCGTGGAGCAGCCCGCCTTTCTCGCTGATGGCGATGACTGTGATCGAGTTGGGCAGCCCCTTGGCGGTGATGGTGGTGCCCTCCACCGGGTCCACCGCGATATCCACCTCGGGGCCGCCCATCCCCAGCTTTTCCCCGATGTAGAGCATGGGGGCCTCGTCCATCTCGCCCTCGCCGATCACCACCGTGCCGTTGATAGGTAGCTCGCCCAACACCTGGCGCATGGCCTCGGTCCCGGCGGCGTCCACGGCTTCCTTATCGCCCTTACCGGCCAGGCGGCTAGCGGCCAGGGCGGCTTGCTCGGTGACGCGGGCGACCTCGAGTACCAGCAGGCGTTCGATCTCCATAAATTGAGCCTACCAAAGCCCAAGCCAAGCTCACCGCGGTAGCGGTTCCAAGGGCCCGCTTCTAGTTTTTGGGCCGGACACCGACTAGCGCTTCATGTACTGATCGCCCTTACCCTCACCCTGGCGGAAAAACACGATGCCGACCCCGGCCAGGATCAGAAACAGCGGCCAGACCTGACCCCAGTCCATGTTGAAGAGGAAGATCAAAGCCACCAGCAGCGGGAACGCCCCACCCCAGGCGGTCGCCACCGCCCGCCGCGACCAGAATCCGTCCTGCCGGGCCAGATTATACCCCGCCCAGAAAGCCCCGAGGGCCGGGATCAGGATGAAGAAGGCCCACCAGTTGCCCAGGCTCCAGCCGGTGAGGTTTTGCCAGAGGAATATCAGGCCAATGGCAATCAGTACGAGCCCGCCGATCCAGCTCGAGTTCTGTTTGGATTTTTCCATTGAATTCACCTCGAGTTAAGCCTAGCACGTGGCGAAGAGCCAAACCTCCTTGGCAAGAGCGGTCGGTGACCGGCCCAGCCCGCTCGGCTCAGACCTGGGGGGCCCGGCCAGCACCGGTGGCCGTGTTCTGCTGGTTGCGCTCCCACAGCACTCGAGCCAGGTCCTGGGGACTCAGGCCCAGCTCGGCCAGGGTAAAGAGCAGGTGAAAGAGCAGGTCGGAGGCTTCCCAGGCGAGTTCTTCCCGGTTGCCGTTCTTCGCAGCGATGATGACCTCTCCGGCTTCCTCCCCGATCTTCTTGAGGATGCGGTCGAGACCCGCGTCGTGCATCTTCACCACGTAGGAACCCTGGGGGCGTTGCTCGAGCCGGGAGCGGATGGTGCGATAGACCTTCTCCAGCACTTCGCCCAGTGGGGGGTGCTCGGGGGGCTCGCCGATCTGGTTGTGGAAGCAGCTTTCAGCGCCAGTGTGGCAGGCCGGGCCGGTGGGGATCACCTTGTAGAGCACGGCATCCTGGTCGCAGTCCAGCAGCACCTCCACCACCTCCTGGATGTTCCCGGAGGTGGCTCCTTTGACCCAAAGCTCGTTCCGGCTGCGGCTCCAGAACGTGCTCTGCCGGGTCTCGAGGGTCTTTGCCAAAGCCTTACGGTTGGCGTAGGCCAGGGTTAGCACCTGGCCGCTCACGGCATCCTGTACGACCACCGGCACCAGGCCGTTGGCGTCGAATTTCACGTCTTCGATGTTCATGCCAGCACCTCGATGCGGATGGGAAAGCCCCTCGAGGCCAGATACTCCTTGAGTTCGGGGATGGGGATTTCCCCGAAGTGGAACACCGAGGCGGCTAAGGCGGCGTCGGAGACCTCGAGCACCTCCGCGAAATCCTCGCGCTTCCCGGCTCCGCCCGAGGCGATCAGCGGAACCCCCACCGCCTGGTGGATGGCCTGGGTGAGCGGGAGGTCATAGCCGTCCTTGGTTCCGTCTTTGTCCATGCTGGTGAGCAGGATTTCCCCTGCCCCCAGCTCTACCCCGCGCTCGGCCCACCGCACCGCGTCGAGCCCGGTGGGGGTGCGCCCTCCCGCCACGTAGACCTCCCAGCCATCGGGGCTTTTTCGGGCGTCAATCGCCAGCACCACCGCCTGTGAACCGAAGTGATCCGAGAGTTCTTGGATGAATTCGGGCCGCCTGACCGCCGCCGAGTTCACCGAGACCTTGTCGGCCCCGGCCAGCAAAAGGGTGCGGGCATCCTCGAGGCTCCGCACCCCGCCCCCCACCGTGAGCGGGATAAACACCTGCTCCGCCACCTGCGAAACCACGTCGAGCAGGATTTTTCGCTCCTCGTGGGTAGCGGTGATGTCGAGGAACACCAATTCGTCGGCCCCGGCCCGGTCGTAGGCCCGGGCGGCTTCCACCGGGTCTCCGGCATCCCGCAGATTGACGAAGTTGATCCCCTTGACCACCCGTCCGGCGTGGACGTCCAGGCAGGGGATGATGCGCTTGGCTAACACGGAATTGATTGTCGAAGGTCGAAGGTCGAAAGTCAAACCGCTCAGCGCGGTCGGGCATCAATGTAGCTCTGTACCGGCTCAACTTGGATCAGATGCCCTCCGCGCCGCAGCACCACCTTGGCGGAGGGCCTCGAGGCTGGACTGACTTCGATGGCGTAAGTATAGCCGAGGTTGGCGAAGCGATAAATCAAACCTCCGCCGGGTATTTGTCGGGCTCGGCCTCCGCCCACGCGCAGCGAAGGCTGGTCGGTGGCTTTGGCAAAGTCGTAACTGCGGTACTCGAGCCCTCCGCCGATCTGGAGCACATACACGGTTCTGCGAGCGGTGACGCCTAGAAAGCGGATGCCCTCGAACCAGCGGCAGGTCGAAGCCTTTCCCCCCAAGCGAACTTCGACCGTGCGGTTGGTGCTCTGGCCCCCCTGAACCGATTGGATGTTGCTGCGCCGGATGTAGTACTGATCGGGAGTTGGGGTTGGTTGATCGAGCGGGGCCAGGGAGTAATAGATGCTTCCCGCCGCGCCCTCGCTGCCGAGAAAGCGATAACGGCTCACTTGAGGCCGGTTCGGAGCGTTTTTGAAGATCCGCTCGATGCGTACGAGCTGACCCTTTCTGGGTTCGGAGATCAGGATCACCTCGGCGGGAGCGTCGCATACAGCCCAGACTCTGAGCCAGATGCCATTCTCTGTGCGAAAGATAGATTCGGTAAATGTAGACTGGCCTAGCGCAAGGGTGAAAAACACGAATGTGGTGGCTAAAACTTGCAGGGTTTGCATAGCATTCCTCCTCAAGCTTTGGTAAAGCCTCGAATGTACGGACTGGTAGTCGTTCTGAGCGAACGAGGTGGAGTCGAAGGATCTCCGAATGCGCTTCAACTACTAAAGGCTCGGGTGTCAAAGAGCCCGTATAAGTTTGATTTCCCCGCAAGAGATGTTAGCTGGCGGCATGTTCTCCCGGCGATAGTCAAGCGGCCAGCCGGTCCCTGCCTTCAGGATGACAGTTTGACTGCCAACGGGCTACTTAAAGCTCGAGCAAACTCAGCACCTCCACGTGATGGGTGAAGGGGTAGAAGTCATAAGGCCGGGCGAAATTCAGCCGGTAACCGGCCTGGGTGAGCTTGCCCACGTCCCTGGCCCAAGTCGCGGGGTCACAGGAGATATAGAGCACCCGTTCGGGCCGGGCTTCCAGAATCGCCTGCATGACCTCCGCCGCTAGCCCCGCCCGGGGGGGGTCCACCGCGACCAAGTCGGCGGGGGTGAATTTGGAAAGCTCCCTCGAGTCCCCCCGGTGAAAGCGCAGGTTGCTTGCCCCCAGCCGTTCCCGGTCGGTCTCCCCGCGCCTGACCGCGTCCTTGCTGATCTCGACGGCGATCACCTGGCGGAACTGGGGGGCCAGGTGGAGCCCCAAGACTCCGCTCCCGGCGTAAAGCTCGACCGCTCTCTCCCCGCCCCCCGTGATCTGGGCGGCTTCCCGGTACATCAGCCCGGCGGCTTTGGGGTTGACCTGGGCGAAGCTTTGGACGTTGACCGTCGAGAGCACGCCGAAATCTACACTGCTAAACATCTCCAGCAGACTCGCGTCCCCGGCCAGATGCTGCACCTGCCCGCGGAAGCGCCCCTTGGGGCTGGCTTCGGCCCAGACCGCCCCGGCGAGGCCTTCTTGCACCAGGACCTGGGCGGTGCGCTTGAA
Source organism: Meiothermus sp. (assembly GCA_035760705.1). Lineage (GTDB taxonomy): Bacteria > Deinococcota > Deinococci > Deinococcales > Thermaceae > Allomeiothermus. The sequence continues at coordinate 19,390 of DASTSL010000073.1, read as the reverse complement.
AAATCGGGCCTCCCCGCCGATAAAACCTACCAGGGTCCGCTGCTCGTAGAGGCTGCCCCGGAGCACCACCTCGTCCAGGCTCGAGAGCGGCCAGCGCGACAGAAGCTGGAATGCCTCCTGTAAGGGCGGTGCGACCAGCGGGTCCTGCTCGATCTTCACCAGCTCGTGGCTGTCGGGTTTGCGGTAGGCCAATCCGCCCAGTGGGTGCAGCGCGTATTGGACGGTAGTGCGGTAGCCGAGAGCATCCGGTGAGGGTTGGATGGGGGAGAGGGGGAACTCGAGCTTGGCGGTGCGCCCCAGGGCTTCGTGCACGAAGCCCTGTTTGATGGGCAGTTGGGCGGGGTAATGGAGGGGAAGATCAGCGGTCGGGGGGAGCGGGTCGGGGTAGCGCTCGGGGTGGGGCTCGAGAATTTCCACAACCCGGCCCTCGAGGTGGTTTTTTCGTGGGCGAAGCTCCACCCGCACCACCTCGCCCGGCAGGGCTCCTCGCACCAGGGCCGTGCCTGCGGTCGTGCGGGCCAGGCCCAGGCCACCCGGCACCAGTTTTTCGATGGTCACTACCACGCCCTCAACTTTACGGGAATCCTGGGGGGCGGGGTGAAGTGGGCGCTGAGAAAAAAAGCGGGTTGCCCCAAGCTCTGACGGTCACACCGATGACGGTTGCAGCGACGAAGCAGGTATAGTAAGTTGCGCCGGGGAAACCCTAACCAGAGATCGCAGGCACTGCTCGACCGAAGGGTTTAGGGAAACCTCGAGACGACCTGAGGAACGCGACGAGATCACGAAGGCTTTTTTGGAGGAACGCGCAATGAAGAAAATCCTACTGACTTTGGGGGCATCGCTCACCCTGGCGGCGTCCGCGCTGGCCCAGGAGTTCGTTACCATAGGTTCCGGTGCGACCACCGGGGTGTACTTCCCGGTCGCTACCGGTATCGCCAAGCTGATCAACGATGCCAACGCTGGCATCCGGGCCAACGCCCGCTCCACCGGCGGGAGCGTGTTCAACATCAACGCCATCGCCTCCGGCGAGTTGCAGATGGGGCTTTCCCAGAACGACATCGCCTATTACGCTTACAACGGCAGCAGCATCCCGGCCTTCGAGGGCAAGCCGGTCAAGTCCATCCGCGCCATCGCCATCCTCTACCCCGAGGTGGTGCACATCGTGGCCCGGGCCGACGCCAAGATCGACTCGGTGGCCGATCTCAAGGGCAAGCGGGTGGTGGTGGGCGACGTGGGCTCGGGTACCGAGCAGAACACCCGCCAGATCCTCGAGGCCTATAACCTGACCTTCAACGACCTGGGCCAGACCGTCCGGGTAGGCGCTTCCCAGGGGATCTCGCTGCTCCAGGACGGGCGAGCCGACGCCATGTTCTACACCGTGGGCCTGGGGGCTTCGGCCATCCAGCAACTGGGTCTCACCACCCGGATCAACCTGGTCACGGTGGAACCGGCCAAGGTCAAAACCCTGGCCCAGAAATACCCCTTCTACACCAGCTTCAACATCCCCAGCGGGGTCTACCGCGGGGTGGACGTGACCACCCCCACCGTGGCGGTGCTCTCGATGCTGCTGGCCTCCGATCAGCTCAGCGCAGACGTGGTCTACAAGGCCATGAAGGCTACCTTCGACGACCTTGCCGAGTTCAAGAAGATCCACCCCAACCTCGAGCGCTACTTCGACCCGAAGAGGGCCGTGCGGAACCTGCCGGTTCCCCTGCACCCCGGTGCCGAGCGCTACTGGAAGGAAAAGGGCTTGATCAAATAGGCTTTAGGGCACTTGGGCGGGCCCCCTCGAGGGGCCGCTCTTTTTGTGCGGATCGTGGCGTATCTACCCCGCCTGGCGGCGAAAGAAGCGTCTCGCGGCGCTAGCCGGTTGGGTAGTTGACGGGTGCTCGAGCGAGCAAGGGGCTTAATATATAGGACGGACGTATGTCAGCACCGCTGGGTAGCGGCAGTATCTGAGGAGGTAGGAATGGCCGAGGACAATCGTGCCTTGGAGATTGTAGAGGAATCCGAGCTGGGGGGGCGTAAGCCCAAGGGCTGGAGCCGCTGGCTGATCTTCGCTGTGGCGGTCGCTTGGAGCGTTTTTCAGTTGTGGACCACCTGGGCCGGAACCCTAGACCCCCTGAAGCTCCGCTCCATCCACCTGGCCTTTGCCCTGGCCCTGGCTTTTTTGGTCTATCCCTTTTCCAAGCGCAGCCCCAGGGACCGGGTTCCCTGGGCCGACTGGCTGCTGGCGGCCTTGGGGGTGGCCGGGGCGCTCTACGTGGTGGTGGAGTATTACGGCATTACCCAGCTCCGCGGCGGGGTGCCGAACCGGCTCGACAGCATCATGGCCACCCTGACCATCCTGGTCCTGCTGGTGGCGAGTTGGCGGGTTTTGGGCAAAGCTCTGCCGATCATCGCGGCGGTCTTCTTGCTCTACGCTCTCACCGGCCCCCGCGGCGCTTTCCATTTCAGCCTGCCCTCCTTTTTGCAACTCCATGCCGGGTTCACCTGGCCCCAGGCGGTGGGGCAGCTCTACCTCACCACCGAGGGGCTGTGGGGCACCCCCATCGGGGTCTCGGCTACCTTCGTGTTTCTGTTCGTGCTTTTCGGGGCGCTGCTGGACAAGGCCGGGGCCGGTCAGTTCTTGATCCAGATCGCCTATAGTTTGCTGGGAACCTTTCGCGGTGGCCCGGCCAAGGCTGCGGTGGTGGCCTCGGGGCTGCACGGCATGGTCTCGGGCTCCTCGGTTTCCAACGTGGTCACGGTGGGAACGCTGACCATCCCGCTGATGAAGCGGGTGGGTTACCCGGCGGAGACCGCCGGGGCCATCGAGGTGGCCGGGGGTTCCAATGGGCAGTTGATGCCCCCGGTGATGGGGGCGGCGGCCTTCATCATGGCCGAATATCTCTCTATCCCTTACGGCCAGCTCATCGTCTATGCGGCCCTGCCGGCCTTGTTGGCCTACGCCACTCTTTTCGTGGTGGTGCACCTCGAGGCCTTGCGGCTAGGCCTCAAGGGGGTTCCGCGTTCGGAGCTGCCCGCGGCGGGGCCGATTTTGCGCAGCGGCTTCCATTACTTGATCCCGCTGGGCTACCTGATCTACAGCCTGGTGGTAGTCCACATGACCCCGGAGCGGGCTGCGTTCAATACGGTGATGTTGATCGGCCTCTTGATCTTGCTCCAGGAGCTTTGGCGCGGGGTACGCGCTGGTCATGGGCCTATAGCGGGCCTTCGCCGGGGCGGCGGTTTGATTCTGGAGGGGCTCGAGGCGGCGGGGCGAGGGATGGTGGGGATCGCCTTGGCTACGGCCAGCGCGGGGATCATCGTGGGCGTGGTGACCATCACCGGGATCGGCTTCGGCCTCTCCGACATCGTGCAGGTCCTCTCGGGGGGCAACATCATCGCGGTGCTGGTGCTGACCCAGATCATCTGTTTGATTTTGGGGATGGGGCTCCCCACCACCGCCAACTACATCGTGATGGCCAGCTTGGTGGTGCCGGTGGTGCTCAACCTGGCCGAGAAGACCGGGCTCCAGGTGCCCGCGGTGGCGGCCCACCTCTTTGTCTTCTACTTCGGCATCATGGCCGACTCCACCCCGCCGGTGGCGCTGGCGGCCTACGCGGCGAGCGCCATCGCCAAGTCGGATTTCTGGCGCACCGGGGTGCAGGGCTTCGTCTATGAGATGCGCACGGCATTCCTGGCCTACATGTTCTTCTTCAACCCCAAGCTCCTGCTGATCGGGGTGAGCGGTTTCGCCGACGGGCTCGAGGTGGCGGTTTCAGGCTTTTTGGGCATGCTGGCTTTCGCCTCGGGGGTGATGGGTTTCTTACACCGCCCGCTCAACCCGGTGCAGCGGCTTTTGCTGTTGGGGGCGGCGGTGGCTTTGGTAACGCCGGGCATCCAGAGCGACCTGATCGGGGTCGGGCTGTTGCTTTTGGTCTACGTTTGGCAGCGGGTGGCCTCGGCTCGAGCCCAGCCGCAACAGGGTAACCCTTAGCCCGCAGATGCGCCGATTCCACGCGCTTTACAACCCCAAAGCCGACCCGGCCCAGCGCCGGGCAGCGCTGTTGTGGCTGTACGCTCTGGCGCCCATGCCGAACCTCTTGGTCGCGGCGGTGGTCTTGGCCGTGGCCTACCAGGAACTCCAGGTTCCCGGCTGGGTTGGTGCGGTGTTCGTGGGGATCGGCTTGATGGCTTACTGGGGTGTGCGGCGGATCGCCCGGGGCCTCGATCCCGCTCGGCCCGGGCGCCTGTTGACCCGGGGGCTGCTCGAGGCCGCGTCCTTAAGCAATTTCCTGCTCCTGGCCGCGCTGGCGGCGGCCTTCGGGTTGGGGGTTTGGGGCTTCGTTCTGTTGGGGCTGGGGCTGGGGCTGTATGGGGTGGCTTTAGGGCAGGCCCTGGACTCCCTTAGCGGGGCGTGAGCACCGGACAGGCTGTTATAGGGGCGACTGGCCAGTCGCCCTACAGGCTGATTTCTTTTGCATTGGGAATAGCGGCAAGATCGGCCAACCCATAACCGAGGTCAGCGGGCCCCGCGCCGCAGCCAGCCCTCCCACCAGCGGCGACTGGCGGCGGGCTCGGGCGCTTGGAGGAGTTCGCGGATGGCCGGAAGGGCCGCCTCGATGCGCTGCTGGCCTAGCTGGTAGATATACTCGGCCTGGCTGGTGTCGAAGGTCTCGATAGCTTGGGGGGGCTCGAGCCGGATCACCAGGTCGGCTTTATCCAATGCCAGTTGCAACAGCCGCCGCCGGGAGGCTTCCCCGGCTTGCAGGGCGGCCTCGAGGGCAGTTTTGGGCTCCACCGGGGGGTAGGGGTTGGAGATATCCACCGCCAGCACCGGCCCCGGGGCGAGCGAGCGGGCCACGGTGACCGGGACCTTTTCGGCTACGTCCCCGTCCACCAGGATTCGCCCATCCCAGGCCACCGGGGGGAACACGCTGGGGATGGCGCTGCTGGCTTTGAGGGCTTCCGAGACCAAGCCCTCGCGGAGCGCCACCGCCTCACCGGTGCGCAGGTCGGCGGCTACCAGGGCCAGGGGGATCGGGCTCTCCTCGAGCCGCTGCTCGCCGAAGAGCCGGGCGTAGCCGCCGCGCAGCCCGGCCCCCTCGGAGAGGTGGGGCTTGCGCAAGAAAGTCACCAACCGGGCCATCTGGCGCAGGGTTCCGGCCTGGACCAACCGCTCCACCTCGGGGTCGTAGAGGGTCTGCACCACCAAGTGCGGGTCGAGCGGGAGGTCGAAGGCATACATCGCGGAGGCCAAGGCCCCCGCCGAACTCCCGGCCAGCGCCCGGATGGGAATGCCCTCGCGGCGGAGCGTCTCGAGGATCGCCAGGTGAGCGAGCCCGCGAATCCCCCCACCCCCCAGTGCCACCACCAAACCCATACCCTCACTGTACCAGCCTCGCTCGAGTTGGCTGCGAGGCTACACAACTCGCCCCGGCTGGGGTAATTTAGGCCCATGCGGTGGGCTCACGTACCGGGAGTTTTGGGGGAGATCGTCCGGCGTCGCTGGGAGGAAGTGGCTCCCCTGGTCGGTTCACCTTTGCCCGAACCGCCCGCCGTTCCCTCATTCGGCGAGGCGCTGGCGCAACCGGGCTTGTCCCTGATCGCCGAGGTCAAACGCAAGAGCCCCTCCCAGGGCGATATCGCCCAACTCGACCCGGCCCAGGTCGCCCGCCAGTACGCCGAGGGTGGGGCCCGGGCCATCAGCGTGCTGACCGAGCCGCACTACTTCGCCGGTTCCGATCAGGACTTGTGGGCGGTGCGGGGGGTGGTGGACTTGCCCCTTTTGCGCAAGGACTTCACCGTGCATCCCTACCAGCTCGCCGAAGCCCGCAGCTTAGGAGCCTCGGCGGCATTGCTGATCGTGGCGGTGCTGCGCGAGGAGACCGCGGGATTCATCGAGGCCGCCCGCCAGGCCGGGATCGAGGCCTTGGTAGAGGTCCACGACGAAGCCGAACTGGAGATCGCCCTGGCGGCGGGCGCGACCATCTTGGGCATCAACAACCGCGACCTCACCACCCTCGAGATCAATCTCGAGACCGCCCCCCGCCTGGGCCGGTTGGCCCGGCAGCGCGGGTACTCGGGCCTCCTGGTGGCGGAGTCGGGGTATGGGCGCAAAGAAGAACTCGTTCCACTGGAGGGGCTTTTCGATGCGCTGCTGGTCGGAACCAGCCTGGCTCGTAGTGGCGGGTGGCGCCAAGCCGTGGAGGTCCTGATGCGCCGAGATGTATCTTCGCGGCGATAGCCGGGATGACCGAGAAAGCGTTATGCTAGGTGGATCGTCAGCCCTCACGACCTAGCACCCTCCCCGCAAGTTGCATCGCCACCGACGAATCCACCCCATGAAGCCCTACCTCAGTCTGCTCGGTCCGCCGACCCTCACCGTCCGGGGAAAGGCCGCCGAACTACCCCAGCGCAAGGCGGTGGCCCTGGCCGCCTACCTGGCTACCCGGCGGGAGCCGGTCGAGCGTTCGGTCTTGGCCGGACTCTTGTGGGAGGGGGACGAGGAGGCGGCGCGGAGAAATCTGCGGCAGGAGCTCTTCCGGCTCAAGGGCTCGGCGCTCGAGCCCTTGCTCGAGCAGACCCCCCAGACCCTGGCTTTGGGCGAGGTGGATACCGACCTCGAGGCTTTCTTGGGCCACCTGGCCCGGGGCGAGTGGGCCCAGGCGGCAGGGCTTTGGCGGGGGGGATTCTTGCAGGGTTTCGAGGTACGGGGCGGCGAGGCTTTTTTGGATTGGCTCTTGCCCGAGCAGGAACGCTGGCAGAGCCTCTACCGCGAGGCCATGCTGGGCTGGGCCCGTAGTCGCGAGGCCGTCGGAGCCTACCGCGAGGCGCTGGAGGTCTATCAGCGGATGCTGGAGGCCGACCCCTACCAAGAGCAAGAGCAGCAAGCGGTGATGCGGCTCTACGCCCTTTTGGGTGAGACCCCGGCGGCGATGCGGCAGTACGAGAGCTACCGCGAGGTGTTGCGCCGGGAGTTTGGGGTGGAACCTTCCCCCGAGACCCAAGCCCTCTACCGCCGCTTGCGCCAAGGCAAACCCCTGGCCGGAGCGGAGGGTTCGCTGCTGCCGCAGGAGCTGAGCGAGCCGCGGCTGGTGGGCCGAGCCGAGGACTGGGTGTGGCTCGAGGCCAACCTGCGCTCGGGGGTGCTGCTTTTGGTGACTGGCGAACCTGGGGTGGGGAAAAGCCGACTGGCCCAGGAGTTCGCCCGGCGGCGGGGCCGAATGCTCACCGTGCGGCAGCGCGAGAGCAGCCGGGGGCTCGGCTTTGGCGGCTTTATCGAGGCGGTGCGGGTGGCGCTCGAGCAGGGCTGGAGCCCGGCAGGGCTGGAAGCCGCCTGGCGGGACGAGCTGACCTGGCTGGTCCCCGAATTGGCCAGCAAACCCGAGACCTCCTTTCGCCACGAGAGCGGGGAGGGGTCGCTTCGCGGTGCTAGCCAGGTGGTTCGCCCAGTCAGAACCCGCCCCCCTACCCCCCGCTCGGCAAAATCGCACCTCTTCGAGGCCCTGGCCCGCTTCGTGCAGGACTGGGTGGGGCCGGGCGGGATCCTGCTGTGGGAAGATTTGCACTGGGCTGACGAGGCCAGCCTGGAGTTTTTGCCCTACCTGGTGCGGCGTTCGGGAGGCCTAGGGTATATGGTGCTGGCCACGGCCCGCCCCGAGGAGCAGCACCCTCCCCAACTGCGGGTCGCCCTCCAGGAACTCAAGGCCGAGCAGGCGGTGAAGACCCACTCCTTGCGCAACCTCGAGATGGCCGAGGTGCTCGAGCTGATCCGCCACCTCTCTGGCCAGGAATCGGGGGGCAGCCTCTTCTCCGAGCGGCTGCACCAGAGCACCGGGGGGAACCCTTTTTTCCTGCTCGAGACCCTGCGCTTTTTGTTCGAGCAGGGCCTCTTGCGGGTGGGGGAGGGCCGCTGGCACACCCCTTACGACGCCTTCACCGCCGACTACCGCGAACTCCCCGTCCCGCCCAGCGTGCAAGGGGCGGTGCTGAGCCGGTTTCAGCGCCTGACCGAGGAGTCCGCCGCTATCGCAGGGACTTCGTCAACGCGCGAAAAGGCCCTGCGGGTCGGCCAGGCGCTGGCCCTGGCCGACCAACCGCTCGGCCTCGAGGCCCTGCGGGACTTGCTCGCGGAGGGGCCCTCACCGGACGACGCTTTGCTGGCAGTGCTGGACCAGTTGGTGCAGGCCGGGCTGGTTCGCGCCGGGTCGGATTTGCCCGGCGGCGGGGTGAGCTTCAGCCTGAGCCACGAGCTTTCCCGCCAGGCCATCCTGGCCGCGATGCCCGGGACCACCCGGATGCGCTTTCACGCGCGCTTCGCCGAGCTATTGCAAGCCTCCGGAGCGGCCCCCGAGCGCCTGGCCCCGCACCTGCGCCTGGCGGGCCGCCCCCGCGAGGCGGCCCAGGCCTATCTTCAAGCGGCTCGGGCGGCCCGCTCGGGGCCGCTGGCCGCGCAAGCCCTCAGCTACTACGCCGAAGCCCGGAGCCTGCTCGAGGAGAGCCTCAGCCCGGCGGACTACTTTGCGCTGCTGGCCGAGATCGCCGAACTCAAGCTGACCCTGGGGGAGAACCCCCGGCGCGAGGTGCGCCAGATGAACCTGCTGGCCGCCGAGCTGGGCAAGGCCGCCCAATACCGACTGCGGCTTTTGGAGACGAACGCGGCGGTGCTGACCGGGGTCGTGGAGGAGGGCATCATCTCGGCCCGGCAGGCCCTCGAGCTGGCCGAGAGCCCCCTCGAGCGGGGCCAGGTGCTTTTCCGGCTGGCCTGGCTGGAATACCGGGGCGGCGACCCCGACGCCCAGCTCGAGCCCTTAGAGCGGGCCATCCAGGCCTTTCACGAGGCGGGCGAGAGGAGCCTGGAGGCCCAGGCCGTGCGGAACCTTTCCGGTTACTGGCTGCGGCTGGGCCAGATCGAGGCCTTCGAGGCCGCCTACAACGAGGCCTTGCGGCTGGCCGAGGCGGCCCAGGATCGTTATCTGCTGCGTCGGCTGATGGCCGACCGGGCCAATGTGGACTGGGTGATGGGGCGCTACGGCCAGAGCCTGGCGGCGGGGGAGCGGCTTTTGGCCGAAGCCCGCCAGACCGGCGACCTCTGGGCGGTGTGGGATGCCTTGCAGGTGCAAGCCCTCAACGCCAGCGTGTTGGGGCTCGATGAGGGGCTCGAGCAGGCCCTCCAGGATTCGCTCAAGGAGGCCGAGGTGGCCGGGGCCTGGCGCGACCGGGCGGTGTTGCGGAGCGACCTGGGGGCTGGCCTGATGGCGATCAACCGCCTGGCCGAAGCCCGCGAACACCTCTCCATCGCCCTGCGCGAGCTCCAGGAACTCGGCGAACGGGCCCGCTTGGGGCATACCCTTTTCACCCTGGGTTGGACCCTCCTGGACTCGGGGGAGCCCGAGCTGGCCGAGGCCTACCTGAGCGAATCCGCCGACTTGTGGGGGGAGCGCAAGGAGTGGCGCCACCGGGCCCGCTCGCTGGCGGCTTTGGCGTTGGCCCGCTTGCGCTACGGAAACCGCGCCAAAGCCCGCGAGGCTGCCCAGGAGGCCATGCACTACCTCGAGGACTGGGCCAAGGGGCTTTTCGACCTGCCGCTGGTGCTCTACGCCTACGCCCGCGCCCTGGGCGACCGCGAGGGGCGGCCCTACTTGGTCCGCAGCCAGAAGGTGATGCGCGAGCTGGCGGCGACGCTCGAGCCCGCCCTGCGCGAGCGCTTGCTGGCTAACCGCTTCGTAGTGCACGCCCTGAGTAAGTCCAATAACGGGGGCATAACGGGGATTTAACGCCCTAGCTGTTAGCCTCCCGTTTGACTCGAGCAGCAAAGCCCGGCTCGGGTGACGGAGGCGAGATGAAAACGTTATGGAAAACCTTAACGGTATCCGGTTTATTGCTGGCTCTGGCTGCTTGTGGGGGAGGCGGGGGCGGTCCAGTGACGATCAGCGTAAACGGTAAGGTGCTCGATTCTTCGGGGAACCCGGTTTCCGGAGCAAACATCCTGCTCAATGGAAGCAACCTCAAAACCACGGGGGCGGATGGAACCTTCAGCTATGCTAGCGTGATAATCCCTTATAGCCTCACTGTTCAAACCGGGACGGATATCCAGGAGTATCAGGGGCTTACTCGGGCCAATCCGCAGATCGGCGGTAATGGCAGCCATACCGCCCTGGTGGCGGGAGTTGTGACCGGACCAACTTTTCCCTTGCCTGCAGGGCAGGGGATCTTGGTTTCCGGCACCGGAGCCTTTGGCTTTATTGCGGCTAACTCCACCACTGGCAGTTACTCGGGCAACATCGCCTGGGTTGGCTCCAGCAGCAAGACTACCGATCTTGTCGCCTTGCATCTCAAAGTAGCGGGGAGTGCGATTACCGACTACCTGCAACTCGGTCGGCGAACCGGGGTCACACTCAACGTAGGGGTCGGGCAGACTGGCCTCAACATCCCCCTCAATACTGCGGTTCCCAGCACTACTACCACCTTTACTTTGACCACCGGGGCCTACAGCAACAGTGCGAGTTCCGGTCTCATCTACATCAAGGCGGGTGGAGCGATGTTTATCGTACCTGGGCTACTGGTCTCGAGCGGAACCACGGTCAAAATCCCAAGCGAAGGGGCGGGCTTTTTAGCTAGCGGAAAGGATGCCGATGGCAATACTGTGGCAGCGATCGTTCCGGCTAATACCACGGGTTCCAGCAATATTACGCTTCCCGCCGCTACCGTGCTGAAAAACAGCTTGCCTGCCGCCGGGGCTACCGGCGTGGATAAGCGCCCCACCCTTTCCTGGACGCCGGTATCGGGGGTTGGCCTGTATAAGGTGACGCTTTCCGGAGCGGGAAAAACCTACACTTTGTATGTGCCTGCTTCGGCGGGAGCCAGCCTTCAGTTGCCGGATTACAGCGTGCTAGGGGCCAGCCTCGCCGGGTCCACCGTGTATAGCTGGGAGATCCAGGCTTTCCAGGGGATGGCCTCGAGCAGCGATGACTTGACCAACCCAGATGGCTCGAACCTGGAATTGAGCGCGTTGCTTAGCAATACCCCAATCTTCGTTTTCAGTTCCAAGAACACCAGCTTTACAACGGTTCCTTAATTGCTGGGATCGATAACGCCAAGGCCGGGAATACTTCCCGGCCTCCGGGCTGAAGCTTGGGATTAGAAGCGCTCAGCCACCTTATCCCAGTTGATCACGTTCCAGATCGCGGCCAAGTAGTCGGGGCGGCGGTTTTGGTACTTGAGGTAGTAGGCGTGCTCCCACACGTCGATGCCCAAGAGGGGGGTGTCGCCCTCCATCAGCGGGGAATCCTGGTTGGCGGTGCTGTAGATCTTGAGCTGCCCATTTTTATCTTTCACCAGCCAGGCCCAGCCCGAGCCGAAGCGGGTGACCCCGGCCTGGGTCAGCTGCTTCTTGAGTTCGTCGAAGCTGCCGAAGCTGGAGTTGATGGCCTCGGCGAGCTTGCCGGTGGGGGTAGTGGAGCCGCCGGGGGTGAGGATATCCCAGAAAAGGGTGTGGTTGTGGTGGCCGCCGCCGTTGTTGCGCACCGCGGTACGGATAGCCTCGGGCACCTGGTTGATCTTGCTGAGGAGTTCCTCCAGGCTCCAGCCTTGGATTTCGGGAGCTTTCTCCAGGGCCGCGTTGAGGTTGTTCACGTAAGCCGCGTGGTGCTTGCCATGGTGAATCTCCATGGTTTGGGCGTCAATGTGGGGCTCGAGGGCCGCTTTGTCAAAAGGCAGATCGGGCAGTTTGAACGGATAACTCATGCTTCCACCTCCTAAAGGGGTACTTTATTGCGGGCTTCCGGAGGAAGATGTGAGCCAATCAGGGATTCTGGCTGTTAGCTTTTAGCGGTTAGCCATTAGCGCTTAGCTAACGACATCGCTAGCTCGGCTTGGTCATCTCCATCGGCACCACCCAGCGGTCGAACTCCTCCTCGGTGAGATAGCCCAAGGCCAGCGCGGCTTCCTTGAGGCTGGTTCCCTCCTTGTGGGCTTTTTTGGCGATCTGAGCGGCCTTGTCATAGCCGATGTGGCGGTTGAGCGCAGTGACCAGCATCAGGTTCTTCTCGAGGTTTTCCCGGATACGGGGCAGGTTGGGCTCGAGGCCGACGGCGCAGTGGTCGTTGAAGGCCAGGCAGGCGTCGCCCAGGAGCTGGATGCTGGTGAGCACGTTGTAGACCATCACCGGCTTGAACACGTTGAGCTGGAAGTTCCCCTGGCTGCCCGCGAAGGCCACCGCCGCGTCGTTGCCGAAGACCTGCACGCAGACCATGGTCATGGCCTCAGACTGGGTGGGGTTGACCTTGCCGGGCATGATTGAAGAACCCGGCTCGTTCTCGGGGATGATGATTTCTCCGATTCCGTTACGCGGGCCCGAGGCCAGCCAGCGCACGTCGTTGGCCATCTTGAAGAGGGCTCCGGCCAAGGTGCGTAAAGCCGCGCTGGTGGCCACCAGCGCATCGTGGGCCGCGAGCGCAGCAAACTTGTTCTTGGCTGAGACAAAGGGGAAACCAGTTTCTTGGGCGATGTAGTGAGCGGCCAGGTCGCCGAACTTAGGGTGGGCGTTGAGGCCCGTGCCGACAGCCGTCCCGCCGATAGCCAGCTCGTACAGGCCCTTTTCGGCGTGGCGCACCTGCTCGAGGCAATAGTCGATCTGCGCCACCCACCCGCCGATCTCCTGGCCCAGGGTGATGGGGGTGGCGTCTTGGAGGTGGGTGCGGCCCACCTTCACGATGTCCTTGAAGGCTTCGGCCTTGGCCGCCAGGGTGTCGCGCAGCTTCTTCACGTTGGGGTAGAGCTGGCGATGCAGTTCCTCCACGGTGGCGATGTGCATGGCGGTGGGGAAGGTATCGTTGGAGCTTTGCCCCCGGTTCACGTCGTCGTTGGGGTGGATGGGGTCTTTGGAGCCCAGCACCCCGCCCGCTAGCTGGATGGCCCGGTTGGCGATCACCTCGTTGGCGTTCATGTTGCTCTGAGTGCCCGAGCCGGTTTGAAAGACCACCAGCGGGAAATGCTCGTCGAGCTTGCCGGCGATCACCTCGTCGGCGGCCCGCACGATCAGGTCGGCTTTTTCGCGGGGCAGCTCGCCCAGCTCGGCATTGGCTAGGGCTGCGCCCTTCTTGAGGATCCCCAATGCTCGGATGATGGCCTTGGGCATCTTGAAGCGCTCGGTGCCGATGGGGAAGTTCTGGATGCTGCGCTGGGTCTGGGCTCCCCACAAGGCAGTGTCGGGTACTTCGATGGAGCCCATGGTGTCCTTCTCGATGCGGTGGCTCATATGTCCTCCAACGACCTATTCTATCGTGGCCGCCCGGAGCAGTTGACCTAAGGCGCTGCCGGCCCAGGGCTTGGTGGGGGTTCCGGTGAGGCCGTCCACCCTCGAGCCCCCCGCCCTCGAGTACCATGGGGCCGATGTACGACCTGGCCATTATCGGAGCGGGGCCAGTAGGGTTGGCCGCCGCCATCGAAGCCAAACGGGCGGGGCTCGAGGGGGTGTTGCTCGAGAAAGGCACCCTGCTCGAGACCATCTACCGCTGGCCGCGCGAGACCATCTTCTTCAGCGAGGCCAAGAACCTCGAGATCGGCGGGCATCCCTTCCCCTCGCTCACCCCAAAACCCACTCGCCGCGAAGCCTTGCAGTACTACCGCCGGGTGGCGGAGGTGGAGGGGCTCGAGGTCTGGACCTACACCGAGGTGACCGGGCTCGCAGGGCACGAAGGGAATTTCACCGTCCGGTATCACAACCGGGAGGGTGAGGGCAGGCTCTTGGCTCGGTTCGTCTTGGTCGCCACCGGCTACTACGGCAACCCCAACCGGCTCGGCGTCCCCGGCGAGGATCTGCCCCACGTCCGCTACGGGATCGAGGAGACCCTGCCCTACTGGAGTCGCGAGGTGGTGGTCTTGGGGGGCTCGAACAGCGCGGTCGAGACCGCCCTCGACCTCTACCGGGGCGGGGCCAGGGTCACGGTCGTCCACCGCGACCCGGAAATCCGCCCCAGCGTCAAGTACTGGCTCAAACCCGACTTCGAGAACCGGGTCAAGGAGGGTTCGATCCGGCTCATCCTGAACGCGGAGGTACGGGAGATTACGCCAACCGAGGTGATCGTCGAGCGTCGGGCTCCGGGTTCTGGGCACCCGAACGAAGGACGCTTGGGCGTCCGTGCCGACTTCGTGATCGTGCTGATCGGGTACCGGGCGGTGGATCGGCTCTTGCGCGAAGCCGGAGCCCGATTTGGCGGGGAGGATGAGGCTCCCGTGCTATCTGAAGCCTTCGAGACCTCGATCCCCGGCCTGTTCGTGGCCGGTTCCGCGGGGTTCGGCAACGACACCCGCACGGTGTTCATCGAAAACGGGCGGGAGCACGCCAAGGTCGCCGTCGCGGAGATCGCCCGCCGGGCGCAGGCGGTTCGCCGATGAACCCCAAGGACCTGATTCGGACGTTGGGCCTCGAGCCTCACCCTGAAGGCGGCTATTACGCCCAGATCTTCAAGTCGGCCCTCTCGCTGGCGACTCCCCAGGGGCCGCGACCTGCCGCTACCGCCATCTACTTTCTGCTCGAGGCCGGGGATTTCTCCGCCTGGCACCGGGTCCGCTCCGACGAGGTGTGGCATTTCTACGCGGGGGAGGGGCTCGAGCTGCACCTGCTGACCGAGGCGGGCGAGTACAGCAAAGTTCGAATGGGACCGAACGTCATGCAGGGAGAGGAGCCCCAGGCGGTGGTTCCGGCGGGGGTCTGGCAAGCGGCCCGCCCGCTGGGGGCTTATGCGCTCGTGGGTTGCACGGTGGCCCCCGGATTCGCTTTCGCGGATTTCGAGCTACCGACCCGGGAAGACTTGCAGCGGCGCTTCCCTCGGCACGCTGAGGTTATCGGGCAGCTGACGCGCGAGTAAAGATTGAGCGCCTGAGGATGAGCTAGGGGTTTACTTGCTGCACTCGAGCCATGACCAAGAAGTCCACCCTGGGCTCTGGTCGGTACGGGTGGGGCGGGATGGCGGGCCTTAGGTTTGCGCCAAGAGATTACCTGGTTCTGGATAGGCTCTCATGTCGAATACGACATCGGGCTGGGCTCAACTCGATACCATGGATTAATCGCTAAATCTGAGGATTCAAACCTTACAGTTTATCTTGTTGTTATGTAATACCGGCTTGACACGGTATACCAAACGCGGGTAGACTTCCCTACAAGGTGAACCGGTCCTACGCCCGCATTATCGGCCTAGCCCTAGTCCTAGTAGTACGGACTAGGGGGGACTTGGTGTAGTGATAGGCGCGTCGGACACCACGAACCCCCCGATAAGCGGGGGGTTTTTAGTTGGGGAGGCAGAATGAACGGAGCAGCGGCAATCCTCAAGGCGCTGGAAAGACAAGGGGTGGACACCATCTTCGGCCACCCCGGTGGGACCATCATGCCCACCTACGACGCGCTCTACGACTCACCGATCCGCCACATCCTAGTCCGGCACGAGCAAGGGGGGGTCCATGCCGCCACCGCCTACGCCCGGGCCAGCGGCAAGGTAGGGGTGGTGATGGCGACCAGTGGCCCGGGGGCTTTGAACTTGGTCACCGGTCTGCAAGACGCCCTGATGGATTCCACCGCGGTGGTGGCCATCACCGGGAACGTCGCTCAGGCCCTGATCGGCACCGACGCCTTCCAGGAGGCCGACGTGGTGGGCATCACCCAGCCCGTCACCAAGCACAACCTGCAGATCCGCAACGTCAATGACATCCCCCGAGTGATCGCCGAGGCCTTCTACATCGCCTCTACCGGGCGGCCCGGCCCGGTGCTGGTGGATGTCCCCAAGGATATCCAGCAGGCCACTTTCGAGGGGAGCTTCGACGTGGAGATCGACCTGCCGGGTTACAAGCCCACCTACAAGGGCCACCCCCGACAGATCGAGCGGGCGCTGGAGGCGCTCGAGATCGCCGAGAAACCGGTGCTGATGGTGGGCGGTGGCGCCCAGCACGCCGCTGAGGAGATCATCGAGTTCGCCGAGAAGACCGGCATCCCGGTGATCCCCACCCTGATGGGCCTGGGGGCCTTCCCCGGAACCCACAAGCAGTGTCTGGGAATGCCGGGGATGCACGGTTCGGTTGCCGCCAACCGGGCCATCCACAACGCCGATACCATCCTGGCTATCGGGTTGCGCTTCGACGACCGGGTGACCGGAAAGGTCTCGCGCTTCGCCCCCAACGCCCACACCATCATCCACGTGGACATCGACCCCGCCGAGATCGGCAAGCTGGTCAACACCCACATCCCGGTGGTGGGCGACGCCAGGTGGGTCGCGGGCGAACTGGCCAAAGGGGCCTGCTCGCTCAAGATCGGCAAATGGTGGGAGCAGGTGAACGAGTGGAAGACCAAGCACCCCTTCGCCTTCAAGCCAAAACCGCACCTGCAAAGCCAGGAGGTCATCCAGGCCTTCTGGGAGGCCACCGGGGGCAAGGCCGTGGTGACGAGCGGGGTAGGCCAGCACCAGATGTTCACCGCGCAGTTTTTCAAGTTCGACAAGCCACGTTCCTGGATCAACTCCGGTGGGCTCGGCACGATGGGGGTGGGGCTGCCTTTCGCCATCGGCGCCGCGTTGGCCCGGCCTGGTGAGCTGATCATTGACTTCGACGGGGATGGTTCGTTCCAGATGACCCTGCAAGAGCTGGCCACGGTCAAGAAGTACAACCTGCCGGTCAAGATCGTGATCCTGAATAACGGCTTCTTGGGCATGGTGCGTCAGTGGCAAGACCTCTTCCACGCCAAGCGCTATAGCGAGGTCTACCTGGCCGACTCCAACCCCGATTTCGCCCGGCTGGCCGAGGCTTACGGCATCAAGGGCTTCACCCTGACCGACCGAACCAAGCTGGCCGATACGGTCAAGGAAGTGCTCGAGCACGATGGCCCGGTGCTGCTCGAGGCCCGCGTCTACCACGAGGAAGGCGTCTTCCCCATGATCCCCTCGGGTGGGGCTGCCGAAGACATGATCATCGAGAACCCGCGCGAGACCGTTGAGGCGGGGGACTAATGTCGTGCGCCGTATGTCGTACGAACGCTCGTGGAGACAGGCCACGGGATACAAGCCACCAGCCTGTTTTTGACGTTCGACGTAGGACGTGAGACGTACGCCTCGAATCGGAGATTCAACATGAGACACCTCGTTTCCGTACTCGTCCAAGATCACCCCGGCGTGCTCCAGCGGATCACCGCGCTGATCGCCCGGCGGGGGTTCAACATCGACTCCTTGGCGGTGGGGCGCACCCACCAGGCCGGGCTTTCGCGCATCTCGCTGGTGGTGAGCGGCGACGATAAGGTGGTCGAGCAGGTGGAGAAGCAACTCAACCGCCTGATCGAAGTGCTCAAGGTGACCGACCACACCGAGCCCCACGTCGAGCGCGAGTTGGCTTTGGTCAAGGTCCACGTGGTGAGCCTGGAGGAACGGCTCGAGATCAAAGATATCGCCGAGGCCTTCCGGGCCAAGATCGTGGACGTGGGCAAGAAAGCCCTGATCTTCGAACTGACCGGGGATTCGCAGAAGGTCTCGACGTTTATCGAGGCCATGCGGCCCTATGGGCTCCTGGAGGTCATGCGCACCGGAGCGGTGGCCCTTTCGCGGGGCGAGAAGACCTTGAAGGTACGCGAGCGGAAGGAGGCCGTGTAAGGTTTATCGTTTATGCCTCGAGCCCTCCAGGAAAAATCCACCCCCGAGCAGATCCGCGCCCGTTTCGATGTGGATGTGGAGCGGTTCTCCAACCTCGAGACCGGCCAGTCCGCCACCGTTGACGCGCCGCTGGTGCTGGAGTTGTTGGCGCAGACCGCGCTCGCCATAATGCCCAAGCCGAAACGTTTCCTCGACGTGGGTTGCGGCGCTGGGAACAACACCTTGAAGATTCTCCAGGGCTACTCCCACATCGCCTGTGACCTCATTGACCTGAGCGTTCCGATGCTCGAGTGGGCCAGGGAGCGGGTTTCCCAGGCGACCGATGCCGGGGTGCGCACCTTTGAGGAAGACTTCCGCACTGCGCCGCTCGAGGACAACGCCTACGACCTGATCGTCGCCGCGGCGGTGCTCCACCACCTGCGCGACGAGGCCGACTGGGAGGCCGCTTTCGCCAAGCTCTACCGTATCACCGCGCCGGGCGGAGCCCTGCTCGTTTCCGACCTCGTGACCCACGCTAATCCTGCCGTCCACGCCCTAATGTGGGCTCGCTACGGGCAATACCTGACAAACCTGGGAGGAGAAGCTTACCGCGAAAAAGTGTTCGACTACATAGACCTCGAGGACTCGCCCCGCCCCCTCGGCTTCCAGATGGAACTGCTGCGGAGGGTGGGCTACCGCGAAGTGGAAGTGCTGCACAAGAACAGCGTGTTCGCGGCGTTCTATGCGCTGAAGTAAGGATGCGTATCGCCTATTGCCTGTCGCGTATCGGCAAGAATTTTTTAGCGATAAGCGATGCGCGATAAGCGATGCGCAATCCAAAAGGAGATACGAATGAAGATCTATTACGACTCGGACGCAGACTTAGGCTTTATCAAGGACAAGACCGTGGCGATTTTGGGCTTCGGCTCGCAGGGGCACGCCCACGCGATGAACCTGCGGGACTCGGGGCTCAAGGTAGTGGTGGGCTTGCGCCCGGGCTCGAGGAACGAGGCCAAAGCCAGGGGGGCGGGGCTCGAGGTGTTGCCGGTCGGGCAGGCGGTCAAGAAAGCCGATATCGTGATGATCTTGTTGCCCGACGAGACCCAAGGCGCTGTCTACCGCCAGGAGGTCGAGCCCAACCTCAAGGAAGGGGCCGCGCTGGCCTTCGCCCACGGGTTCAACATCCACTTTGGGCAGATCAAGCCCAGGGCCGACCTGGACGTGTGGATGGTGGCCCCCAAAGGCCCCGGACACCTCGTCCGTAGCGAATACGAGAAGGGCTCGGGGGTGCCCTCGCTGGTGGCGATCTACCAGGACGCCTCCGGCTCGGCGCTACCGACGGCGCTGGCCTACGCCAAGGCCAACGGGGGAACCCGCGCGGGGACCATCCAGACCACTTTCAAGGACGAGACCGAGACCGACCTCTTCGGCGAGCAGACCGTGCTCTGTGGCGGCCTGACCCAGCTCATCGCGGCGGGCTTCGAGACCTTGGTGGAGGCCGGATACCCGCCCGAGATGGCCTACTTCGAGTGCCTGCACGAGGTCAAGCTGATCGTGGACCTGATCTACGAAGCCGGTTTCGCCGGGATGCGCTACAGCATCTCCAACACCGCCGAATACGGCGACTACACCCGGGGCCCGATGGTGGTGAACCGCGAGGAGACCAAGGCCAAGATGCGCGAGGTGTTGCGCCAGATCCAGCAGGGCGAGTTCGCCCGGGAGTGGATGCTCGAGAACGTGGTGGGCCAGCCCACCCTGAATGCCAACCGCAACTTCTGGAAGGAGCACCCCATCGA
>DASTSL010000072.1:0-18654 GCA_035760705.1 Meiothermus sp. | reverse complement strand
TCCTGCTCTTTGCTGCCGAACTCGAACGCCCACCGGTAGGGGGCTTCCACCACGCTGTCCAGGGTCATGAACTCGGCCACCACCAGTTTTCTCATGCCACACCGCCTCGAGTTGCCAGGTATTCCTCGAGCTGATCGAGCGTCCCCTTGAAGCCCACCCGCACGCCCGACTGCACCTCGTTGAAAAACTCGATCTCGTTCTGGGCGGCGTTGATCGGGCCACCGCGCAGGGTCAGGATGGTTTTGCCGCCGTGCTCTTCAAAGGTCAGCGTGTTCAGGATCTCGAGCGGCCACTCCGGCCACATCGGGTGGCGGGTGAGGCCGCCTTCGGCGTCGGCGAACGAGCTGACGTAGACGATCTTCTCCGGCTCGAGGATCTCGCGGTAGACGAACTTGCCCCACATCTCCTGGCCCTGGGGCGAGCGCATCGAGTAGTGAAAGACCCCCCCAGGGCGGAACTCGAGCGTGTGGACTTCAATGCGCAAGCCCTTGGGACCCCACCAGCGGGCCAGGTGACGGGCCTCGGCAAAAGCCCTGAACACCAATTCGCGGGGCGCGTCGAAGGCGCGGATGATCACCAGCTCGTGCTCGGATACCGTGCGGTCATTCATCGCTTTTCTCCTTTTCCTGGGCCTGCAACTCTTCGAGGTATTCGTCCAGGCGGTCGAAGCTCTCGCTCCAGAAGCGCTCGAACGGCTTGACCCAGTCGTGAAGGGGCTTGAGGCCCCCGGCATTGAGCCGGTACAGCCGCTGCTTTCCGTCTCCCCGTACACTGACCAGCCCGACCTTCCGCAAGACCCGCAGGTGTTTGGAGGCTTGGGGCTGATGCAGCCCCAGCGCCCCGGCGATGTCGTTCACCGACCACTCGCCCTGAGCCAGCAGCTCGAGGATTTGACGGCGTTGCGGCTCTCCGACCGCGTTGAAGACATCCGCAGTGGTCGCCGAGCGGGCCATAGCGCTATCTTACATTCCCATATAAGAATATGTCAATAGCATAATAAAAAATGAATTTATTTGTTGATGTCGTATGGGCGCTAGGGCCGCGGGGGCAGGTCTTCCCGCCATTCCTGCTCGAGCAGGGCGTATAGGTAAGCATCCCACCACTTCCCCTCGAGCCAGTACTTCTCGCGGAGGTGTCCCTCCCGGTGCATCCCTACTTTCTCGAGGGTCCGCACCGAGGCGGTATTGGCGGCGACCACCGACGCGGAAATCCGGTGCAGGCCAAGCTCCCCGAAGCCCAGCCGCAAGAGTCCACTCAGGGCTTCCGTGCCGTACCCCTGCTTCCAGAAGCCTCGGTGGAGGCCGTAGCCCACGTCAGCTTCGCGCGAGATTTCATCCAGCAGGCTGAGGTGGCAGCTCCCGATGACCCGATCATCGGAACGCTGGACGATAGCCAGCGAGAAGTTCCTCCGGGGGTGGCGTTCGGCCCCGAAGATCGCCTCCTCGACGTAAGCGCGGCTTCTGGCCTCGGTCTAGGGTTCCCCCGCCAACATGAAGCGCATCACTTCGGGGTCGGAGCAGAACTCGTGCACCGCCAGACAGTCCGAAAGCCTGAAGTCGCGCAGGATCAGGCGATCCGTGGTGATCATCCCGGCCTCTCTCAGGCAGATTTTAAGCCGCTGCGCCGCGACAGAAAATCCCGCCCTCGTAGGGAGCGGGAATAGTGGGAGCAACCCTCTTCGGATAAAAATCGAAAAACCCGCCATCAGGCGGGCGACAGCCACATGAAAATGAACAGCAAAGCTCCCAGAATTGCGCCGGTCATAAGGTCAAACAGGAATCCGCGAAGGGCATTTTTGTTATGTCTTTTGCGTGGCGCGATCATGGGATATGTATAAGGCATAATATCTATTCTTGTCAAGACATAATCACACGTTAATTTTCAATTGCTGGTCAAATAGCCAGTCCCTGAGGGGATGGCCCGGGCTCGAGCCCTACTGGGTAGCCGGGGTCTTGATCGCCTCTCGGGCAAAGCGTTCGGCGATGCGGCGGCGAAACTCGCGCCCCACCCCCCATTGCTCTTTGGGCTTGGTGGTGAACAAAGCCCGCAGGGTGATGGCGTCGTTGGCGAGCTGTTGCACGCCCTGCACGTCGGGTGGGGCGGAGAATTTGGGTTGCCACTGGGGGTCTTCGTAAAAGCGGTTGACTTCATCCTGGAAGACCGCCAGGGCCCGCTCGAGGTCCTCCTTCCAGGAAACCGGCACGTCTACTACTGCCCTGGCCCAATCCCGGCTCAGCACCGAGACCACCGTGATGCCCGAGTTAGGCATAAAGTAAACCCGGCCCTCCACATCGCGCAGCACGGTAATCCGCAGGTTGAAGCGCTCGACGGTGCCGGTGATGGCCCCCACGGTGATCACGTCCCCCACCCCGAACTGGTCTTCTAGCAGGATAAAAAATCCGTTGATCAGGTCGCGGATGAGGTTCTGTGCGGCGAAGCTCACCGCCAGGCCCGCGACCCCCACCCCGGTTAAGAGCGCGGTGACGTTGAGCCCCAGGTTAGAGAGGAAAAATAGTCCCCCGATCACCAGCACCAGGCTGCGAAGTCCCGAGTCCAGTACAGCTTTTAGGGTTTGTATCCGCACCTGCTGCCGGGTGAACTCCCCCGAGGTCGCGATAGGCACCCGGCCCAGCAGCATGGGAATTAGCCGATACACCAGCGAGGCCGAAGCCAGGATGAGGAGCCCGGTGAGCCCCCTCGAGCCCAGCCACTGCGAAAGCTGGTTACCCCAGGTGCGAAAGGGTTCCAAGGGGAGGTGGAAAATCTCGGCAAGCAGCGATAGCCCACCTAGAAGGGTGACCCCCCACCAAACCCATCCCAAGATTCGCCAGTAACCATTATCCTGCAGGGAGGTAAGGCGTCCGGCTTGGTTGAGGAGCCGGGCCCCGGTGCGCCCCAGCCACAAGGCGAGCGAGACGACCCCCAAGCCCAAGAGGGCCTGCCAGGGGAGGGTGTTGGCTTGCATGGCCGTAGGTTCCATGCGGTCACTATATTCGAGGCACTTGCCCCCCTAGGCTCTCGTTATATAGATGAAACAGAGGTTTTATGCGCTACTCCCTGATCCTCACCGTGTTGACGCTGTTGTTGCTTAGCTCGGGCCAGGCGCAAGTCGAACCCGTCCTGCCGGTCTCCCAGCCTCCGGTAGAGGAGGCTCCGCGACGCCTCGCTTCGGGGCTCGGGCTCCGCAGTACGTTCTTGTACCTGACCTCCTCCGGCAGTACGAATTTGACCGCCTTCCTGGGGCTCGAGTACGAGACCGATTTGAGCGGCCAGGTTTCGCTGGGGGGCGACCTGAGCTTGGGGTTGCTGTTTTTGGGGCTGGGGGTGGAGTACCCCTGGCTGAGCGCTGGGCTACCTCACCGACCCCACCCCTTCCAACTACCGGATTCTGCCGATCCGTTCGACGCTCGAGGTGGGTTACGGGGTGCTCCTGCTCAGCAGGTTCGAGCGGAGCTGGACGATCTCGCTCAGCCTCCAATGGCGGTTTTAAGCGTTTGTGGGTTAAGACTGTCGGAGAATTCTCCCCGATGGCCCTGAGGGAATTGCACCCTGGATGGGCTCGAGCGTGGCCCACCCCTCTTCATCCGACCTATTCACTCAGGCGCAACTCAGCTCTCCGCCGGGGTAAGCTGAGCGATCCCCGCCCGCACCCGCTCGACCAGACCAGCCTCGACCACGCTCTTGGCTTTACGGATGGCGTTACGCACCGCCCGGGCATCTGCCGAGCCGTGCCCGATAAAAACTGGGCCCTCCACGCCCAAGAGAGGCATCGCTCCGTACTCGGCAGGGTCCATCTTGGCCCGCAGCCCTTGCAGCGAGCCCCGCACCAACAGCCCGCCCAGCTTGGCCAGGGGTGAACTGGTCAGGGCTTCGCGAACCCATTTGAAGAGGGTCCGGGCCTCCCCCTCGGAGAGCTTGAGGACTACGTTCCCGGTGTAGCCGTCGGTCACCACGATGTCGGTGGTTCCTTTGAAGATGTCGCGGCCTTCCACGTTGCCGTGAAAGCGAATCCCGGGGGTGGTTTTGAGCAGCGGGTAGGTCTCGTTGGTGAGCGCGTTGCCCTTGCCCTCTTCCTCCCCGATGGAGAGCAGGCCCACGCTGGGGTTCTTTACCCCCTGGGCTTCGGCGTAGGCGGTCGCCATCACCGCGAACTGCACCAGCCAGTGCGGCTTGCAGTCCACGTTGGCCCCACCATCGCTGAGGTAGACCCGGCCCTTCTCGCTGGGCATCTCGATGAGCAGGGTGGGGCGCTCGACGCCCTGGACGCGTCCCAGATTGAAGAGGGCAGAGGCCAGGGTGGCCCCGGTATGGCCCATCGCCACGACGGCGGAGGCTTCCCCCTTCTTCACCAGTTCCATGCAGATGTTGATCGAGGCTCCCCGCTTCTTGCGCACGTCGGTGGCGGCGTCTTCCATGGTGATGAACTCGGGTGCTTCCACCACGGGGAGGTCGCCGCCCTGCTTCTGCAATTCGGCCTTGACCGCCGGGGTCTGCCCGACCAGCACCACCGGGATGCCTTCTTTGGCGGCCAGCAAGGCCCCGGTTACGGTTTCCTTGGGGGCGTAGTCGCCGCCCATGGCGTCGAGGGCGATGGGTCTCACAAGGGATAGCTTAAGGCCAGAGGCCGGAGGCGGGAAGCGTTTGATGACATCGTGATTCTTTACAGACGCTTACGGAGCCTCGAGGCCAAGTCCTTCATCTCTTCATCTGGGATTTGCAAAATGCCATTTTCTGCCATCAGGGCATGGAACTGCTGCTTCTCGTAAGGAACCCCCGGCGGGAGTGGGGCCACGTGCCAGTGGACGTGGCTGTTTCCCTGCTGGCTTCCTAGAGAGAGGATGTAGACGCGCTCCGCCCCGAGTTCCTGGCGGAGGGCTTCGGCGACCCGGTAGACCACGCTTTGCAGCCGGAGGTATCCCTCGAGCAAAAAATCCCCCGTGACCTCGGTGAGGTGGGCCTTCGGGCAAACCAAGCTATAGCCGTACAGGGTCGGGTATTTGTTGAGAAAAGTCACCGAATGTGCGTCTTCGTAAAAAATGTGATGCTGGCTCTGGGGATCACCGGCCAGCATCTTGCATATGAAACACCCTTGTCGAACACGTTCGAGGTAACTATCGGGGTCAAAGGCTGCTCGTTTGTGCATAGGCCATGATAAAACGCCCCCGGTTTCCCAGGGGCGCTACGTTTCGAGACTAGCTTTGCGCAGCGGCGGGCACGTGCTTTTGCAGCCGGGCCTCGAAGTTGCGCTTGGGTTGGGCACCCACCAACACCTCGGCAGGCTCACCGTTTTTGAACAGGATGATGGTGGGGATGCTCATCACCCGGTACTTCATGGCGGTCTTGGGGTTGGCGTCCACATCCAGCTTGGCAACTGTGACCTTGCCCTGGTATTCGCTGGCCAGCTCCTCGATCACCGGGGCGACCATACGGCAGGGCCCACACCACTCGGCCCAGAAATCCACCAGCACGAGGCTGTTTTCCTTTAGGGTCTGGTCAAAGTTGCCGTCGTTCACTTCGATGGGTTTCGCCATACCAGCATCCTCCAAGTCTCGGCCCTCACTCTAGCACCGTGAACCCATGCTAGAGAGAGTCGGCGCACTTTTGGGTACGCTGGGATACGGGTAGATGTGGGGGTGGTCTGCGTGAACTTACTCGAGACCCCCGAGTTCATCGCCGCCCTCGAGCTGTGGCGGCGGGGGGAGTTCTGGGAGGTGCACGAGGCGCTCGAGCCGCTGTGGATGCGCCTCGCGGGGCCGGGCCGGGAGTTCACCCAGGGGGTCATCCTGCTGGCGGCGGCCCTGCACAAGGCCAAATCGAGCCCAAGCGGGGGCTGGCGGAACTTCGCGAAAGCTTTACGGCACCTCGAGATGATCCCCCCCACCTACCAAGGAGTGCGGGTGGCCGAACTGATCGAGGAGGTGCGAGCAGCCCTACGAGACCCTGATCGGCTCCCGGCCTTTCCCCGCCTGCTCTGAACCCCGGCGCTTCAGGCTTCTACCGGGGCCTCGGGGGCATTCTTCTTGACCGACTCGATGCCGTTTTCCATGGCCCCCGCCGAGGAATACATCTCGCTGCGCCCGATGACCTCGCCGTTTCCGGCTTTGAGCACGAAATAGGGCTCCCCCGCGCTCGAGGTACGCCGTTCATAACGCCCGTCGTGAGGGGCGTTGAGGCGGACCGAGGCGATCCCCGCGAGCGCCCCGTCGCGGCTGGTGTAGCGCTCGCTGGTGAGGATCACCTGGCCGTTTGCGGCTTGGAGGTTGAACATGAACTGCTCACCCGAAGCCTCGACCATGAACTTGCCTGCCATAGCCACCCCCTGATACTTTGGACTTTTTCGAGGAGATTATACACCCTAACCGCACGAGCCTCACCATCGCAGCGGCCAAATCGGGTGATACTCCCCTGACACAGCTTTCTTAGCCTCGAGTAGATAAAGAAGACCCTTCCCAAGGAGGAGAGATGATCGGGCTCGAGCCGGAGTTTCACATCGAGGATAGCCATATCGGGGGCCGTTCGCCCGCTACCTGCCGCTGGAAGTGCGGGGACGCCTGCGCTCAGCCGATCCTGAACCCCAGCCAGAACACCTACATGCGGGACGTGGTCGAGGAAGCCCTGACCCGCCGCAGCTTCTTGGCGGCGAGCATGGCCGGGCTCTTCGTGATGTCCGGTGTAGCCAACATCTCCAAGGCCCAAGCCGCCGGGACCCTCGGATTCAAGCCGATTGGCCTCTCGAGCGAAGACCGCATCCTCCTAGCCGACGGCTACACCCATAACGTGGTGATCCGCTGCGGCGAGCCCTCCGACCCCAGCACCTTCTTTGCTGGTTTCCCCAAAGACAAGGTCTCGGCGGTCTCCTGCCCCGATAACATCACCTTCGACCGGGCCGGGAATATGTGGATCGCCACCGACGGGATGGGTGAGTCGCTCAAGAAGAACGACGGGGTGTTTGCCGTGCCCACCCGTGGCCCCGAGCGCGGCCAGGTGATGCAGTTCATGTCCAGCACGGTGGGCTCGGAGGTCTGCGGGCCGACCTTCACGCCGGACAATCGGAACTTCTTCGCCGGTATCCAGCACCCCGGCGAGGGTGGAACGGTGGAGAAACCGCTGAGCCTGTGGCCAGACGGTAGCGGTGTGCCGCGCCCGTCGGTGATCGCGGTGCGTAAGAACGATGGGGGTTTGATCGGGGGATGAGCGAGACCCCGCCCGTAGGGAGCCCTGGGCTATCCTAGGCGCACTCCGCCGAGGGGAAACCGATCCCAGGGGTGCTGGTTGGCGGTAAGCCGGTATCCATCCGGATCGGCGAAGACCATCGCCCGTCCGAACGGACTGTCGTAGGGCGGCGTAAGGATGGGGGTTCCCGCGGCCTGCAATCTGGCGTGTAACGCGTCAACCTGATCGCAGTCAATCCAGAGGGTCACCCCCCATCCTGGCTGCGGCGCTTCGTCCGGGTCAACGCGGGCTTGGGTGATGGCAAAGGGGATGGAGTTGGTGTCGAAGAGGAAAAAATCGGGGATGTCAAAGCGAGGGTCAACCCTTAAGCCCAAGGTTTCGCTGTAAAACTTGCGCGAGCGGAAGAAGTCCCGCACCTGCAAGCTGATGAAGTCGGGACCGAGCAGCTTGGCCATTGATTTCACTCCCTTCATATTACTAGTATTGAGATTCTATTTTAACATAATAGAAAAACGGATTTCCGAGATGGCCTAACCGCAGCCGTTGAGGAGGCCTGCCCGAGCTAATCTCGAGCCTGACATCGCTCTGATGATCGAGGGATAACCTTATCCCGGTGGGCGAGAACCCACCTCCCCACAAAATCCCGGCTTGGCTGTCTCACGAGCTCAGAGCAGATCAGGCACTGCCCGGCGGAAAGGCCGGGCTTTTTGTAGACTGGACGGGTGGAATCCTACGTCTACGCTTATCGCGGCTCCGAGATCGAAAACCGCTACCGGGTCTCCCTGGCCGTGGTGAACCGGGCGGGCGAGCTGCTGGCCGCTAGTGGTGATCCCCGGCTCCTTGCCCATATGCGCTCCTCGGCCAAGCCCTTCCAGGCCCAGGCCCTCTTCCAGACCGGGGCCATGCGAAGATTCGACTTCGGCCTGGAGGAGTTGGCTCTGGCGATCGCCTCGCACGATGGGACCCCGCGCCACACCGAGATCGCCGCGCGGATGCTCGAGCGGATCGGGCTCGACCCCGGCTATCTGGCCTGTGGGGTGCACGCTCCCCTCTCGCGCACCGCCCGGCGAGAACTCGAGGCCCACCAGCAAAAACCCACCGTGCTGCACAACAACTGCTCGGGTAAGCACTCCGGGATGCTGGCCGCGGCAGTAGCGCTGGGTGCCGACCCCCACGGTTATGAACTCCCTCAGCACCCGGTTCAGCAACTCAACTTTCAAACCGTACGCGACCTTTCCGGTGTTCCGGAGATCCCCTACGGGGTGGATGGGTGCAGCGTCCCGACCTTCGTGCTCCCGCTCGACCGGGCGGCCTGGATGTTCACCCAACTGGCCGAACCTGCTCTGGCCCCCGAGCTGTACCGGGATGGCCTCGAGGCTGCCTACCAGGCCATGCGCCAACACCCCGACTTCATCGCCGGGCCGGAGAGTATCGACACCGTGCTGATGCAGAAGATTCCGGGCCTGGTCGCCAAGCGGGGAGCCGACGGCTATTACGGCATGGCCCTGCGCGAAACGAAGTGGGGGCCGCTGGGCATCGCCCTCAAGATCGAGGACGGCTCGATCCCGGCGCGAGAACCCGCGGTCGTACAACTGCTCGAGCGACTGGGGGTGCTCGACCCGAGCACGCCGCTCGAGTGGCGCAGGCCGATCATCAAGAACGTGAAGGGGCTCGAGGTGGGGTATTACCAGGCCCACCTCGAGCTAACTTGGGTTTGAGGTCGGTAGATCAATTGTGGGGAACGTCATCGGGGAGAGGTTTCTTTTGCTGCGTAGCAGGAAGACGTACTATCCCGGTTATCGCCGGATGGTTTGGAGCGCGGCGATATAGTCGAAGCGGTACACCGGCCAGCTCAGCTCCCGCCGCGCGTTGAGCCCGAACACCTCGCGCAAAAATTGCCGGATCCGCCAGTAGTCGTCCTCGCTCTGGTAGGGGAGCATCTCGAGCCCCACGGCGCTCCTCGTTTTGTCCCTGTCCTACCATAGACCGGCCCTTATGGGTGGCCGTGCGAGCAGCCTAACCCGAGGATTGAAGCGGTGGGCTAAAATACGGAATCTTGAGTCCAGGACTCAGGATTCGAGCCATATGTCCCCCGCTTCAGGTGGGATGCTTAACCAAAAGAGCGCCCCGGGCGAGGTACTTAGCCAGACTCGGCGGGTCGCAGTTGACGTGTGAAGCAGGAAGATGCTAGGCTGCTTATTAGCAGTGATTCGCAATAAGCGAGTTTTTGCGATCGCTATGGGATATCTAAGGCTCGAGTTCATGATCTAGCGTCAACAGGAAGGCATCGATGACCCTGCCGACTGAGGAAACAAAACCTGCCCACCCCAGTTCGGGCGGCATACCGCGGGGAAATGTGTCGAACATCTGGCGGAACTCGGTTGCGAGGGGTTTCCTGCTCACCGGGCTGACCCTGCTGGGGTTGCTGGTAGGCCTCGGGATGGACTACTTGGGCCAGTCCACGGCGATGTGGGTGGCTTTCGTGGTGGCTTTCCTGGCCGGGGGAGTGCCCTCGGCCATCCACGCCTTCCACTCGCTCTTCTATGAGCGCAAGCTGGACGTGGATCTGCTGATGGTGGTGGCGGCTTTGGGCGCGGCCAGCGTGGGCCACGCCGACGACGGGGCCATCTTGCTCTTCCTCTTCAGCCTCTCCAACACCCTGCAAGACTGGGCCATGGCCCGCACCAAACGGGCCATCCAAGCCCTGATGGCGCTCGAGCCCGCCGGGGCTACCGTGCGGCGGGGTGGGGCAGAGGTCTGGGTCCCGCTGGCCGAGATCCAGGTGGGCGACGAGTTGCTGGTGCGCCCCGGCGAGCGCTTCCCCGCCGACGCCACGGTTCTGAGCGGTCAGACCAGCGTGGACGAGAGCATGCTCACCGGGGAGTCGGTGCCGGTGGACAAAGCCCCCGGCGACCCCCTCTTTAGCGGCAGCCTCAACGGGCACGGGGTGATCGTGGCCCGGGTGGACAAGCCCGCCGGGGAGAGCACCCTGGCCCGGCTGATCCGGCTGGTGGAGGAGGCCCAGGCCGCCAAGAGCCCCACCGAGCGCTTCGCCGAGCGCTTCGAAGGTCCCTACACGGTGGCGGTGCTGCTCTCGGCCCCGCTGCTGTTCGCCATCTTCTACCTCGGTTTCGGCGTGGACGCGGGGGCCGCCTGGTACCGGGCCATGACCTTCCTGGTGGTGGCAAGCCCCTGCGCGGTGGTGATCAGCACGCCCGCCGCGATGCTCTCGGCGATGGCGGCAGGGGCCAGGGCCGGGGCCCTCTTCAAAAGCGGCGCCGCCCTGGAGGCCCTCTCGAGGGTCAAGATCATCGCCATGGACAAGACCGGAACCCTCACCCAGGGCCGCATGAAGCTGGTGGCGGTGGTTCCCCTGGAAGGCACCGAGGCCGAAGCCCACGCCCTGGCGGCGGGCCTCGAGCGCCACAGCGAACACCCCATCGCCAAGGCCATCGTAGAGAGCTACCCTGGCCCCCTGCCCGCCGTGAGCGGGGTTCAAGCTCTGCGCGGAAAAGGCATCGTGGGGCGGCTCGAGGCGCTTTCGCAGGAGGCATCCCCCCGTTTTGTGGCTGAGGAGACCCGCAAGGAGCGCTCCCGCCCGACCCTGGTGGACCCCCAACCCGAGACGGTCTGGGCCGGGACCCGGGCGCTGGCTCAGGAGTACGGGGCCAATCTGGACGCCGATGCCGAGGCCCACCTGGCCGCGCTCGAGTCCGAAGGGCTCACCACCATGCTGCTGGGCCGGGGAGACCGGGTGGTGGCCCTGCTGGCCGTGGCCGACACCCCCCGCCCCGACGCCCAGCACGCCGTTGAGACCCTGCGCCAGCGGGGCTTGAGGGTAGTCATGCTCACCGGGGACCGCCCGGCGGTGGCCCACCACATCGCCTGGGCACTGGGCATCGAGGAGGTCTACGCCGAACTGCTACCCGAGGAGAAGCTCGAGACCTTGCGCCATTTGCGCCAGGAGGGCAAGGTGGCGATGGTCGGGGACGGCATCAACGACGCCCCCGCCCTAGCCATGGCCGACGTGGGGGTTTCGATGGGTTCGGGCACCGACGTGGCCCTCGAGAGTGCGGATTTGGTGTTGATGAAAAACGACCTCTCGAGGCTCGCCGGGGCGGTGGAGTTGGCCCAAGCCACCATGCGCACGGTGCGCTTCAACCTGAGCTTGGCCCTCTCGATCATCCTGATCGTGGGCACGCTGTCGCTCTTTGGCCTGGTGCCGCTGCCCTTGGGCGTGGTGGCGCACGAGGGCGGGACGGTGTTTGTGTGCCTGGTGGGGCTCAGGCTGTTGCGGCATCCGGTGCGGGCTTGATCACGCCCTAATCGCTGTAGGGACGCAATTCTAGAAATCCTTGGGTAGCGTGGACTCGAGTTCGTAAAAATGTTTCCCGTCCACGATATGGATGGTCATCCGGCCCTCGAGCCCCACCAACTCCCCGCTGCCCGAATCCGGCACCACCGTGATGCTTTGAACGGCTACGCCACGGGCCAGGGTAGAGCTGTGCTGGAGCATGAAGGTCCCGCTTCTCCCGTGGAGGGTTCCGCTGACCCGCTCGAGCGCCACATACCCGGCTGAATTCTCCACGCCTGTGCGGGCGCTCATCATCTGGCCCCGGCTGGTGCCCTGAAGGTCGCCCTCAAACCGCTTGTCAATGGACAGCCGGGCAAGGCTCGGATCATCGAACTCCCCGTCTTGGGTTTGCCGGACCAGCTTTACCTCGAACCTACCGGTTGCACGAAGGGTCATGCTATTCCTCCCGGATACCGATGCTCTGCTCTGTCAGATTCATATTATCATGATCTTATTTCGTAAACGGCGAATCGCGGGCTCGAATAGGGGCGCAGGATCTTGCGTCCCTACAGTTCGTGAAAATTGTCTCTAGCCCATTCCTTCAGATCAGGGCCGGATATATCCCCGCTCCACCGCATCCTTCACCAGCTTCTGGGCGTAGGCCCACAGCCGGGGGAAGGGCTCGAGGTCTCGCTTCTTGCGTTCCAAAACCTTCGCGGCGGTGACCCCGTTAGCCCGCCAGCTCCCGCCCTGGGTTTCCCAGTTTTGCAGGATCGGCTGGAAGGAATCAATCGCCGCTGCGAACCTGGCTTCGGGGGTCTGCCGCTCCTCGAACTCGTCCCACAGGGCCCGCAACTGCTGGGCCTGCTCGAGCGGGAGGAGAGCGAAGAGGGTGTTCGCGCTGGCCTGCTCGCGCTGGCTTTTGTCCAGATTGGCGGCGGGGTCGAATAAAAAAGTATCCCCGGCGTGGATCTCCACCAGGTCGTGAACCACGAGCATCCGCACCACCCGAGCCAGGTCCACCGCTTCTTCGGCGTACTCGGTCAGCACCAGGGCCATCAGGGCGATGTGCCAGGAATGCTCGGCGCTGTTCTCCCGCCTCGAGCCATCGGCCACCAGGTTGCGTCGCTCGATCAGTTTGAGCTTGTCGGCCTCGAGCAGAAACCTCATCTGTTGGGCGATTCGTTCCTCGTCCAGAGCGCTCTCGGGCATGGGTCCAGTATCCCTCATCCGCTGAAATTCTTTGGAAAAAGGAGGATTAGTCCCGATCTCAAAACGGGTTAAGCCCCGATAAAGACGGGATTTCGAGCAAAAACGTTTAAGGTTAAGCTTCGCTTCCCGTCCGCTCACGGCCCCGCTAGGGTCGCTGCATAGCCTGGAGGTGGAGGTATCGTTTCGCCGCAGCGGAGCGACGCAAACATGAAACGACTTCTCGGACTGCTACTTCTGGGGCTGGTGGCCTACGCCCAGCCGCGCATCAGCCCCCAGGGGATCATCGTCAACCCGGTGCCCACCGATCTCCAGGTCAACACCTGGGTGGACAAAGACCCCTCGGGGAGCGGATCCCCCGCCTATATGATCGGCGAGAACATCGCCCTCTACGCCCAGGTCAACCAAGACGCCTACGTTTACCTTTTCAACATCAACGCCGACGGCAAGATCGATCTGATCCTGCCCAACCCCTACGACCGCGACAACTTCCTGCGGGCCGGGCAGACCAAGGCCTTCCCGCCACGCGGGGCCCGCTACACCCTCACCGTCTCCGGACCCGAGGGCTTAGACCGGGTGCTGGTCGTCGCCAGCAAGCGCCCCCTCTCGCTGGCCGAGATCGCCGACGTGCAGAGCGGGGACATGCGGGTGCAAGGGGCCGAAAACCTGGCTCGAGCCCTCTCCATCGTGGTCACCCCGGTTCCTTCTAAGGAGTGGGTCAGCGACGTAGCTTACTTCCGTGTGGGCCGGGGCGTGGCCCAGCCGCCCGCGCCGCAACCCACCCCAGCCCCGCAACCACAGCCCGCCCCGCAGCCGCAGCCGACCCCCCAGCCGCAGCCCACTCCTCCGCCTCCCCCGCCGCCCAGCCCGCGCCCCGCGCCGCCCGCCCCACCTTCGATCCCAGCCCCAGCTTCGGTCTGGTATCCCTCGCCCATGCCCGGCGCGGCCATCGTCTCGCAGAACATCGGCCTGCGCGAGATCTATATCGCCTACCAGGGCCGTAGCTACTACGAGGTCTACACCTATTACGACCGCGAGATGTTGGCTCGAGGCTGGGTCCGCACCCGGCTCGACGACCGCAGTGCCCGGGTAGAGGCCGAGTACCGTCAGGGGAACCGCAAGGTGAGCCTCAAGGTGGAGTACAAGAAGGGGATGGTGGAGGTCAAGCTCGAGCAAGATTAGGGCGGTGGCCGCAACTGCTGCACGGGATAAGGGCAAGAAACGCCATAGGGGAGGCGATTTGCCATCCTAATGTGCAATATAAATGCAAACCGCCCTAGTCTGCTCTGGGGGTGAGCCTACGACCCGACGACCTCGAGCTGACGGCTGCTGATTCCGCCGAAAACCGCTCTGCAACCCCGCTCCCCCAGAGATGCCCGGTGGAAAGCCCCCGTACGCACGGGGGCTTAATTTATTCGGTTATCTCAGCGGTAGGATGCGAATTCGAGCAGCGATTTCCTGAGCAAGGCCCCCGATTCGAGAGCTTCGCGGTGATCGTCCAACACCTTGAGCGGCAGGGCGGATGCATACTCAGGGAGCAAGTTTTGAGTACGGATCTGAACCACTCCGGGGAGAGATTCATGTTTATAAGCAGCTTCATCGCACCAACGGCACTTCAATTTCCTCAGCTCGCCACGCTGCGTAGGCCAATGCTTGGCGAAGGTCTTCCTCCTCGAGGTAAGGGTAGGCTTGCAAAATCCGCTCCAAAGAGTGCCCGGCAGCGACCAACCCGACGATCGTGCCCACCGTCACCCGCATCCTGCGAATGCAGGCTTTCCCCCATGACTTCGGGGTCGAAGGTAATGCGCTCGAGGAGCTTCGACAGAATAACCCTGATTATATGCGTACTTACCGAGCGGTTTTTATAATCAGCTGAATCCGGTTTTGGGTTCCTAACTGTTGCGCCCATCTTTGGCCTAAACTCCTTAGCTCTTGACCCTTGACCCTCGAGCCTCGACAATTGGCAGATATGCGAGGCTTGTCCCAGCGCGTCAAGTCCCTGAAACCCTCGGCCACCGTGGCGGTGAACGCCAAGGCCTTCGAGCTGCGCCGCCAGGGCGTGGACCTTATCGCCATGACCGCCGGTGAGCCTGATTTCGACACCCCCCAGCACGTCAAGGACGCCGCGATGCGGGCGATGGCGGCGGGGAAGACCAAGTACGCCCCGCCTGCTGGGATCCCCGAGCTGCGCGAGGCCATCAGCCTGAAATTCAAGCGGGAGAACGGGCTCGAGATTCCCGCCGACCAGACCGTGGTCACGGTGGGCGGCAAGCAGGCCCTCTTCAACCTCTTCCAGGCCCTCCTCGACCCCGGCGACGAGGTGATCGTGATCGGCCCCTACTGGGTCAGCTACCCCGAGATGGTGCGCTTTGCCGGGGGGGACCCGGTGGAGGTCCTGACTGGCCCCGAATCGGGCTTTATCCCCGACCCCGACCAGATTGCCAGCAAGGTCAGCCCGCGCACCAAGGCCATCGTGGTCAACTCGCCGGGCAACCCCACCGGGGCGGTGTACCCCAAGGAAGTGCTCACCGCCATCGCCGAACTCGCCAACCGACACGATTTTTACGTGATCTCCGACGAGATCTACGAGCACCTCATCTACGAGGGCGAACACTTCTCCCCGGCGCACGTGGCCCCCGATCGCACCATCACCGTGAACGGTGCGGCCAAGGCCTACGCCATGACCGGTTGGCGCATCGGCTACGCCGGGGGGCCTAAGGATGTGATCAAGGGGGTTATCGACGTCTCGAGCCAGTCCACCACCTCTCCCGACACGATTGCCCAGTGGGCGATGGTGGAGGCGCTCAGCAACGTGGATGAATCGGGTAAGTTCATCGCCATGGCCCGTGAGGCCTACCGTCGTCGCCGCGACCTCATCGTAAAGGGGCTCAACGACCTGGGGCTTTCGACTCCTATGGTGAACGGGGCCTTCTACGTGCTCTCCGACGTGAGCAAGATCGACCCCGACGAGAACAAGGCCACCCTGAGGATGCTCGAGGAGGCCAAGGTGGCCGCAGTCCCCGGCACCGACTTCGCCGCGCCCCACCATGTCCGCTTCTCTTACGCCACCAGCGACGAAAATATTCGCAAGGCGCTCGAGCGCATCCGCTCGATCCTGTAAACCCAAATACTCCGTGCCGGATCCCCTGGAGCTTATGGCACCTCCAGGGGGTTTACCGTCTCAGGAGCGGGGTCAGCAAAGCTCCTATGGCAATCTTCACCCTAAACCAGCCGATTGAGCGGCAGCTAGCCCCGAAGTAGCTGTAACCCTGGGTAATCTATATAGGCATAGGGCAATATTCTCACCGGGGTCTGCTAATATAGGTATTGACCTATGAGTACCCCTGAGATCCTGACCTTTTCCGCGCCGCAAACGGAGATTCCCATAGTCGAGGCGGTCCCTTCCCCGACCCTGGAATTGGCTTACGCCTATTACTTCCTCAACCGCCCCGATAGCAGGCAGCGAGCGGGAGAACTGCCCTGGCTCGAGGCCCTCTATACCCACCACGAAAAGCTGACCGAGGAGATCAAAGGCTTTTGGCAGAGGGAAAAGGTCGAGGGCGAGGAGTGCGGTTTTGATCTGTTCTGGATGGTCGCGGACATGGGCTATGTCCGCGACCCGGACCCAGAGCGCTTTCTCAAAGACTTCCCTAGGCTTCCGGGGCCGTTTATGGAGCAGGTCAAAGCCCAGCAGGAAAAGCTCAAGGAGCGATCCGACAAGGCCAACGAGATGGAGCACAAAACCTACCAGGCCATGCTGGCCCGCCTTGCGGTGCTCGAGCGGCCCGAGGCCAAGAAGCGCTTTGCCCGGTTGCTGAGCCAGCTCTGGGGGGCGCTCGAGCCTTTCTGGAAAGAAGAGGGCCAAGCCGAGACCCGCCGCGCCAGCGAAGCCTTCCTGGCCAAGTATCGGCAAACCGGAAACGTCCTCGACGCTTTGCCCCCCCACCACTTCACCCAGTTCGAGGCCTCGTCCCAGGAGATCCGGGCCTCGCAAGAGAAGGGTAAGCTGGTGGTGGTCCCGCTGTTTTTTTCCTCGGCGGGAGGCTTCAACTTCGACTTTGCCGATACCCACTACATTGGCTACGGCATCCAGAGTGAGCGCCACCACGAGAAGCTAGCCGACCAGGCTCGAGAGGTGGCGGCCAGGGTGAAAGCGCTAGCCGATCCCACCCGTCTGCTGCTGCTGACCCTGATCGCTCGCTATGAGCACTTCGCCCTCACCGTGGGCGACTTGGCGGTGCAACTGGGTGTGACCCAACCTACCGTGAGCGGCCACCTCAAACAGCTCCGCGAAGCCGGGCTGGTGGACCTCGATAAGCACGGCAATAAGTCCTTTTACCGGGTCAACGCCCAAGCCCTCGGCGAGGTCATCGGCCAGCTCGATCGCCTTATCCTGCGACCCGGTAAATAGCCTCTTGACAATATAGCCACTCTCCTATATAGTAAATTCATAGGAGGTTGGCTATGAACCTTTACCACTACCATCTATTCAGCGCTGAAGTTGGCAACCACCAGGCTGAGCTGCACCGGCAAGCCAAGACCGAGCAGGTAT
Organism: Meiothermus sp.; assembly: GCA_035760705.1. Taxonomy (GTDB): domain Bacteria; phylum Deinococcota; class Deinococci; order Deinococcales; family Thermaceae; genus Allomeiothermus. The sequence continues at coordinate 1,426 of DASTSL010000072.1, read as the reverse complement.
TGCGCCGCAGCAAGATCGTTGAATTCTTCGCCCAGCCCTCCGCTCGGGTCCTGAAGAAGCTTCGGCTCGAGCCCGCCGCACCCCAGGCCAAGTGCGCCTAGCCACTCACCAGCGCCCTACATAGAGCCCGGCCAGACTGCACTCCTCTGGCTGGGCTCCGGCTTTTTTGGGATTTCCTCGTCCGGAACTTTTCGGGCTAGGAACGACCTTGGTCAGACTGGGTTAGGGTAGATTCCCGGGCGGAAAAGGCCGCCGCTACCATTTGGAACGTCGGCGGATCGGCAACAGCAGCAAGATCACCCCCACCACCACGCAGGCATCGGCCAGGTTGAAGATGGCGAAGTTGTCGAAGGGGCCCCAGCCGGTCCCGGTGGTGTCGAGGTAATCCACCACCGAGCCCCGCCCGATCCGGTCGATGGCGTTGCCCAAAGCCCCAGCGGCAATCAGCGAGAAGGCTACTTGCTGGAGCATCGGCAGCTTATTGCGGCTCAAGTAGTAGAGGATCCCGAACCCCACCAGGATGCTCACGATCACCAAGACGCGGGCCCCGCCCTGGAAGAGGCCAAAGGCCGCCCCGGTGTTGTAGATGAGGGTCAGGTTGAGCAGGGGAATAAAAGGCTGCGGCACACCCGGGGAGAGGTGGGCCACCGCCCAGATTTTGAGCACCTGGTCGAGGCTAAGCAAGAAAGGGACGAGGATCAAGGGCACGGGGCGAGTCTAAGGGGCGATGCAGCCAAGATGCAAGACCCAAAGGCAAAGTGTACGGGGATTACTGCCCCAGACTCCCTCATCCCACTCCGGCGCACCTAGCATGCGGGCAGGAGGCTATGCTATAATCTCCGCTGTTGCTTTGGAGCCGGGCGGGTAGGTCCGGCGTGGAGGGATCAGGAGATGTCCAAGATTTGCGAGATCAGCGGCAAGCGCCCGACCGTGGTCAACTCGGTTACCCGGCGGGGTAAGGCCAAGGCCGACGGCGGCGTGGGTAAGAAGACCACCGGCATCAGCAAGCGCTGGCAATACCCCAATCTGCAAAAGGTCAACATCACCGTGGCAGGCCAGGAGATCACCTTCCGGGTCGCTACCAGCTACGTGCACAAGGTCTACGAGTTGGCCGAGCGGGCCAAGGGCATGCAGCTCGAAGGGCTCACCGCCAAACAGATCAAAGCCAAGCTACTCCAGCTCGTATAACTGTTCCATCCTTTAGAGAAAAGAGGGGGTATGGGGGAGCTATAATCCCCCGCCTCTTCAGAGCGGGGGAGGGACTCGCAGACATGCCGCCAATCCCGGCGGCATGCTCGTCTGCGTTACATGGACTCCCCCACGTGCTCCGAAGGAGCACATAGCAGCGACCCGTTGACGAAGTCCCTGCGCAAGCAGCAGACATGCGTCCGGGCCCGGACGCATTCGTGTCTTCGCTGGTGAGCGG
>DASTSL010000071.1:0-2592 GCA_035760705.1 Meiothermus sp. | reverse complement strand
TCTGCGCAGCCTGGGTGCGCCCGAATCGGTGGCCGCCTTGGGCTTCGCGCTCCACCAGAGCGTGATGTTTTTCGGGCGCTTCAGCGGAGACTTTATGGTGAGCCGCTTCGGCGCGGTGAGCGTGGTGCGCTTGGGGGCCTTACTGGGCGGGCTCGGGCTGGCCTTCGCGGTGGTCACCCACACCGTCTGGGGAATCTTTGTGGGCATCGCCTGTATGGGCTGGGGTATGGCGACGGTCTTCCCACTGATGTTCGCGGCCTCCTCGCGTACACCGGGGTTACCCCCCGCGCTCAGCATGGCCAGCACCTCCACCATGAGCACCCTGGGCGGATTGGTGGGGCCGGTGCTGCTGGGGGCGGTGGCCGAAGCCGGTACGGTGCGGGCCAGTTTCGCGGTGGCGGCCCTGCTGGCTTGGATGGTGAGCTATCTGGCCTTCTCGCTGGCGAACTATAACGTGGCTCGAGCGCAGCAAGGATAACGGCCAGGCTTCGGGAGTCGCCAAAGGGTAGAGGTTGGATGAAAGGGCCGATGAGGTATGCGGGAATTGCGCCACCAGCCTAGCCACCCCACACCTCGGACCATCTCACCGCAACTTACTGAGCGATGGAAAGCCTGGGGCAGGGTGAAGCGTGGTTCCCCTTTTTGACCGCTCGACTTTTCATGCTGCCCCACTGGGCGGGCCTAGCTCGAGTCCTTGGGAGGCCCACAGCTCCCCCGCCGGATAAGCTTTCCGGGGAAGCGTCGGCGCACCACCTTGTCCAAGGTTTGGTGCTCGACCGCCTCGAGCACGATCTCCACCGCGGTGCGGCCCATCTCCTCTACCGGCTGCTCGATCACGTCGAGCGGGGGGGTGACCAGGCTGGTCCAAGAGTAGTTGTCGAAGGTGAGCAAGGAGACGTCCTGGGGAATGCGCAGCCCTAGCTCGCCAAGGGCCCGGAATGCGCCCGCTGCCTCGGTGCCGTTGAGCGAGAAGATGGCTGTGGGCGGGGTCGGCAGCCGCATCAGCTCGAGGGTGAGCCGATAGGCTTCGGGCTCGGTGAGGAGGATCACCCGCTGGTAGTCCTCGATCAGGGGCAAGCCCACCGCCTGGAGGGCTTTGGGGAACGCCCGGCTGCGCTCCTCGGGGTGATAGATGGGGTCGTAGCTCCCCAGCGTGGCGATGCGCCGGTGGCCCAGAGCGTGAAGGTAGCGCACCCCCTCGAAGACGCTGCCCTCGTTATCCAGCATCACGTGGCCGAAGGGGCTATCGGGATAGAAATAATCGATCTCGAGCACGTAGGTTCCGCGCTCCCGCATCCGCTTGAGGTAATCCAGGTTGGACTCGCCGTACCCCGAACGGATGATCAGCCCGCTGACCCGGTGCCCGTACAGCACCCGCAGATTGGCCAGCTCGAGCTTCGAGTCGTACTCGTTGTCGGTGACGATCAGGGCGTAACCCCGGCTCTGTACGGCGTGGGCCACCGTGCGCACCAGGAGAGCGAAAAAGGGCTCCATGATGTTGCCGACCATCAGCCCGATGGTCTGGGTGCGGCCCCGGCGCAGCCCCCCGGCCACCTGGTCGGGCTCGTACCCCAACTCCTGGATGGCCTGGCGAACCCGCTCGAGGGTCTCGGGTTTAAGGAGGTGGGGTTCGTGGATGGCCCGTTTGGCGGTCGTGGGGGCGACCCCCGCGCGTTTTGCGACATCGAGAATATTGGGCACGTGACCATAGTAGCAAAAGGGGGCTTGACAACCAATTCACGGTATGCCTATTCTTATGGACACGAGACCATTAAGCAAACCTCGACGCTTTGTGAAACCACAACTGCGCCGCCGTTGATTTTCAGCCAAATGGTCACGTGTCCATCATCTCCGCGACAAGAAAAGAAGTTCAGTCGGAAGGCCGGGTTTGGTGGGGGTTATCGGCCACCCTAGGAGGGAAGATATGCGTTTGTGGAAAGCTCTACTCGTCGGCGCGGGTTTATCGCTCTCGGCAGCCTTGGCTCAGACCACCATCACCATCGCCACCGTCAACAACCCCGACATGATCACCATGCAAAAGCTCACCCCAGAGTTCGAGAAGGCCAATCCGGGCATCAAGGTCAACTGGGTGGTGTTGCCGGAGAACGAACTGCGCCAGAAAGTTACCACCGACATCGCCACCAACGCCGGTTCCTACGACATCCTGACCATCGGGACCTACGAAACCCCGATCTGGGGCAAGAATGGCTGGCTGGTCGAGATGAGCGGGCTGCCCGCTTCGTATGACCTCGAGGACGTACTCAAACCGGTACGGGCGGGGCTCTCCTACCAGGGCAAGCTCTACGCCCTGCCCTTCTACGCTGAATCCTCGATGCTCTACTACCGCAAGGACCTGTTCGCCGACAAGAAGATCACGGTTCCGGCCCAGCCCACCTGGACCCAGGCCATCGCTTGGGCCAAGCAACTGCACGACCCCAGCAAAGGTGTCTACGGCATCTGCCTGCGCGGCCTGCCCGGCTGGGGCGAGAACATGGCCTTCCTCACCACCTTGGTCAATACCTACGGGGGCCGCTGGTTCGACGAGAACTGGAAGCCGCAGATCAACAGCCCCGAGTGGAAGCGGGCCATCGG
>DASTSL010000070.1:0-49734 GCA_035760705.1 Meiothermus sp. | reverse complement strand
TACGCCCGGGCCGAGAACCCCAGCGGCAACCGCCAACGGGGGAGCCACCGTGACGGGTGAGCGAGGGCTTTAGCGGGTGCTAAACCCCTCGAGCCCGGTGGCCTCGCTCCACTGCACGTCCAATCCGGTTACCCTGGAGAGCCTGGGGCCTTTGCGCAGGAAATCCAGGAACTGCTCGAGGTCTTCCCGGGGCCCTTCGGCCACTACCTCCACCCGCCCGTCGCCCAGGTTCTCGGCGTACCCGCTGAGGTCCAGTTCCATCGCCCGTTTGCGGGCATAGGCCCGGTAGCCCACGCCCTGCACCTCTCCCATCACCAACACTACGATCCGCTTCATCGGGAATTAGCGTATTGCATATTGCGGATCGCGTATAGCAAAAGCTTTTAGCCACGTGCCGTAGGCGATACGGCATACGCGAAAGAGAAAATAATCCAGCGAACTCGGCTCATTCCTAGGTTTCCCTCACGCTTTCCCGGTAAGCTATACCGGATGCGCTTTCGGCGCTTCTGGCCCCTCCTAATCCCTCTGGTGTTGGTGCTGCTCCCTGCGGCGCCACCGCTGCTGGATTTATTGCTCAAACAGGGGTTGGCGGCAGCCGGGTTTCAGGGCCAGTGGACGGGGATTTCCGGGTATTTGTTTACCGGGGTTCGCCTGCGGGATGGAAAGCTCCAAGGGCCGGGGATTCGAGTTGACGCCAAAGAAGTGGTGATCGATTATCAGCTTTTCGGGCTGCTGCGGCGCGAGCTGCCGATCCGCATCCGGGTCAAGGGCGCCACCGCCAACCTGGAGTGGGACCAGCTGATCCCGGAGAAGGTCACCCAACAACCGCCCCCACCCTTTCGGCTGCTGGTCGAGCAACTCGACCTCGAGAACGTGGAGGCTACCATCGCCCAGGGGCAGCGCCTTCCCATCCCCAAGCTGCGGCTCAGCCTAAGGGGCCGGGGGCCAGAGTATGGCTTCCGGGCCCAGACCCCCGATGGGGCGATAAAAGGGACGGTCAAACGCACCGGCCTCGAGTTCGAATCGTGGGAGATCCGCTTTGAAGGGGAAGTGCGAGCCGCCCGCTTCTGGTATCCGGGCCTCGAGAGGGGGAGGCTCGAGGGCACCTGGAAGCTCGGCCCCCAGGGCGTATTCGGCGACAACTACGTCCATGGCGGGCGGATCAAGATCCCCGGGGTGCCCTTTCTCGCCGAGGACCTGGAGGGGCCGATTGATTTCGTGAACAACCAGGTCACCGCCCGCCTCAGCGGGCGGACCCTGGACGGGCCGGTACAGGCCACGGCCCGGGTGGACATCCCCAAGCTGCGCTATACCTTCCACGTCGAGGGAACCCCCAGCCTCCCGGCGCTGGCCAAGAGCTACGGCCTGAGCCTGCCGGTGGAGGGCCGGGGGCCGCTCAGCCTCGACGGCGAGGGGTGGGAGAAGGTGCGGCTCAAGGGGCAGTTCCGCGGGGAGGGGACGCTGGTCGGTCAACCTCTGACCTACGCGGGAAGTTTGGCCCTGGATAAGACCTTCACCCTGCAAACCCAGGTACGGGGGCGGTTTTTTGACCGGGATTACCAGGCCGGGGTGAACCTCGAGAGCGCCCATTACCGGGTCAACCTGACCGATAACTTCGGCAGCCAGCTCGCCTTACAAGGTGCAGGCGACCGGGCCAGCGGTGGGGGCAGCCTGGTGTGGCCGGCGCCGCTCAAGGGTACGGCCCAATTGGCTTTCGACCTCGAGCGAGGCCGCTGGAACCTGGGGGTCCGGTCGCCGGGCGTGGGGCTTCCCCTGGCCCAGCCCCTCGACCTCTCGGGCCGCCTGCGCGGGGAAGGAAACCGAGTCAGCGGTGGCCTGGGGCCGGTGAGGCTAGCGGGAACCTGGGAGAACCTGGCCTTGGCGGTGAGCAAGCTGCCGCTGGTGGTGGGGGAGGTGGCCGCAACCGGAAGCCTGCGCGGGGGGCGCTTATCCGCCGACCTCGCGTACACCTCGCCCTACGCCTCCTTCCCGGTCGCGGTGCGCCAGCAGGGCGCGGCCTGGCTGCTCAGCTCGCCCAACGCCTCAGGGCACTACGAGGGGGGCGTCTTTACCCTGAGTGTGAACGGCCAGCCGCTCACGCTGATCGAGCCCTTCCAGCTTTTCGGGAAGGCGGTGTACCGCAACAACACCTTCTCCGGCGACTGGCGGCTGGTGGGAGAGCGGCTCGAGGCCCGCGGGGTGATCGAGAACCTGGCGACCCGCTTCAGCGGCGCGGTGCGCACCCCGGTGGGAACCCTACCCCTCTCGGGCCGAGCCGATTCCGGCGGGGTGTGGGCGCAGGTCTCGACCCTCAACGTCACGGCGGGCGCCCAGGGGGTACGGGTGCAGGGGCCGCTCGAGTTCTCGCTGGCCCAGGGCCTGGAGGTCTCCCTCCGCAGCGACCTCACCTACCGGAACGGGGAATTCTCCGGCACCGCCACCGCCGCCACCCCCTATCTGTCGGCGCGGCTCGAGGGCCGGGGCCAGGGTCTTTGGGCGACCACCCGCGGCTACGCCGAGCTTTCCGGCCCGGTCTTCCCCGACGCCCGGCTTTCCGGGCGGCTCACCCTGCCGGATTTGGGGGCGGTACAGATCCCCAACCTGCTCATGCACGTCACCCGCAACGGGGCCACCATCGGCGAGAGCCGGGTGGACTTCAAACCCGGGTTTCCCTTCCGGGTGGTGGTTCCGGCGCGGATCGGCGGCATCCCGGCCACCCTGCGCGGGATGGGCAACCTGGAGGGGGGCAACGTCGCGGTCCGGCTTCCCTGGGGTGAGGTGCGCGGTAGCGGGAACTGGCGCGATCTGCGGGTGACAGGCGAACTGGCCTATGAACCGTTGGGGCAGAGTCAGCTCAGCGGTACGGCGAACCTCTTCGAGCAGAGCTATGCCCTGCGCCTGGCGCTTCCCAAGCTGGACGGAGCCCTGCGGGTCTTCGGCAAGGGAGCCAACCTGGCCTACGCCGGGAGCTTCCAGGACGGGCACTTGGAAGTGTCCGGGGCATACCGGGCGGGGGCCGGGCGGAACGCGCTGGAGGGCCTCAGGCTGCGGGTCAACGCGGAGAATTTCGACCTCGAGCCCTTCGGCATCCCCTTCCGGCTCAGCGGGACCTGGGGGGAGGGCGGCGGCCTGCTCCACACCCGGACGGCTTTCGGGGACTTCGAGGTGCGGGGGCAGAGCCTCTTGGGGCCGCTCGAGGTGAGCGGCGTGGGCGAGTGGGGCCGCCTCTCGGGTACTTTGGATGCCGAGCGGGTCTCGGCGCTGGCCCAGGTCAAGCTTCCCGGGCTCGAGGGTCGGGTCGACATCGCCGGGCCCTGGAGCGACCTCGAGGCGCGGGGGCAGGGCCGCTACGACCTGCCCTATCTCGAGCAAGCCGAGTGGCGGCTCGAGGCCAACGTCAATCAGCAGACCTGGCAGCTTTCCGGGCCGCTAGCCCTCTTCGGGCGGGGGCTCGAGTACCGCGGCCAGATCGTGAGCTGGGGCTACGCGGTGGCGGGCGAGCGGGGCGAACTCAGCGGGCGAGTCAGCGGGAAGGGGACTCAGGTCCAGGCCGAGGCCCAGACCACCTACCGGGGGATTCCCATGGAGGTTTCGGCCCGCACCGACCGTTTCGAGGTCGCGGCGGTGAAGGCCGATCTGCGGCTGCCCGGGGGGGAGGCCCACTTCGCCGAGGGGAAGGTGAGCTTCGACCTCGAGACCGCTCCTATCGCCAAGGTGCTCGAGCTTCCGGTCTCCGGGCGGCTCGCCGGGTCACTCGATGTAGAGGGGCTGCTGCGCGGCGACCACCGTCCGCCGCCAGGCCAGGCCAAAGGCCGCCTCAAAGCCTGGGGCGAGAGCGTGGACCTCACCTACCAGGGCCGCCAGGTGCGGGTCTTCCTGCCCGAGCGAAACGTGGGGGCTAACGCCGAGATCGGCGAAGAGATCCGACTGGAGGCGCTGGGCGACCTCTCCGGGCAGGTTCGGCTCGAGCCCGACCTGCTGCAAAGCCCGCTGAGCGGCGAGCTGCGTTACGCCATCCAGGGCAACACGATCACCGCCCAACTGGCCGGGACCGTGCAGGTTCCCCAGATGCGGGCCGAGGTCACGGGTTCTTGGGGGCAGGTGGTGGCCCAGATTGCGGGCGACCTGAAAGAGCAGACCACCCGCGGTACGCTCGAGGTGCGTACCTCTTGGGCCGACGCCGGGGTGGTCTTTCACAGCGAGAAAACCCACTACACTGCGGTGGGGAACCTCGAGAGCAAACAGTACCTCGAGCAGACCGGGCCGGTGAGCCTGGAAGGGGAGGGCCTGGTCTGGAAGCTTGACTGGAAGGCCCCGCTGGGCGTGCAGGCGGGTGGCGAGGGTCTGGACTTCGAGCAAGTCCGGCTCCTCGGGGCGAACTCGGTGAAGGTCGCGGAGCGCAACTTTGACCTCCAGGGCGACCTCACCTATCGTCGGGGCGCGGCATCGGCCAACGGGACCTTCGCCGGGCGGATGGCGGTCTCGAGCCCGGGGATCCGGCTCGACCTGCGCGGGGAGGGAAGGCGGCTATGGGCCGAAGGCGAGGCCTTCGAGGTGAAGGTCGCGGCCAGCAGCGACGACCGGGGGAACCTGGGGGGAAGCCTCAGCTATATCCGTACTCTCGGCCCCAGCCGACTCGAGGCCACCGCCCAGCTCTCGGGGAACCTCCAGGCTCCTAAGCTGGAGGGCCGAGGCCGGGTGCTAGGCCAGGGGAAGGAGATCGCCCTGCGCTTCAGCCACGCCGGGGAATTCTTCGCCCGGGCCGAGGGCGAGGGTCTAGACATCCGGGTGCAGGGCCCCGATTTGCTGGGAGCGGGAGCCCTGGAAAAGATCCGCCTGAGTGTGGACCTCGATACCGACCTCGAGCCCTTCACCGGGGTCCCGGTGCACCTGCGGACCCAGGCCGAGGGCCCCTGGCAGACCCTGGTCTTTCCCATCGCAGTGAGGGGGTTCGATACCCAAGCCACCGGCGAGGCCCGCCTCCAACCCCTCCAGGCCCGGCTCGAGGGCACCTACCAGGGTCAGGGGTTCCGGGTGATCTACCAGGACGGCCTCTCGGCGGAACTGACCGGGCCGTATCTGCGCGGGAGAGCCCGCTGGGGCGAGGCGGGGCCTATCGGAGAACTGGCGGTGGAGGTTCCCCTGCCCGGTGGGGGCTTGCGCGGCCAGGCCGACCTATCCCGGATGCAGGCCGACCTGCGGGGCTTTGGCGACTGGCGCGGCACGGTCTCGGCCCGGCTGCCGGGGGGCTGGCGCGAGCCGACGCGGGTCCGGCTCGAGGCCGACCTCAAGGGGGCGGCGGAGATCCAGGGTGACGTTCAGGCCGAGCTTTCGCCCCTGGCACTGGAGGGCCAGGCGGTGGTGCGCTACCCCGAATGGGGCGGTGTGCGGCTCGAGGGGAGAGGGCCGCAGGTGCAGATCCAGGGGCAGGGGGGGGTGGAACCCCTCACCGGGAGCCTCGACCTCGCGCCCTTGCGCCTCACCTGGAGCTATGTCGGGGAACTGCCGAAGAGCTTGGGCAAGCTGCAAGCCCGAGGGGTCTACCCGGGGGTCTGGCTGCAAGGCCAGTACCAGAACTCTGGCAAGACCTTGGGACTGCGGGGCGAGGGGGAGCGGGTGCAGGTCTCGGGCGAAGGGCTCCAGGGCCAACTGACCACCCAGGGGCCATCGCTGCGGCTGCAAAACTTCACCCTGGGCCCGGCGGTGCTCAGCGGCACGGCGGGAGGAAAGTGGTTGGACCTCGACTTCGACCTCGCCTGGAAGGCCCTGGGCCGCGCGGGGGAGGCCCGCGGCAGCTACAGCGACAGCCGTTTGCAGGCCCAGCTCTCGGGGGATTTGGCGGGGCAGGTGGCCTGGGGGCAGACCTGGTCGGGGCATCTCCGCATCCGCGAGGGAGAGGTGCAACTCTCGGGCTCGGAGGCCATCCCCCAGGTCAGCGGGGAGTTCTTCGGGCTTCAAGCCAGGCTCAACTATCCCGTTCTCGAGGTAGAGACGGTGGCTTCACAGCGTAGCGGGGAAAGCTTGAGAGCAAACCTCCTCACCCGCCAGGCCCAGGGCCGTCTGGTCTATCAGGGCGTCGAGGTCACCGGCTCGGGGGACAAGCTCACCGCCGGGTATCCCCTGGCGGACGGACGTTTGCAGGGTGAGCTCGACCTCAACACCTTCGCGCTCGTGGTCAGCGCCCCCGATCTGGGGCAGGGCAGCCTCGGCTATGTCAACGGGGGGCTCGAGGGCCAGATCACCGCCCGGCTTTACGGGGTGGACCTGACCCTGCGCGGTGCGGGCCAGAAGCTCCAGGTGATGGGAAGCCACGCGGTGAGCGATTGGCTCTCCTGGGGCGCGGGGCGTTTCGAGGGCGAGGTGGGGCTTTCCACCGACTGGAGGCTCAGCTACCAGGCCGAGGGCCAGACCTTCCAGGCCAAGGGACAGGGGCTCGAGGGCCAGGTGCAGGCTCAGGGCCGCTGGATCCAGGGCGAACTGGCTTACAGCGGGGATTGGAAGGGTGCGCTCAAGCTCGACGTACCCCTCAAACCGCTGGAATCCCGGCTCAAGGGCGAACTCGCGGCCCGCAGCCCCTTGCAGGTGAGCGCGGTGCTCTCCGGGGCCATTGGCCAGATCAACCTGAACGCCCGGCTCGACGGTGGTTTGCCGGTGGCCCGGGCCGAACTGGCCAGCGTGGCGCTGGGAGATCTGCCCTGGCTGCACCCCGCGGTGCCCTACCTGAGCGGGCGGGTCAGCGGGGCGGTGGACTACCGCGAGGGGAACCTGGGCCTGACCCTCCAGGCCCAGTCTCTGCGGGTGGTGGGGGACGAAACCCCGCTCTCGATGCGCCTCGAGGGCACCTGGAAGGGCGGCGAGGCCAAGGGCGACCTGCTCTTGGGCAAGAGCACCGCCCGGCTCACGCTGAGCCAGGGTCAACTAAGTGGGCGGGTACAGGCGGTGAACTTCCCGTTGCACTGGCTCCTCTCGGCCTGGGCGGGTGAACTCAAGGGCCAGGCTTTCTGGACCGGCAAGGCTAGCTTCCGCTACAACTTCCTCGACCCCTGGGCCTCGCAGGGTTTGCTGGTTGGGGAGCAACTGCGTTTCGAAGGAGGGGGCGACGCCCTGGCCGGGCAGGCCGTGCTGCGCTACGAGAAAGAGCGCCTCGACATCGACAAGCTGGCCCTATCCGGCAAGGGCACCTGGCGGGGGGAGGGCTACTGGAGCCGCCAGGAGGGTAGCCGCCTCAAGCTCGACCTGCAAGACACCTCCTTCACCCCGGTGTTGCAGGTGATCCCCACCCTCAAACCCTTCGCTCCCGAAGGCAGTGGCACCCTGCGGCTCAGCTCGGACGGGAACCAATTCGCACTCGAGTTGGAGAAGTTCCGCTTCAAGCTGGGGCCGGTGGCGGGGGAATTTCCCCAAGCCCGTCTGCGGCTGGGCGAGACCGCGGTGGCCGAAGGAACCCTCAACCTCAGCGCGCCCTACCCGGCCCAGGCCCGGCTCTCCGGGGAGGGGAGCCTCGAGAGCTTCCTGGTGCGGGCCCAGGGAACGGCCCAGATCCCCCTTTTGGAGCCCAACCAGCGGCTCAGCGTGGAGTTCCGCTACCCTGGCTACGTCACCACCGTCTCCACCGAGACCGCGACCCTCTCCGGCACGGTGTTCCCGCTGGCGATGGGCTTCTACGGGGAGATCCCGGTGAGCGCGCCCCGCTACTACCTGCAAGAAGGCCGGGTGCGGGTCAACGGATCGCTCAACCAGGAGGAGGGGGTCTTCAGGTTGCGGGGGAACGTGGAGGTGTTGCGGGCCCGGCTGGCCCTGCCCGAAGGGCAGCAGGAGGTCTCGGTGCCGGTGGAGGATTCCAGCAAACCCGCCCGTGCCCCCATAGGGAGTCGCTCTGGCGACCGGCTGGAGCCGGAACCTGGCGGAGCGGCCCCGGTGGAGTTCGTCAACCTGCGGATCACCGCCGAGCGCGGGGTCCTCTTCCAGGAAGCCCTGGCGCAGGGTGAGCTGGCCGGGGATCTGTACCTCAACGGTACCCTCTCGGACCCCTTCCTGAGCGGAGAGGTGCGCCCCTTGCGGGGCGAGGTGCGGCTGTGGAACAACGTGTTCACCCTGCGCGAGAGCGTCCCCGACGAGGGCGGCGAGTTCCGCAGTGTGGCCACCTTTAGCCCCGAGCAGGGGATTTTCCCGGTGGTGAGCGTGGCGGCCAGCGCCTCCCAGGTCCGCGACCAGGCCAGCTCGAGCGGCGCAACCTACGACGTGCTGCTCAAGCTGCGGGGCCGCTTCGTGCGGGAGAATGGCCGGGCCCGGTTCGTGGTGGACCAGGGGTATCCGCAGCTCACCGCCACCGGGGTCTCGGGGCAGCCCGTAGCGCTCTCTCAGGCCCAGATCTACGGCCTCCTGACCCTAGGCCGCAGCGACCTCGAGAATGTCCCCGAGAGCCTGTTGCAGACCGGCTTGCAGGCCGCTTTGCAGAACTTCTTGTTCGGGCAGATCGAGCGCGAACTGGCCAAGGCCTTGGGGCTCGAGCAGGTCCGCATCGAGGTTCCGAATTTTAGCGGCGGCGATTTCCGCTTCGAGAACACCAGCCTGAGCTTTGGCATCCGCATCGCTCCCGAGGTGCTTTTGCGCACCACCTTCGCCTTCACTGGGGAGGGGATCATCTCGGCGGAGTACCGGCTGGATGGCTTTACTTTTACCCTGGGCACCAGGTTCGTCTCCGAGACCACCGGCATCAAGCTGCGGCCCGAATTCTCGCTGGGTTACTCGATCTTGTCCAACCTAGACCTCAGCCTCTTCGTGCGGGACGACACCAAACCCGGCGGCGACCCTGACGTGCGCTTTGGTTTAGGGTTGAATTTGCGCTTCTGAAGCGGGCGGGCGGCTTCGCCGGAGACGTGCTTTGCACCCCGTGAACTGCGGATGCCCGGAGGTATCTCCTTAGCTAGCGGGGCGTTCTTCCAGCAAGGCGGTCGGTAGGCTTTCCTCGATGACCCGCTCGGCCAGCCGCTCCCCGGCCTCGGCGAAGGGGTGAAAGATCAGGTTGGCCCCGGCGGCCTCGAGCACCGTGTCTTCCTCGCGGTGATAGCTGGTGGCGGCCATCTGCCCGGTGAACCCCCGGCGGCGTAGCCCGTCCAGGGCCCGCACCTTGGACTCGAGGTCGGGCATGGTGAGGAGCACCCCCTTGAGCCCGGCGAGTTCCAACCGCTCCCACAGCTCGGGGTCCTCGGCGTCGCCGTAGAGCACTCGGCGGCCCTTGGCCCGGTGCCGCTCGAGCTTGTCGGGGTCGGAGTCGAGGCCCACCACCCGCTCGCCCCGGCTCTCCAAAAGCTTGTAGGCGGCTCCCCCGGTGCGGCCCATCCCTACCACCAGCCATCTGGCCTTGCCCAGCGAGGTCGGCTCCTCGTCGGGGTGGCGTCCCTTGCGCTCGAGCCGCGATAGCCAGGGCTCGAGGTGCACGTAGACCCGGTGGGCCACCTGGTTGAGCGGGGCGGCTACCGCCAGCGAGGCTGCCACCGCCACCGCCAGCACCGTGCCCCAGCTCTCGTCCAGGCGGCCCGATTCGATCAGTGGGGCGGCCACGATCAAGGCGAACTCGCTGTAGCTCGAGAGCGAGAGCGCCGTTACGAAAGCGGTGCGGGCCCGTAGCCCGAACGCCACGAACAGCCCGAAGAAGATCAGCCCTTGCAAGGGCAGCAGCAGCAAAAGCCCCAGCCCCACCATCAGCTCGCGCAAGGTGGGCAGCCCGGCCAGCCCGATGTTGAGGAAGAAGGCCACCAGAAAAGCTTCCTTGAGCCCCCACAGGGTCCGCGAAAGCTCGGTGGTCTGGGGGTGCCCGGCCAGCACCGCCCCGAAGAGGAGCGCCCCCAGCTCCGGCGAGATGCCCACCGTCTGGGCCACGCTGCCCCCGGCCAGGGCCAGCCCCAGCCCGAACAGCAGCAAAAGCTCGTCGTGGCCGCTCTTGGCCAGAAGCCAGAACACCAGTGGGCGCAAGAGCGGCAGCGCCAGGAGGGCCAGCGCCCAAGGGGTGGGGGTTTTTACCCCGGCAAAGGCCAGCAGGGCCACCGCTACCAGGTCTTGCAGGATCAGGATGCCGATGGCAACCCGCCCGTGGTAGCTGTTGAGTTCACGCTTGTCCTCGAGCACCTTGATGGCCAAAACCGTGCTGGAGAAGGCCAATCCCAACCCCAAATACACCGCCGCCTGACCGCCCAGGCTGTAGGCCAGCGGGACCGCGATGAGGCTTCCCACCAAAAGCAGGTGGAACCCGCCTGCCCCCAGCACTTCGAGCCGTAGCAGGCTGGCCAGCCGCAGCTTGAGCCCCACCGTGAAAAGTAGCAGCAGCACCCCAAGCTCGCCCAGGTAGTGCAGGATCTCCCCGCTATGGATGTCGAACGCGGCCAGGACGAACCCGGCGGCCAGGTAGCCCACCAATGGGGGCAACCCCACCCGGCTCCCCAGCAGACCCAAGGCGAAAGCAGCACCTACCCAAATCGCTTCCATTACGTCCATTGTCTAGGCTGGCGGTGTAGAGTGCAAGGGGCAGGGGTATGGGGCATACACACTTTTCCTGAACTCACCTTCTACTTTCCTACACAAAAATTGCGGAACACCCGCTCGATCACCTCTTCGCTCACGTCCTTGCCCAGGATCTGGTTGAGCGCGTCCAGGGCAGCCTGGACCGAGAGCCCGGCCAGATCTTCGGGGGCTGAAAGGGCCTCGAGCAGATGTTTCTTGGCCTCACTCAGCGCCCCGGCGTGCCGCTCGTTGCTGATCCAGACCTCGCCCTCGGGAGCTTCTCCCATCAGCTTGTCGTGGATGGCTTTTTGCAGGGTCTCGAGCCCGGACCCGGTCTGGCTCGAGACCCGGATAAACCCTGCTTCTTCCCAGAGCGCCGGGAGGTCGGCTTTGGTCGCCACCTTGATGACCCGCTCCCAGGGCAGGTCGGGCGGTTCGGGCCGGGGTTGGGTGGGGTCGGCCAGGTAGAGCACTAGATCAGCCTCTTGCGCAATCCCCAAGGCCCGCTCGACCCCGGCCCGCTCCACCGGGTCATCGGTCTCACGCACCCCGGCGGTATCCACGGCGGTGATGGGAACCCCGGCGATCTCGAGCGGGGCTTCCAGATAATCCCGCGTGGTTCCGGGGATCGGCGTGACGATGGCCCGCTCGTAGCCCAACAGGGCGTTCAGCAGGCTCGACTTTCCCGCGTTGGGAGCCCCGACCAGCGCGATCCGTGCCCCCTTGTGCGCGATCCGCCCGGCGGGTGCGGTGGCGAGGAGGTGCTCGACCTCGGCCAGTACCGTGGAGACCGTGTGCTGAATCTCCACCGGCTCCACCCCCTCCTCGGGGTAGTCGAGCCAGGCCTGGATGTGGGCCAGCAGGTCGTAAAGCCGGTCGGCCATCCCTTCGATCCGCTGGGAGAGCCCCCGCGCGAGCCCGCGCAAGGCCTGCCGCCGGGCCGCGTCGGATTCAGACTCCACCAACGCCAGCACCGATTCGGCCTGGGCCAAGTCCATCCGCCCGTTCAGGTAAGCCCGCAGGGTGAACTCGCCGGGCTGGGCGGGGCGGGCTCCGGCCTCGAGCAAAACCTGAAAAACCTGCCGCAGCACCGCCGGGGAGCCGTGGGTCTGGAACTCTACCGAGTCCTGCCCGGTATAGGAGCGCGGATTCTTGAACACCAGCATTAGCGCTTCATCGAGGACTTCCCCCGTGGCGTTCACGATCTCGCCGTAAGTGAATTGCCCGCCCCTCATCCCCCTGGGGTCTTTCCCTTTCCAGACTCTGGCAGCGATCTCGAGGGCGTTTTTCCCGGAGAGTCGGACGATGCCTACCGCCCCCTTGCCGGGTGGGGTGGCGATGGCGGCGATGGGGTCGTGTAAAGATGGCAAACTCACGTTCTTGAGTCTATCTTCGGAAGGGTCGAATCAATCTGCAATAAGGTATGTTTTGTCAAACTCGAATTTTCCGAGTCAAACCTTACGGTGTTTTGGAATAGTCTGATCGAGACCCGTTTGAATTTGCGAGGGTTGGATTTGTTAGTTCGGCTTTGACACTCGAGCGTACAGGGTTGTCAAAGCCTCGGCCAAGGCCAGGGCGGATTTCTTGTCGAGGGGGGTGTTCCCGTTACCGCACTTGGGGCTCATGGTGCAACGGGGGCAGCCGCGCTCGCCCTCGCAGGGGCAGCTTCGCAGGAGGTCGCGGGTGGCCTGAATCCAGCGGGGGAACTGCCGGGCCGCGGCCTTAGCGTAACCCACCCCGCCCGGATATCCGTCGTAGATGAAGATCGTCGTGCCAGAACCCGACGGCAGTGGGCTCGGGTAGAAGGGGTAGCTGACCCCGCCCACGTCGGCCCGCTCGGCCAGCACGAAGAGCGGGAGGAGGCCGATCATGGCGTGCTCGAGGGCGTGGATGCCCCCAGGGATCAGCATCTCCGGCAACACCCCCTGGTCGTCCACTTCCCAGGCCTCGGCGTTTCCCGAGGACGCATTGGGGTGAAACCAAACGGCTTCCGTCGGGAAACTCAGCTCGGGCATCACCAGCACCACTTCTTCCAGCACGGTCTCGGTCACGAAGCGCTTCTTGACGTACCCCGTCACCCGCTCGCGCAGGTTCACCTTGCCCGCCCAGATGCCGGGCATCACCTCGGAGCCCTCGAGTACGTCTAGGTCGGTCTCGGCCCGGGGCTGGGTGTAGTAGTCCTCGAGGCCCGGCAACAGCACGATCTCGCGCCGTTCCACGTCCAGGTTGCGCACCAGATAGTTCTCGCCCATGTGCAAATAGACCGCTCCGGGGTGGGCCTCCCAGTAGGCCTGGCGCTCGTCCAGCGTGCCCAGGGTGCGGCCCTGGGCGTCCTTGAGGGTGAAAGTGTTGCCCATCCCGCGCAGCGTCAGGTCGCGGTGGGGGCTGCGCTTGGGGCTATAGAGCCGCTCGCCCTTTTGCACCAGACCGGCGGCCAGGAGCGGGTGATAGATTTCCTCGGTGGGTTTGATCGGGAGTTCCCTGGCCGCGCAGTGCAGGTGCAGCGGGTAGAGCACCGGGTTCTCCGGGTCGGCCACGGCGGACTCGGGTGGGCTGCCCAGCAGCAGTTCGGGGCGCTCGAGGTAGTACTCGTCGAGCGGGTCTTCGCGGGGAATCCAGGCCACCAAGGCACGGCGGTTCCCCCGCCCGGCCCGTCCGGCCCGCTGCCAGAAGGCCGAAAGCGAGCCGGGGTAGCCCAGGAGCACCACCATGTCCAACTCCCCGATGTCCACGCCCAGCTCGAGCGCGCTGGTGCTCACCAGCACCTTGGTCTCGCCCGCCTTGAGGGATTCCTCGAGCCGCCTCCGCTCGGTGGCGGTGTACCCGGCCCGGTAGGGGCGCACCTCGGGGATTCCGGCGTAGCGGGCCACCAGTTCGGCGGTGCGGCGGGAGTTGGCGAAAACCAAGGCCCGCAGCCCGGTCTCGGCGGCGTGGCGGGCGAGCAAAGCGGCTTCCAGGTTCGCGCTTCGCCGCACCTGGCCCTTCTTGTCGAGGGCCTTGGGCACCCAGACCGCGAACTCGCGCTCGGCCCGGGCCAGCGCTGCCGAAACCTGGGCGAAGCGCTCTCCGGTGAGGTTTTCCCCGTGCTCGGCGGGGTTGGCGATGGTCGCGGAGGCCGAGATGATCTGGGGGCTCGAGCCGTAGTGCCGCGCGATCCGCAGGAGCCGCCGCAGGATCAGCGCCACGTGGGTGCCGAAGACACCCCGGTAGGCGTGGAGTTCGTCGATCACCAAATACTTGAGCTTCCCCAAAAACTCGGCCCACTCGGTGTGCAGTGGGAGCAACCCGAAGTGCAGCATATCGGGGTTGGTGAGGATGACCCGGCCCTTTTCTCGAGCCAGCCGCCGCTGCTTGTCCGGCGTGTCGCCGTCATAGGGGAAGATGGTATCGGCCAGCTCGAGCTTCGCCGCCATTTGCCGCAGCCGTGCGAGCTGATCGTGGGCCAGGGCTTTAGTGGGGTAGAGGAGGATCGCGGTGTGGCCCTCGAGCGCGGCCTTCAGCACCGGGGCCTGGAAGATCAGGCTCTTGCCCGATGCGGTAGCGGTCGCCGCGACCAGGTTTCGCCCGAACTGGATGTCCGCGAAGGCTTCGACCTGGTGCTCGTAGGGAAAGAGGTTGAGGGTTTCCAAAATCCCTGCGAACTCGCCCCGGTACTGGCTCTCCCTGGGTGGTTTGGCGGGCAAAGTCCGCACGAAGCGGAGCTGACCCGCGTAGCCCTCGATGCTTCGGAGCCAGTCGGCGTAGCTTTCATAGGGCGAGATTTCCGGGGGCAGCACGGCCCTATCATAGAGGCTCGGAATGTTCCGGTGGAAGCCAGCGAACTTTGCAGGGGTCGTTGTACGCCGTCGTCTTAGATCCAACGCCTTGCGTCAAACGCCTTGCGGCAGACACGGCCCGACCGTTGGGGGGATGCGAAATTCGGCTGCCTCCCCGCGTGAGCCATCCTGTGCGGGGAGGCAAGGCCTTGCGTCCTTACTCAGGACGGATAAACGCCTGGCTTCTCCTCACCCAGCCGGAGCAGGAGCCAAAGCGGATATATCAAGATCACCACGCCCGCCAGCCCGATCGCCCAGATCCCTACGCCTTCCACCAAAAAACCGGCCAGGATGGGGAGGATGGCCCCGGCCCCATTCGACCACAGATCGAGCCTTCCCACCGCCCGGCCCCGCTCGCCCGGCGCGGTGACGTCGGTGACGACGGTGGTGGCCCCCACGTAAGCTCCCGACCAACCCAGCCCGACGAAGAAGGTTCCCAGGGTGATGACCGCGTATTCTGCGCTCGTCGCCACCAGCACCGCGCCCAACCCCGACAAAACCAGGCCGGTGAGCATCACCGGTTTGCGCCCGTAGGTGTCGGCCAGTTTGCCCACGAACCAGGAGAAGCCGAACATCCCGATCACGTGGATCGCCACCGAGACCGAGATCAGCTCGAACGAACAGCCCTGGTGGCGCAAAGCCAGCGAGGTCATTGCCATCAGCATCACCATCTGCCCCTGGGCGGCGATCCCGGTCCAGGTGGCGGCGCTGAGGGCAGGCCTCGAGCTACTTCTTTCCAAAGCGACCGAAGCCGCCGGGAGGCTGGGGTAGTACGAACGCAGGTTTTGCGCGATCTGCTTGGGGTCGGGTCGCAGGCGAGCGAGCAGCAGCAGCGCGGGCAGGATGAAGGGCGGAACCAAGAACCAAGCCAGGCTCAGCGGGCTCTGGCCGACCTCCGGTCCCAGGCGCTGGGCGAGCCAGACCAAAATGGGGGAGAGCCCCGCCCCCACCAGCGAACCCATCAAGACCAGGCTGATGCCTTCACTGCGCCGAGCAGGCGGGTACATGTCGGCGGCGGCCACCCGGAGTTGCTGGGTCGCGCCCACCCCGGCCCCGAACACCAGGATGCCTGCCGCGAAGAGCCAGAAGCTCGAGGCCATTACAGCGATCCCGGTGAGCACCGCTCCGCCGATGGCGCTCAGGAGCCCCAGGTAGAGCCCGGCCTTGCGCCCACGGGCATCGGTCAGGCGGCCCACCGGGTAGGCGGTGAGCATCCGGGCCAGCCCGGCCAAGGCGGTGGCGATTCCGGCCCAGGTGTTGTTGCCCAGAAGCTGCACCACGGTGATCGCTCCCAGCGCGGGGAGCAGTTGGATTCCCGCCCCCACCACGGCCTGGGTGACCGCGAGCAGCAAGGTATTGCGCCGGATCAGCGGGGGAATGAGGATGGCCTGGGACGTAGAATCTGGGGTCTGAGAGGCCATGCCGAGAGTATATTCGCTCCTCGGTCCCGTGGGCTGATCCGCTCGGGGAGACAGGGTGAGATGAAGTTATGGCTTCAAGTGCTGATCGAGAAAAGTCACCACGTCCCTCGAGATGATCCGCCAGCCCTCGAGCTTCCCCACCGTCGCGGCTTGGTCCCCCGGCTGGGGGCCGTAGGCCCCGTAGGCCGAGTGGTTGAGGCCCTCGAGAAAACGCACCTCGGCTCCCTTGGGTAAAAGCTGGGAGCGTGTGCGGGCTTGTTCGGGTGGCAACACCCCGTCCTTTGAACCGTAAAGGGCTAGGGTCGGGAGGGTTTTGTCGCGCAGGTCCATCCGCGGGTACGCGGCGAAAAGCACCAGCGCCCGGACGCGGGAATCCTCCCCGGCGAAGGTGGAGGCAGCGACCCCGCCCACGCTGTGCCCGCCCACCGCCCAGGTAAGCTCAGGGTGCGCGGCGATCGGCTCTTGGGCCTTGTTCTCAGCGGTGACCGCCAGCCCGAAGGGAACCCACATCAAGGCGACCCGGTAGCCGGACTCGGCGATCTGGCGCATCAGCGGGGCATAAGCGGTGTACTCGACCCGCCCGCCGGGGTAAAAGGCAAAGCCGCCTTTGGGCGTACCGGAGGGGATGAAGTCGTATCCGTAGCCGGTCTTCTGCACGCTCACCCGAGCGTCCGATTGCAGAGCCCGGGCAGCTTCGGGGGCAGCCGGGAGCGGGCGCAGGGCGAACCACACGTAGAGGGCCACCGCGCCCGCCAACAGGAACATCCCGCCAAAGAAGAACAGCCAGAAACGTTTGCCGACGACAGGAACACGCTGGGGTTGGCTCATAGAGGGTCAGAAGGGGTCGAACGTTATAAAGCAATGAGCAATGAGCTATCGGTCTTGTCCGGCGTAGAACGTAGATGCTCACGTCTGCGGGAGGGCGCCCAGCAATTCGTGGGCCCGGTTGACCTCGGTACGCACCAGGTCTTGATCCTCGAGCCCTGCCGCCAGCTTGAGGGCTTGCTCGAGCTGGAGCTTGGCCTCACGCACCTCCTGGCGGCCCGGCACCACCCCGCTGCGCGGCGTAAGAAGCGCTTCCCCCAGGGCCACCCGGGCCTGGATCTCGGTGACGAGGTCGTTTTCCCGGCCCGCGTAATGGACGGTGAGGTGCAGCTCCTCGAGGGCAGAGTTCCACTGGGCGCGCTCGAGCAGCTTGAGGGCTTTCTGGAGGGTCTGGGCCGCTTTCATCCGCTTACTTTTGTATCACGCCGATGGCCAAAGCAGGGTGAGGTATTTAGCCGAGGGTCGAGAGGGGTCGTAAGTCATCCGATGACGTAAGGTGTAGGGCCTATGACACCGCTCGACCCTTGACCCTCGGCCATCAATCCCCCGCCGGAACCGGGGTGAGTTGGGCTTCCTGCCGCAACTTCGCGTAGCGCCGCCGCTCGAAGAGGTAGAAGGCCGCCGGGACCACGAACAAGGTCAGGAAGGTCGAGGTCGTCACCCCACCCAGGATGATGATGCCCAAGGGTTTACGGAACTCCGAGCCCTCTCCGCTGGCCAGGATCAGCGGGATCGAGATGATGAGCACGGTCAGGGTGGTCATCAAGATGGGGCGTAGCCGCAGCCGGGCGGCTTCCACCAAGGCGTCGAAGAGGGGCTTCTCCCGGGCCTGGCGCACTGCGAAGTCGAGGAGCAGGATGGCGTTCTTGGTGACCAGGCCGTTCAGCAGCACCAGCCCCAGCACGCTCACCACGTCGAGGCCGCTGCGGAAAACGAACAAGGCCCAGAAAGCGCCCACCAAAGCCAGCGGAATCGGCAGCAGCAGGTAAAGCGGGTAGCGGAAGGTGTTGAACTGGCTGGCGATCACCAAATAATTCAGCAGCACCGAGAGCCCGAAGGCGATGGGCAAAGCCTCGAAGAGGTCGCCCGCGAAGGCCGTGCCGCCGGTGCTCTCGAGCCGCACCCCGTCCTCGAGCACGCCTTGCTGCTGGAGTTCGCGTTGGATCTGCTGGCTGTACTGGAGCACCCCACCGCTGGCCCCAGGGGCCAGGTTGGCGGTGATCCCGGTGGAGAAGGCCTGGTTGTTGCGGGCTAAGGTGGCCGGGCTCTGGCGGTTCTCGAAGCTGCTCAAGAGCGAAAGCGGGAGGGATTGCCTTAGGGCTTGGGAGAACACCGGCAACGACTGGAGGGCGCTTTGGTCGGGGATCAGGGCCGGGTCGGCCTTGACCACGATGGGGGTTTCCTCGCCCCCGGAGCGCAGCTTCCCGGCCTCCACCCCCGCGTTGTAGATCCGCAGCACCTGGGCCAGATCGTTGGGGGTCAGGCCGGTTCCCTCGAGCGCGGCCTGGTTGGGCACCAGCACCCGCTCCCCGGTCTTCTCGGCCAGCGAACTGCTGATGTTGCTGAGGGCGGGGATGCCCTTGAGGATCTCCAGGGCTCGGTTGTTGCGCTCCTCCAAGAGGGCCTGGGTGGGGGCCGAGAGGGTGAACTGGAAGTCGTCGCCGCCGGGCCCGCCCTCGGCGGCCTTGACCTTGAGTTCGGCCTCGGGGCGGTCGGCCAGGATGTTCTGCAACTCGGCGTCGAGCTTGGGCACGATGGCGTAGATGTTCTCGCGCTCGTGTTTGTCCACCAGGTTCACGGTCAGGCTGGAGCGCTCGGGGTTGCCGGTACCGATGCCGGTGCTCGAGGCCCCCACCTCGGTCAGCACCTCCTTGACGTAGGGCTGGGCCAGCAGGTAGTCCTCGAGACGGCGGGTCAGGCGGTCGGTCTCCGAGAGCGCGGTGCCCTTGGGCAGCTTGAGCCGGATGTTGATGATGCCGCCATCCGACTTGGGCGTGAAGTTGAAGGGGATCCGCGGGGCCACCACGGCGATCGAAAGGAAAAAGAGGATGCCCGCCGCGAGCACCAGCCAGCTGCGCGGCAGGAGCCAGGCCAGGCTCTGGGCATAGCCGTTGCGGAGCCGGTCGAAGCCGTACTCGGAAGCGGTGTGGAGGTTCAGGGTGATGGCTCCCAGGACATTGCCGACCAAGGCCCCCAGCCAGCGGAAGGGGGCCAGCACCAGCCGGAAAGGGGTCAGCAGCGCGTTGAGGAACTTGGCCGAAGCCGGAAGGCGGGGATCGTGGTAGATCTCGGATCGGATCGCCCAGCTCAGATCCCCCCGCAGGTCTCGAGCCCGCTTGCTAACCTGCCGCCACGATGGCGGGGCCGGGTCGGGCAGGTAGGCCAAACGAACCGTGAGGAAGAAGAGGGCCTCGAGCCAGCTAAAGAAGATCGCCGCGGCCAGCACCAGCCCGAACTCGCGGAAGAACTGACCCACCGCGCCGGGCAAGAAGCTGATCGGCAAGAACACCGCCAAGAGTGAAAGGGTCGCCGCCGAAACTGCTGAGAGTACCTCAGTGCTGCCTTTGAGCACTGCGTCCTTGAGGCTATAGGGTTGGCTGAGGTGGGCCTCGATGCCTTCGGTGACGCTTCTCACGTCATCGGCGGAGAGGAGGTCGCCGCTCCCTTTGCTCACCGCTTCGTGCAGCGAGTACCCCTGGGCCTGGTAGCGAGCGATGTGCTCGGTCAGGACGGTGGCGTCCTCGCGGGACAAGAATCCCTTGGTGGCCTTCATCACCGCGTCGGGAAGGCTATAGTTCTGGCTGCGGTAACGGTCGATGTTCTCCGCCACCACGATGGAGTCGTCCACAACGATGCCCACCGCCACGATGATGGCGAGCAGGCTGATGATGTTGAAGGTGAAGCCCAAGAGCCCGAAGATGAGCAAGGCCCCGGCCATGGTAATCGGGATGGCCAGCACCACCGAGAACACCGAGTTGAGCTTGCCCAAAAAGATCAGCACGATAAACGAGACCACCCCCACCACCAGAAAGACTTCCTTCCAGGTGTCGTTGACGGTGGCCTCGATAAAGGTGGTGGTGTCGTTGGTGATGCTGACCCGGTAGCCAGAGGGGAGGTTGGTGCTGGCGAGGGCTTTCTTGATTCCCTGGGCCACCGCCACCGCGTTGGCGTCGGGGGTCTTGCGGACGTTCAAGAGCACGATGGGCTGGCCGGAAAGCCGGGTGAGGCGGGTGGCCTCGGCCTGGGCGTCGCGTACTCCGGCCACGTCGGCCACCTTGAGCCCCCGGCTGGGGTCCACTACGATCTGGGCTACGTCCGCGGCGGTCTGGGGCTGGTTGCGCAGGCTGTACAAGAGCCGCTGCCCGGCTTGATCCTGGCTGCCGGCCGGGACCGCCAGGGCCGAGGCCTGCACCGCGGCCACTACCTGGTTGGCCGAGAGGCCGTAGTCGGCGAGCTTCCAGGGGTCCACCAGCACCTGCACCTGGCGTTTGGGGTTGCCCTCCACCTGGAGGTCGGCCACCCCGTTCACCAGTTGTAGCCGGGGCTTGAGCTGGTTCTCCACCCAGTCCGCCACGCTCCTGAGGTCGCGCCCTTCCGCCGAGACCGCTACGCTCAGGATGGGTTGCGAGGCTGGGTCGAACTTCTGCACCACCGGGGCCTCGGCGTCGCGGGGAAGCTGCCCGCGCACCGCCGCGATCCGCTGCGAGACGTCGGTGGCGGCCTGGTTCACCGAGGTCCCGTATTTGAACTGGGCGATCACCAAGGAGAAGCCCTCGCTGGACTGCGAGGCGATCTGGTCGATGCCCGAGAGGGTCGAGAGGGCCTCCTCGATGGGTTTGGAGATCTGGCTCTCGATCTCCTCGGGGCCAGCCCCGGGGTAGGTGGTGCTGATGGCAACCACCGGGAACTCGAACTTGGGCAGCAGGTCCACCCCCAGGCCTCTCGCCGCCAGCAGCCCGAACAGCACCAGCGCCAAAAACGCCGCGGTGGAGAAGACGAAGCGCTCGACGAAGAATTTGACCAGTGGGCTCTCACGCATGGTCGGCCCTCCGGGAGAGGTCAAGGGGAAAAAGCGGGCTCGTGGCAAGTGGCTCGTGGCTGGTGGAGAAAAGCTTTTTTCCGCTCGCCACCGACAGGCCAGAATCCTCCCCCAGCGTACGCCGAACGCTATAGGTCGTACGACGCTTCATCGGATCACCTCGAGCGCGTCCCCGCTCCGCAGGCTGGCAGGAACCGGGAACACCACCTGGGCACCAGCCCTGAGGCCGCGCAGGGCCATCTGGCTGCCGTTATCGCCCACGACCTGCACCTCGACTGCCTGGGCCTTGCCGTCTTGCACGATCATCACCGCCGGTTTCTCGCCCGGCAACAAGGCCCCGCTCGGCGCGATTACCCCTGTGGCCAGCTCGAGGTTGTAGCGCACATTGACACTGGCCCCGGGGGTGAGGGGGGCCGAGAGGGTGGCCACCGCTTCCACCAGCCGGTCGGTGCCGGGGATCTGGCTGGTGCGGATGAGGCGGGCATAGTAGGTTTGGCCGCCGTAGTCGAGGTTGAGCCCGGTTCCCGGCGCGAGCTTGGCCGCCTCTGAGGGAGGGATGCGGAACTTGGCCTCGAGCCGACGGGTGTCGGCCAGCCGGAAGGCCCGCGCGCCCGCCGCCACGAACTCCCCGGGGTTGACGTAGACCTCCGCCACCACCCCGGCGAAGGGAGCCTTGACCTCGGTGTCGGCCAGGCCGCGCCGGGCCTGAGCCAGTTGGGTCTCGGCCTGCTGGACCTGTACCCGGAGCAGCGCCAGGTCTTCGCTCCCGGCCCGCCGGGCCCGCTCGAGCGCCTCGCGAGCGTTGTCGGCGGCGGACTTGGCCTGGCTTAGCGCGGCCTCCAGGCTGGTGAGTTCGACCGGGGCCAGAGCCCCGGCCTGGAAGAGCTGCTGGCCCTCGGTGTAGCGGTGCTGCGCCACCCGCAGGTTGGCCTCCGCCGAGTCGAGGGCGGCTTGGAGCGGGTCCAGGCTGCCTTGGGTGGAGCGCGAGGAGCGCTCGAGGTTGATCTTGGCCTGTTGCAGCGACAGTTCGGCGTTTCGCACCGCGGTCCGGGCGTTGGCATCGTCGAGCCGCAGCACGGTCTGGCCCGCCGCGACCCAGCTACCCTCTTCGACCAGCACCGCCAGCACCTTGCCGCTGGCGCTCGAGGCCACGTTGCTCTCCCGCACCGGGGCCAGCGTGGCCCCCGCGGTCCGGCTCGCGGTCAAGACCCCTTCCTTGACCGTCACCGCCCGGACCTTGGTGACCCGGGGAGCGGCTTCGGCAGGGGTTGCCGGGGTCGCTTCGGCGTTCCCCCGGCGGTTGTTGCACCCCCCCAGGAGCAGACCGGCCACCGCGAGCAGGACCAGTCCGCGCCGCGCGTTTAGCGTCTTGCGTTTCGCGTTTTGCATGGCTAGCGCCCCCCCGCGCTGCCCGCATACAGCCCGTACAGGGCCCTCAGATAGCCGCCTTGGGCCTGCAAGGCCGCCAACTCGGCTTGCAAAGCCGCCAGCTCGGACTGGGCATAGGCCAGCGGGGAGATCAGCCCCGAATCGAGCCGGCGTTTATCTGCAGCCAACTGCTCCCGGGCGTTTTGCAGCAAGGCCTGCTGGATCGAGAGCGCCCGGAAGGCGTTCTGGGTCTGCGAGTACAGGTTGTCGTATTGCAGGCCAAGCCCCCGGCGGATCTCCCGGGCCCCGGCGGCGGCCTGTTCGGCGCGGGCCTTGGCCGCCTCGATGTCGGCCTTGGCGGCGTAGCTGGGGTCGAGCAACTCGGCTTGCAGGTTGGCCAGTTCGACCCGTTGCTGGGCCTGCACCACGTCGGGGGTCTGCTCGAGCAGGGTTTGCAACAGGCTCCGCTCGGGCAGGGCCGGGGCCGTGGGGAGCGCAGCCAGCCCCGAGAATTCCCCCACCAGGCTACGCAGGTTGCTGCGGGCGTTGGCCAGCCCCTGCTCGGCAAAGGCCTGGCCGCGGCGGGCGTCCTCCAGCCGGGCCTGGGCGCTCTTGGTGTCGAGCGCGGTGCCCGAACCGTTTTTCTGGCGGATCTGGGCTACTTCGAAGTTGCGCTCAGCCAGCTCGGCGGACTTCTTGGCCAGCGCTACCTGCTGCTCGGCCTCGAGGGCTTGGGTATAAGCTTGCACGATGCTGCTCTCGGCCTGGGCCTTAGCCCGGTTGAGGTTGGCTTGGGCCAAGGCCACCCGCTGCTCGGCCTGGAGCCGCGCCGGGCGGGTCAGCAGGGGGTCGGCCAGGGTGCGCTGAAGGCTGACCTGGGCATCGGAGAGTTCGGTCTGCGCGCTTTGCACCGGGGCTTGCTCGGTCGCTTTGGCCAGGGCGGCCTGGAGGGTGAGGGGCTGGGCCTGCTGCGCCAGGCTAAAAGCTAGAAACGGGAAGTTGAAAGCCAGAATAAGGTTGCGGATCGCAGCTCGCATGGCGCGACTTGGCTCTAGCATCCGGCGTTCAGCGTTTGGCGTTTGGGGTTTGGTATTCATCACTTCACCTCACTGAGGGGCTGGGCGTAGAAGCGGTAAAGGTCGAGGATGCGGGAAGTCCGGGTCAGGTTGGCCTGCTCGAGCGCGAGCCGGGCTTGGGCCAGCCCCAGTTCGGCCTGGAGCGTGGCGAGCGGGCTGGTCAGGCCCAGCCGTTCGCGTTCGCGGGCCTCGGTCAGGGCGCGCTCGGCGTCTTGTTGGGCGGCTTGCGCCAGGCCCACCTGGGCTTCGGCCCCCTGCAAGGCCGTTCGCAGCGAGGCCTCCTGCAAGGCGGCGGTGCGCTTGGCGGCCTCGAGGGCGGCCTGCGCGGCTTCGATCTGTTTGCGCCCGGCCTCGAGTGCGTCGAAGATCGCCGGGCTGAAGTTTACTGAAACGCCGATCTGGAACTGGCTCTCCGGCCTGGGCTGCCCACCCACCCCCGCCGGGGGGTTCTGGTAGCTGTAGCTGAGCTGGGGTTGCAGGGTGCGGCTGTTGAGGCTCAGGCTGAAGCTGTCGCGGGGCGAAGTGTTATAGGTGTAGCTGGCCTGGGCCACCGGCCAGATGCCCCGCTCGGCGCGGGCGTAGCTAAGCTGGGCCTGCACCACCTGAAGCTCGGCCTGGCGCACGCTCGGAGGGGTGGCGGGTTGGGGAACCGGGGGGGGCGGCGGGACCTCGCCGAGCGCCGTTCCCAGCAGGTCGCTGAGGTTGCGCCGGGCCAGCTCGAGGTTGCGCCCGGCGTCTTCCACTTGGAGCTGAGCCTGACGGAGTTGGGCTTCGGCCTGGCGGATCTCCGCCGGGTTGGCCGCGTCGCGCTGGGCGCGAATCCGCGCGGCCTCGAGGTTGGCCTGGGCCAGCCGGGCCCCGCTCTGGGCGACCTCGAGCCCCACCTGGGCCAACCGCACCCGGTAAGCGGCCTCCAGGGCCTGGGCCTCGAGGGCGGTCTGGGCCTGGCGCAGCCCCAAGGCGGCCTGCTCGACCCCCAGCCGGGCCTGGGTGATGGCGTCGGCGGTGTCCCCGAAGGGGAAGGGGGTGAAGGACACCCCCACCGAGGCGTTCACCACCTGGGTGTCGGGGATGGGGTCTTTGAAGTTGAGCCAAGCGTTCCCTCCTTGGGCTTGAAGGCTCACCGGGCTGGCCTGGGTCCGCAGCCCGGCCTGGGCGGCCTCGAGCCCCAGCCGGGCCTGGACCAGCGAAGGGTGGTTTTGCAGGGGAGCGTAAAAGCTTTGCGCTAGGCTATAGGCTAAAAGCTGGATGCCGAAAGCCAGGACAAAGGGAGTCGTACGTCGCACGCTATAGGCTCTCCGCGTTTCGACGTAAGACCTAGGACGTACGACGGATGACGCGAATGCTCTGATCGCCCTCACTCTTCCACCGCCTGAGGTTCCAACAATTTTCGATAGCTCTCACATAACATCTCGATCTCCTTTGAACTGAGCCGGGAATACCGCTCCCGCGAAACCTCCCGCCAGCTTTTGTGCAACAGCTCGAGGAAAGCCTGGCCTTCCTCGGTGAGCAACACCCGCACCTGCCGCCGGTTCTTGCTGTCGAGCTCGCGGCGTACCCAGCCCCGCTCCTCGAGCCCCGCCAGAAGCTGCGAAACCCCCGAGGGCGAAACATCCATCACGAAGGCCAGGCCAGAGGGCTGCTCGATTCCCTCCCGCACCGACATCAGGGCGAAAGCCTGCATCGGCGAGATGCCCAAGGGCTCGAAAGCCCGCTGCTGGTCGAGCCGGAACTGCCACACCAGTTGTAGGGTGAGCCGTTCCAGGGTCTCCAGCGCGGCGTCGCTGGGATACTTCATACGCATGAAATATTAGGGTGACTAACAGGTCTGGACTGAACGGCTCGCTACATTCTTCACGAGAGCAGGGTGAAAAACGTCGAACGCCCAACTCGCGCTAACCGCGTTCGGCAGGATAACGAAGCATCGCGGGCAATACTTTGGGTTACCACGCCGGGGTCAAGACAGTGTTATCCTGGGTCAACTATGGGGAAGCAAAGCTTTGACGAACGGGAGTTGATTCTCGAGCTGTTCCCCGGAACCTCCCCAGAGCTTTTGCCGCTCGGGGAGGTGCTCTACTACCGAGACGTGCAGGGGCGGGTACACATTTCCGAAGAGCCCCTCCACTTGGTTTTGGAGCCGCTCGAGGATACCGCTTCGCTGGCGCCGGTGCTCTGTGAAGCCTGTTTGCGCCAGCTCTCCCGCTCGGCGGCGCAGTTCGTGCGGCACCCGGTAGGGCAGGGGGGGCGGCACTTCCGCTACCTCACCCTCTGCGCGAACACCGACGCTTGCCGCGAGTGGGCCAGACCCGGGCGGCTGCGCGAGATCCTGTTGCGAGCGGGCGTTTCCTCGCAAGGCGAGTCGGCGGGCTGAGCCCACTTACCCGTTCCCTTTGGATCGGCTAGGCATTCTTGGTCCGAGGGTGTACTATACTGCCTTAGGATTGCTTTACCGCTTTGAGTTGTCTTTCGCTAAAACAGCGATAGGAGGCCAAACGGCTGCTTTTGCGCCTGCGCTCTGCGGATACTCTACAAGAACTGCAAGGCGCATCAGGCCCCAGCGGATGGGGCTTCTTAGTTGGAGGGACGATGGCACGTGAAGTCAGGCTAACCCGCGACGGGTATGAGCGGCTCAAGCGGGAACTCGAGCAAGAACGCGCTCGTTTACAGGACGCGACCCGCATCTTGCAGGAACTGATGGAGTCCTCCGACGACTACGATGACTCGGGGCTGGAGGACGCCAAACGGGAAAAAGGACGCATCGAAGCCCGCATTGACTCCCTCGAGGACACCCTCTCGCGGGCCGTGGTGATCGAAGGAGCCCAGGAGAAGGGGGTAGTGACCCTAGGGGCCATCGTCACCCTCAAGGCCCACGAGGGCAAAGGCGAGCAGATGGAGGTGCGGGTGGTGTCCCCTGCTGAGGCCAGCGTGCTGGAGAGCCCTATGAAGATCTCCGACGAGTCGCCTATGGGTAAAGCCCTCCTAGGCCGAAAATTGGGGGAGACCGTGCACCTGGAGACCCCCAAAGGACACCGCGAGTTCGAGGTGATTTCGGTAAGAAACTAGCCAAACGCCGAACGCCAAACGCCGAACGCCCGAGGACTCGAAGAGCGTTTGGCGTTTATTCTTAGGAGCGGTATGGTCGAGCAGAGTGAACAGACTAAGCAGCGATTGGAAAACCTTAAGGCTTTGGTGGAAGCTGGTTTTGAGCCCTTCCCCTACCGATACGATAAGACCCACAGCGCGGCACAGATCTTGGCGGCGCATCCCGAACCCCAGCCGGGTCAGGAGTTCCCCGACGAAAAGGTACGGGTGGCGGGCCGCCTGATGACCTTCCGGCACATGGGCAAGGCCAGCTTCGCCCACCTCCAAGACGAGTCCGGGCGCGTCCAAATCTACCTGGCCCGTGACCTTACCGAGCGCTACGACCTCTTGAAAAAGCTCGATATCGGCGACATTGTGGGGGTGGAGGGAACGGTCTTCGTCACCAAGACCGGCGAGGTCACCATCAAGGTGCAGCGCTGGTTGCCTTTGGTCAAGTCGCTGCACCCCCTGCCCGACAAGTGGCACGGCATCAAGGAACTCGAGACCCGTTACCGCCAGCGTTACCTGGACCTGATCCAAAACCCCGAGGTGCGTGAGGTGTTCCGTATCCGCTCGAGGATCACCCGCTACATCCGCGACTACTTCAACGACCAGGGTTTTTTGGAGGTTGAAGGCCCCACCCTGCAAGCGGTGGCGGGCGGCACCGAGGCCAGGCCCTTCAAGACCTACCACAACGCCCTGGACCACGAGTTTTCGCTTAGGATCGCCCTCGAGCTGCACCTCAAGCGGCTCTTAGTGGGCGGGTTCGAGAAAGTTTTCGAGATCGGGCGCAACTACCGCAACGAGGGCATCTCGCACAAGCACAACCCCGAGTTCACCATGCTCGAGGCCTACTGGGCCTACGCCGACTACACCGACATGATGGCCCTGATCGAAGACATGCTCTCGGGGATGGTGCAGAGCATCCATGGCACCACCAAGATCCGCTACGGCGAGCACGAGATCGACTTCGCCAAGCCCTTCCGCCGCATTGACTTCGTGGGCGCGCTCAAGGAGAAGGCCGGGCTGGACTTTGACCCCACCGACTTAGCGCGGCTGCGCCAGTTCGCCGACGCCAAGCACCCCGAGATGCGGGGCGTACCCAGCTACAAGCTCCTGGACAAGCTCTTTGGCGAGTACGTGGAGCCTACCCTGATCCAGCCCACCTACGTGATGGACGTTCCGCTGGCGATCAGCCCTCTGGTCAAGCGCCACCGCGACCCGGCCAAGGCCAACCTCACCGAGCGGGCTGATTTGTTCGTGGCGGGCTTCGAAATCTCCCCTATCTACTCCGAACTCAACGACGCCCTCGACCAGCGGGCCCGCTTCGAGGAGCAGAACGCCCGCCGCGAGGCCGGAGACGAGGAGGAACCCGAGCAGGACGAGGATTTCCTGCTGGCCCTGGAGTACGGGATGCCGCCCGCTGCCGGGATGGGTCTGGGCATTGACCGCCTGACCATGCTCCTCACCGACCAGCACAGTATCCGCGACGTGATCCTGTTTCCCCTCCTCAAGCCGCGCAAGTCGGGTGAGGAAGAGGACAACCCGGAAGAGGCCGAGACTTAGACTGGAGGGGTGAGGTTGTTTCGTTGGAAAGAGCCCCGGGAAGCGGGCTCTAAAGAATCTCGCCATGCGCTGAGCCCGGTGCTCAGCGCCCGCCGCCGGTATCGTCGGGGGCCGTCATGACCCCTGTCGCCGCCGCCCGCCTCAGCCTCTTCGTGGGTATCGTGGTCTTCGGGCTGAAATGGCTGGCGTTCAAGCTCACCGGCTCGGTGGCGCTCTACTCGGATGCCCTCGAGTCCATCGTGAACATCGTGGCCGCCGGGGCCGCGCTCATCGCGGTAGGGGTCTCCAAGCGCCCGCCCGACGCCAACCACCCCTACGGCCACACCAAGGCCGAGTACTTTTCCGCGGTGCTCGAGGGCATCCTGATCGCCTTGGCTGCTATCGCCATCGTGGGCGAGGCCTGGCACAAGCTGTTCTCGCCAACCCCGCCGCAGAGTGTCGGCCTGGGGCTGTTGGTCTCGGTAGGGGCCTCGGCGCTCAACGGCCTGCTGGCCTGGTTCTTGATCCGCAGCGGTCGGGCCCACCGCTCCCCGGCACTGGTAGCAGACGGCCAGCACCTCTTCACCGACGTGCTCACCTCGCTGGGGGTGCTGGCGGGGGTGAGTCTGGCCTGGCTGAGCGGCTGGTGGGTGCTGGATCCGCTCCTGGCGATGGCGGTGGCGGTGAACATCCTGTGGATCGGCTGGCGGCTGGTGCGGGATTCGGTAGGGGGGCTGATGGACGAAGCCCTCCCCAACGCCGAAATGAACGAGATCCAGGAGGTGATCCGTACCCGCCTCAAAAACCCGCAAAAAAATGGCGAGGTGCTCGAGGTCCACGACCTCAGGAGCCGCCGGGCCGGGCCGCGCACCTTCGTAGAGTTCCACCTGGTGGTGCCGGGCTCCCTCACCGTCGAGGACGCCCACCGCATCTGCGACCGGCTCGAGGAGGGCTTGCGCGAACAAATCCCCGGGGTGCAGGTAACCATCCACGTTGAGCCCGAGTGGAAGGCCAAGCACGGCGGGTTCGTGGTGCGCTCGAGGTGAGAAGTCATTAACCGCTAACGGCCAGATGAAGCGATTGGCACTTGGCTGTTAGCGGTTAGCAAATGCTCGGCGACTACTTGTACACCAGCTCCACGATGGTATAGCTCTGCACACCCTTGGGGCTGGGGTATTCGACCCGGTCGCCCACCTTCTTGCCCATCAGGCGCTGGCCCATCGGGGATTCGTTGGAGATCTTGCCGTTGAAGACGTCGGCTTCGTGGCTCCCCACGATGGTCAGGCTCATGCGTTGGCCTGAGTCGGTCTCGAGTTCGACGCTCACCCCTAGCCCCACCGCCGGCGGGGTGCCGTTCCCGGCCTCGACCATCACCGCTCGGGCCAGGATGTTCTCGAGTTCGCTGATGCGCCGGTCGTTGTCCCACTGCGCCCGCCGCGCCTCGTCATAACCGGCGTTCTCGCGCAGGTCGCCCTCCTCGATGGCCTGCTCGAACGCGGCGGCGATCTCCTGGCGCTTGACCGTCTTTAGGGTAGCCAATTCGTCCTGCAAACGCTTCAAGCCTTCAGCGGTCAGGTAGACCGGTTTATTCTGCGACATTCCTGCCTCTCCTTACCGGGTATGACCCCCTCCGTGGTTGGCCTACCCCTATCAGCACAAAAAACAAGCACCAGCCCAAAGGCTAGTACGTCCAATTATACTCCGGTCCCGGCAGACCGTTTTGGTCAAACCTGGGCGGCTCGAGCCCCAGATAGGGTTCGCTCGCCGGTTTTCACTCGGGGAACAGCTTGAACGCGACCCTCACCCCGCCGCTGGGGAGTTCTGGCCCGAGCTGCACAAATACCGTATAGGTGGCTTCCTGAGCGTCCAAGAGCGGATTGTAGGTGATGGCCCACCGGCTGCGCAGCCCGTCCGGGTCGAAGAAAAGCTGGGCGACCGCCGACCAGGAGGCTTCCAGGCCGACGGGCTGGCTGACCTGGGCGGCGGCGAAACGGCGCGGCGGCTGGCCGGGGAGAGGAGAGGCATAGCCGCCCTCGAGCGTCCACAACCCCTCCCCCAAGTTTCCGCTCAAGCCCAAAGCATAGCGCCATTGGGGGAAGCGCCACTGGGGGAGTAACCCCCAGACTTCGCCATACACCACCAGGTTCTCGAGCGTCCCGCTCCCGCCCAGGCCGAACACGAGCTGTCCGGAAGGCGCTAGCAGATGGGCCTCGAGCTCGAACCCCGCGAACTCGTGCCGCAAGCTCGCCAGCCCGAACCAGCCGTTGGGGTTTTCCAGGAAGGCCAGGCGGAGTCGGGTGTTCTCGGGGTTCCAGGTGAGCCGGGCCCCTAGCTTCCCTTGACGCTGACCCAGCGGGCTCACCGCCTCGAGGCTATAGGGCACGCTCAGACGGGCCACCTCGAGCGGGATGCGTTCGAACCCGGCGCTCAGGTCCAGATCACCCCAGCGGTAGAGGGCATAGGCTTCGCTCAGACCCCAGTCGGTGAACACCCGGGGGCCGACCTGTAGGCCCGGATTCAGGGCCAGGTTGAAGCTCCAGGCGTCTCGGGCGTAGCGGGTTTCCAGATCTCCCCGCAATTCCCAAGCCGGAGTCGGTGGAACGGGCTGCGAAAAGAGAACATTCGCGGAGAACTCCAGCGAGAAACGGGTCTCGAGACCCTCTACGCCAAAGCTCTGGGCGTACGTGGGGGCTGTTAGCAACAGCAAAATGCCGTACGTCATACGCCGTACGCCGTACGCTAAGCCGCGGACGTATGACATAAGACGTACGACGCGGCTCATGCCACGATCTGCCCGTCCTCGAGCCGCACGATCCGGTCCACCCGCTCGAGCAGCCTGGGGTCGTGGGTGCTGAAGAGAAAGGTCACCCCCTGCTCGCGGTTCAGGCGGCGCATGTGCTCGATCAGGGCCAGGCCGGTTTTGGAGTCCAGGTTGGCGGTGGGTTCATCGGCCAGGATGATCTTGGGCTCGGCGGCCAGGGCCCGCGCCACCGCGACCCGCTGCTGCTGCCCGCCCGAAAGCTGGTTGGGCCGCCGCCGGGCATACTCGAGCATCCCCAGGGTCTCCAGCGCCTTGCTCGCCTTGCTCTCCCGCTCGCTGGGGGTTTCCCCGCGCAGCTCGAGCACGAAGGCGGCGTTCTCCAGGGCGCTCAACACCGGGATCAGGTTGTAGGCCTGAAACACGAAGCCGATGTTCCACAGCCGCAAATCGGCCAGTTGGGCCTTGCTGAGCCGGTCAATCCGGCTGCCCTCGAGCCAGACTTCGCCGGAACTGGGTTGGTCGAGCCCGCCCATCAGGTGGAGCAGGGTGCTCTTCCCGCTCCCTGAGGGGCCGGCCAGGGCGGTGAACTCTCCCCGCCGCACCTCCAGGTTCACCCCCCGCAAAGCCGGGGTCTCGACCGAATCCACCTTGTAGGTTTTGCTCAGGTTTTTCACGCTCAGGACAGGGTTCATGAGATCTCCTTCAGGCAGCGAAACGCATGGCTTCGACGGGCTCGAGCCGGGCCGCCACTCGAGCGGGCCACCAGGCGGCCAAAAGGCCGGTCGCCAGGGCGAAAGCCAGGGTGATGAGGATGTCCGCGGGGCGCAGGCTCAGGTAGATGGTTTCGGGCAGGCCGAACACCGACAGGGAGGTCTGGCCGTAGAGGGCTCCCAGCGAGAACCCGCCCGAGAGCGAGGTCACCAACAACAGCCCCAGGGCTCCTCCGATGATGGCCCCGGCCCCGCACAGCAGCAGGCTCTCCAAGAGCACCATCCGGGTGACCTTGGCCGGGCCCGCTCCCAGCGCTACGATCACCCCGAACTCGCGGGTGCGCTCCAAGAGGCTCAGGTAGATGGTGTTCACCACCAAAAGCCCGGCCAGCCCGAAGAAGATCCCCGCGAAGATCAACACCAGTGGGGTGAGCAACTGGAGGATCTGGGCGATGGCCGGGTTGGCCTGCCGCCAGGTCTCGAGGGCCAGGTTTTGGCCCAGGCTGGCGGCCAGTCGGGGCTGGAGCGCCGTGAGCTGGGCATCCTGGCTATAGCGGGTGAAGGGGAAGTGCAACTCGATGCGGGTGGCGCTCCCTGGCGCGGCGAGTTCCTGTGCGGCGGCGAGCGAGACAAAGGCGCTGCGGGCCTCGAGGCCGGAGTCGGGGAACTTGAGGAGCCCCACCAGCCGGTAAGCGGCGGCCCCGCGTCCCTCGGTCCCGGGAGCGTAGACGTAGACCGCCTCCCCCAGCTTGACCCTGAGCGCCTTCGCCAGCGAAGTCCCCAGGGCGATGCCCAGGGGGTCCCCCGCTGCGGGGAGTTGCCCTTCGGCCAGGTATTGCTGGGCGAACTTCTGGCGCAGATCGGCGGGTCGCCGGTCCCCGATCAGCAGGACGCCCCTCGAGCGGTTTTCCCCCGCGATCAGCGCGGGAACCTCGAGGGCTACCACGATCTCGGCTCCGGTCTGGGCCCGGGCAAGCTGGGCCTCGACCTCCTCGGCGTGGGAGATCAGCAGGTCGCGGAACTCACGCTTCTCCCGGTAACCTGCCACCCGCACCTGCAAGTGCCCCACCGACTCGGTGAGGTTGTTGTACATACCGTTTTCCATTGAGCCCAGAAAGCTCAAATAGACCAGCGTGAAGAACACCGCGAACCCCACCGCCCCCGCCGAGAGCAGGCTGCGTCCGCGGTGTCGCCAGATGTTGCGCCAGGAGAGGGAGAACAGATTGAACATGGTGGACTCCTATTACCGGATAGCGCTTAGCGATTAACCGTCACCATTTAGCTCACCGCCAACCGCTAACAGCCGGCCTCCAAAGCCCGCTGGTTGAAACAGCTCTCGGGGATGCTCACGCCGAACTTGTAATCGCTGTACACGACGGTGGTGCGGTTTCCCGGACGCAGCAGGTCTTCGACGGTGGTCTGCACCGGGAAGCGGCGTCCACTCGCTTCGACATACTGGGCGAACGTGACCTTTTTGACCGCCTGGCCCCGCTGGTCGAAGAAGATCACCTCCAGGGGCTCGAAAGTCTTGGCCTTGGCCTTCACCGTCACCTTGCCGTAGGGGGTGGGGGCTTGCGGTTTGGGGGTCAGCTCGAGGGTCACGCTCGACTCATCTTCAGCCGTGATCTTGGCAGTGTAGTCCTGCTCGAGGTCACGCCCGGAGAGGTCGGAGTAGGAGAGGTCCGAGCCCAAAAAGCTGTCGCTCCGCCCGCTCGGGGGCAGCCGCAGAACCCGCTTCAAGGCCGGGCTGTAGATCAGGATGTTGTCCCCCATCCGCAAGAAGGCCTGTCCGGCATCCCGAGCTGGGGCTTTGACCCTCGAGAGCGAGCGCTCACCCCCGTCCGAGACGACCTCGAGGACGTACTGGGTCTGCCGCTCCGGTCGGATCACGCTCAGGGTCAGAGTGGCCCGCACGCTCCCGCCGCGCTGGTTGTCCACGATGGCCTTGAGCACCGCCTGGGGGTCTGTCGCCGCGCTGCTCAGGCTCAGCAGAAGCAAGCCTAGCAGCGAGAAAAATCCGTGTCTCATTCAACTCCTCCAAGGGCAGTTAATGCCTCTTCCTGCTCGGCGGGAGGCCAGGTGGGGGTCGAGTCCCTCTGACGAGCAAGCTGATTTGATGTACGACAAAGGCATGCGCTTGCGGCTCATCCCCTCACCCCTAGCGCTTCTCGCCAAACCCTCTCCCAGAAGGAGAGAACCTGAACGTTTTAGCGTTCTGCATCGGGTGTTTCGCATCCCTACTCCGTCCTCATCGCCTCGGCAGGGTTCAGCCGCCGGACCCGCCGGGCCGGGATCAGGATCGAGAAGAGGGCGGCCAGGATGATGGTGATGGCGGCGTAGAGGGCGTAGATCGGGCTCTGGGCGGTGTAGATTTCGCTCCCGGTGCCCAGGATTTGGAAGGCCCCGCCGTAGCTGGCGAATACCGGCCCCAGAACGTTCTGGTGGGCCATCCAGAAGTTGAGCCCGTAGCCCACGATGAGCCCCACCGCCCAGCCGATGGCGGTAGCGAAGACCGTCTCGAGCGTCACCATCTGGGCCAGCCGGTTGGGGTTCAGGCCGATCGCCTCGACCATTCCGAACTCGCGGGTGCGCTCGAGGACGCTCACCAGCGCGGTGCTGGTCACGGCCAGGGCGGCGAACAAGGAGAACAAAAACCCGATGAAAAAGATCGAGCCGTTCTTGGTGCTGAGTGCCGAAGAGAGCCCACCCAGCAGTTGCTTGAGGTCGTAGGCCTGCACGTTGGAGGGCAGAAGGGGCTGCACCGCTCGGGCAACCTGGGATTCCTGGCCCCTGGGCACGTCGAGCGCCACGCCGGTGGCGGTTTTCAGGCCGGTGAGGGTGCGGGCGTCCTCGAGGTGCACCAGCGCCAGGCCCTGATCCACCGCCGCGATACCCGAATCTACCAGCCCTACCACCACGAGCCCGGCGGCCTGCGGCCCGGCTAGGGCTGCGGTGTCGAGCACCACCCGCTCGCCCAGCCGGGCATCGAGCCGAAGGGCCAACTCCTTGCCCAGCACGATCTCGCCGGGCTTCTCTAGCATCCGCCCCTGGTGGATCGCGCCGGGGATGCCGCTCACCTTGGCCTCGAGCGGGGGGTCTACCCCCCGGGCCTTGGCCGCCTCCGAGGTATAAGCCGAGCGCACCAGGCCGGGGAACTCGAGCCGGGGAGCCACCGCCCGCACCCCGGGTTGCTCCTGCACTCGAGCCAGAAAATCCAGGCTGGGCAAGCCCTGCTCGGGGTCGGGGTCTTCGAAATAGGCTCGGGTGGTGATGAGGGCGGGGGCGCTCAGAAAGCGGGCGTTGCCGTATTCGATGGACTGCACAAAACCGTCCTGGAGCCCCCAGAAGAGCACGATGGTGATGGTCGCGTAGGCCACCACCAGCACCAGCAGCAGGGTGCGCCTGCGGTGCCGCCATAGGTTGCGCCAAGCCAGTTTGGGCAGCGCCGCGCCCCGGGCGCTCCGCCAGACGGGTTGCGCGGTTACGGTCTTGGTTTGTTGCACGGGCACCTCCTTGCACGCGACTTCGGTCCAACACCTTCAGATGTGGGAAGAGTTTCCCCACCTCGAGCCCTTTGGGGCTCGAGCGATGTACCGTTCACTTCAGCTTCTAGTGGCTACCACCGGGCCTTCGAGGCTTTCGCTTCACGCTTCCACCTCCTCCGGCTCGCGGTAGTGCTGGAAGAATTTATCGATCACTAGGGCTACTTCGTTGTAGAAGTGCTCCATGCGTTTGAGCCGCTTGCGGGTGGCCGGGGCCAAACCCTCGAGCTTGGCCCCCTTCTGGATCAGCGAGGAGAGGGCCAGGGCCGCGTTGAGCTTCATGTGTACGGTCTTGATGTGGGCATCGTCGCAGACCCGGTAGTAGTCGCGGCGATCGCCGGGAACGGTGCTCTTTTGGATCATGGTCATGGCCTGAAGCTGACGGGCCATGGTGGAAGCGCTGGCCTTGGAGATGTTGAGCTCCTGGGCGATCTGCTCGAGGCTCAGGTGGGGCTGATCGGTGACCAGAAGCAGCCCGTAGATCCGCCCGAAGATGCGCGGCAGGCCGTAGTTCTCGAAAAATAAGCCGAAGTCTTCAATGAGTTGGTCTCGAGGGGATAGCACCCCCGGAGTTTAGATCGTTCGAATCGTTTAGTCAAGACTGAACATACTGAATTAGGTTTTATTGGTTCTGGCGGCTAGATTGCAAGTAAAGCTGGTAATACTCAGTCTACTTTACCTGTTCGCAGCTAAGCCGGTATGCGGCAGAGCCGGGATGCGCAGAGCCGGGATGCGGCAGAGCCGGTATGAGGTGGGTCGGTAAGGCCAGCCGCTTGTTGGATCTCACCCGCCTGTCAACACTAGAAAGTGAGCGATGGGTTTACCCCACGCATTTCTGGCCTGGGTGGCTCGTCGAGATTTGGGCGCAGCGAGAGGTTGCTCGCTGCGGTCACGGCGAATCGGTGGGGTTGCGTTCGACCCTAGGGGCGGGTTTTCCCAAGCCTGCGGGTTAGAATGGGCGCATGTTTTACACAAAGGCCTCGCTGCATCGTTCCCAACGTCGTACTTGGGGCGGGTTTTCCTGGCGAAGGCCGGGAGGATTTCTCGCCTGGATCTTGCTGATCTTTAGCGTCGCGCTGGGCCAGAGCCTGAATGTGCCCGCCGAGGGCCGCGTGGGGCAAGCGCTCGAGCTTTCCGGCCAGCAGTTTCCCGCCGGGAGCTACACCCTGGAGGTCCAGACCCCGGGCGGAGCCCAGCAGATCAATGTGCAGGCCCCGCAAGGGGAGTTCAAGACCAGCTTTACCCCGAGTGCCCCCGGCCAGTACCGCTTCCGGGTCAATGTACAAGGACGTACCCTCGAAACCCAGACCCAGGTTCAGGCCGCACCCACCCAGACTCCGCAAAATCCAACTCCGCAAACCTCCCCCACGCCTACCCCGCCCGAGGTGGTCCCGCCGGTCTTAGAGGCCGACGGGCTGGCCGTGGGAAATTGGAAACTCCCTTTGAAGGGCCAGTGGTCGCAGCCCAAGGTGAGCGGGACTCGAGCCTTCATCTACCAGGGGCCGTTGGTGCTGGAGATCGACCTGACCCGCCCGGCGGTGGTGGCCCACTACTATCCCCCCGCCGAGGTGCGGGTGCTCGAGACCGACCCCGAACCGGCAGTGCAGTTGGCGAACGGTTTACGGCTGCCCCTCAGCCAACTGGGCGGGCGGCCCTACGAGGGCTCCTGGGACAGCCTGGCGGTGATCCGCGACTACCGCGATCACCTCAAAGCCCAGGGCGCCCAAGCCCTGGACCCGGCCCTGAACGGTCCCCGGCCCTACTGGGCCTATTTCGCCACCGCCCCCGAGGAGATCACCCCCGCCGACCTCGAGGCCACCGGCAAAGACCTGCTGGCCCGCGGACACCGGCCCGAGCTGCGCTGGGGCGGCCCCAGCCTGATGCGCTGGCTCACCCCCTGGGCGGCCCAGGTCTCCACCGTGCGGCGGCAGGGGCTCGAGGCTAGCCTGGCCTGGTCGGACTTCTTCCTCAAGTACATGCCGCAGTTCCCCGGCTCGCGCCTCCTCTTCGCCGAGCAAGCCGACTGGCTCGAGGCCCAGGGGCGTCCCGATCTGGCCGAGCGCTACCGGGCCGTGTTGCGGCAGCTGGGTACCTGGTCGGTGCCGTTCGCGGCGGTCACAGCCAAGGCTTGGGCTTGGCTGGCGGTGGTTTTTTATGCGATCCTAGCGGCCTACTTGTCTTTGATCTACCTACCCAACCAGATTCGCGATCTGCGTACGCAAGGGGGATGGTTATGGTCTTGGTTTCGCAACCCGTTGCTGCGGCTGCGCTATACCATGCTGGCGTATGCCTCCTTTGGGGAACGACTGCTTTTTGCGCTACTTTTCGTCGTGGTAGGGGGGAGCTTGTTGCTAGCTGGGCTGACCTCGAGGATCGAGCAAACCTACGTGCAAGACGCTTTCTCGCGGGGCACCCTGCGTTCCCAGGCTGCCCAGGAGGCTCTGCGGGCCCTTTCCACCAGCTCCACCTCGGCGATAGACGCCTTGCTCGGCTACAGCCTCAAGACCGACAACCCTGAACAGGCCCGGCGCCTACTGGAGAACGCGCCGCCCTGGGCCTTCGTGCTGGTGAACCGGGGCGACCCACAAGACCTCGAGCGCGCCTACCGGATCGCCCCCGGCTACACCCCGGCCCGCGAAGCCTTGGGGCTAGGCGGCGATCTCTGGACCAGCATCTACCGCGAAGCCGGGGTGTTGCGCGAGGGTGTGCCCAACCCCCGCCTGATCTGGACCGCCCTCTTGCAGTCCAGCGTGCAGGCTCTACAACGCGACTTCCTGCGCACTTGGACAGCCTTGCCCTTCTGGGACCGGGAGTGGGTGGCCTGGGTGAGCGCTCTCCTCTTCCTGCTGATCCTGCTCTACCACGTCCTGAGCTTTCTGATTCCCCGACCCCGCGAGGCCATGGCCTTCCCCCGCTGGAAACAGGGGGTGCAACTGATCTTCCCCGGTTCGCCCTGGTACGGCCAGGGCTGGGGGGTGCTCATCCTGGTGGGGGCGGCGCTGGGGGCTTGGGCCTGGTATCAGGGGGACGTGCGCGGCATGTACGGGCTCATTGCCGCGCTGGTGATCCATCTTTTATCCTGGGCCTTACGCTACGGAAGGAGAAGCACGCTATGATCATGCCCCCCATCCCCACCCCCTTCGATTCGCAGGGCCGCCTCGACGCGGAGGCCTTCCGCGATCTGGCCCAGGCCCTCGAGCCCCACGTGGACGGCATCCTCTTCTACGGCTCCAACGGCGAGGGGGTCCACCTGACCCCCGCCGAGCGCATTCGAGGGCTCGAGGTCCAAAACCCACAGAAGCCCCCCATGGTCGGGCTGATGGAGGAGACCCTCCCCCAAGCCCTGGAGGCCCTCCGGCAGGCTCAGATCGTGGGGGCCAAGAGGGTCTTGGTCACCCCGCCCCGCTATTACGCCGCCAACACCGGGAATGAAGGCTTGGTCCGCTACTTTACTGCCCTGGCCGATGCCGATGGCCCCGAGGTCTGGCTCTACCACGTCCCGCAGAACACCAAAGCCGAGATGCCCCTGCCAGTGGTCGCGGAGGCTTCGCGTCACCCGCGCATCACCGGTCTCAAGGACTCGAGCGGGGAGATGGCCCGACTGGCCTTTTACCAGGCCAACCGGCTCGAGCTTTCGGTTTACACCGGTCACGCCCCCACCTTCGCCGCTGCTTTGGCCTTGGGAGCCAAGGGGGGCATCCTGGCCGCCTCGAATCTGGCCCCCAAGGCCTACAAGGCCCTCCTCGCGGCCTGGCAAGCGGGTGACGTAGCCGAGACCCAGCGCTTGCAGGCGAGGCTCGAGCCCTTCGGGCGGGTGCTGGGGCAAGGCGGTTTCGTCCTCCTCAAACAGGCCATGCGCCACATCGGCCTCCCCGCCGGGTATCCGCGCCCGCCCTACCCCCAAGAAAGCCCCCACTGGCAGGACTTCAAGCCGATCCTGGAGGATTTGCGGGCGGAGGGTTGGTTGGTGCGGTAATGATCGGTCGTCGAAATGCGGTTTTGCGTAGGGTACGGTTGCGCGTCAGGAGAGCTAGAAAGCAGAGCGCACCCTACGGGATTAATATGATCTAACTCTTCAAAGGGTGAGCAGGATACGGGGCAGAAGTACCCCACCTGCTCTCGGATAGGCAATTGGTCGGGGGCTGCTGGATGCTGCACCCACGACGCGACCGATCACCTTTATTGGAACGAGTTCAAGGTATTCACCGATGGACCTGACGGTGCTCCGGCAACCGGTTCCCTCTTTGATGCTTCCGTTCGGGTTACGGCTAATCGATCGGCCCAACCCCTCGAGCCGATCATTTAGCCCACCTGAAGACCCCCAAGCCCCCAATCACGATAAACTGGCTGTCATGAAGCGCCTCGCCCTTCCCCTTCTCCTCGCTCTTCTGGCTGGTTGTGTCCCCCAACAAGCCCGCCCCCAGCCTCCCCAAGTAGAACTGGTGAGCTTTTCCCTGGTGAGCCTGGACCCCTTCACGGGCTTCGCCGACCTGGACGTGCGGCTACGGCTCACCAACCCCAACGGCTTCACCCTGCCGCTGCTGGACAGCACCCTCACCGCCGAACTGGCCGGGGCCGGGTTTAGCATGACCCTCCCAGCCCTCGAGCTTCCCACCAACACCCCGCGCGAGACCCAGGCCCGCCTGCGGGTGCCCATGGCCCAGGGGGTGCAGGCCTTGGCCTCGCTGGTCTCGGGGCGGCCAACGCGCTTCCGCTTGCAGGGGGAGATGCAGGCTAGGGTCGGCCCGGTGAACGTGCCGATTGGCCCTTTTACCCTGGTGGACCGCGACGTGACGGTGAACCTGAACTTCACCCCGCCCACCTTGCGGTTGGTAGAAGTCCGCTTCGAGAATGGAACGTTCAAGCTGGTGATCGAGACCCAGAATCCCAACCCCATCGGCTTCAACCTGGAGGGCCCGGTGCGGCTCTTGATCGGGGGCCGGAACGTCGCGGAGGCCAACGCCCAGATCGCCTCCCGCCCGGGCGGCACCAGCCGAGGGGAACTCAGCATCCGCATCCAGGGGTTCCCCGGTTTAGGCAACGTGCAGGTGCAGACCAACCTGGTGGCCCGCATCCCCGGCATCCTCGAGCGCCCGGTGGTGCAGGTGCTCGAGGGATTTTTACGCTAAATTGCCTCAGGGTAAGAGAGTCAGATTGGGGAGTCGAATAGACGCCTAGGGTGAGGTGAGGGGCGCAATCCCCGCCCGGCCTTGGACAGCTACACGGTGGAGACACTTAGGCGCTTTGTGCTGCTGAATGCCAAACGCCAAACGCTAAACGTCGTAGGCCAAAGGCTTATTATCTCCGCGGTACGTTCCCTCCGCCCCTGCCGGGTGCCGAATGCTCCGCATGAGCCCTAGGTGCAAGCACTAGGACTCATCGCCGGGGGAGACTTCGGCCCATCGCTTCGAGGGTTACGGCTCGAGGCGAAAGGCGTGGGGGAGGAGTTCGCCCATGGTGTAGGTAGTCTTTTGCCCGTCCGAGGTCAGGCAGTGCACTAGCGTATCGGGTTCGGCGAACTCGGCCAGGATTTGGCGGCAGCCGCCGCAGGGGGTTCCGGCGTCTCGGGTCATCACCCAGACCTCGAGGATTTTTCGGTCCCCTTCAGCTACCATTCGGCTCACCGCTCCCTGCTCGGCGCAGCGGGCCAGCCCATAGGAGGCATTCTCGACGTTAACCCCCTCAAAGAGCCTGCCGCTTTCACCC
This sequence comes from Meiothermus sp., assembly GCA_035760705.1. Taxonomy (GTDB): domain Bacteria; phylum Deinococcota; class Deinococci; order Deinococcales; family Thermaceae; genus Allomeiothermus. Next base: position 9,345 of record DASTSL010000070.1, on the reverse strand, counting down.
TTCACGATCGCTGCTACCTGGTAGTGCGAGTACGGTGCGTAAGCTTTAGCCATCAGGCGGTGCAGCCGCGGGGTGATCTCTTCCATAGCTCTGGTTTCATCCTTCTGACTCGGTGGGGGTCTCGGCAGAGACGGGTTGGACTTGGGTCACCAATACCTTGTCGATACGGTTACCGTCCATATCGACGACCTCGATCTTCAAGTTTCCGAAGGTGAAACTCTCCCCGGCGCTGGGGATACGGCCCAACTCGGCCAGGACCAAGCCCCCCACGGTACGGTAACGGTCCTCTTCGGGGAGTTCTTCCAGGTCGAAGAGTTCCTTGAACTCCTCCACCGGCAAGGCCCCGTCCAGGAGGTAGCTGCCGTCATCGCGGCGGATGATCCAGGGCTCATCTTCAGCCTCCTCGTTGCTGGGCAGGTCGCCCACGATGGCCTCAAGGATGTCGTGCAACGTGACCACCCCTTGCAGGCTGCCGTACTCGTCCACCACCAACGCCATGTGGGTGCGTTTTTCCTTGAACATCTCCAGAAGCTGCCAAGCCGAAAGGGTGGCCGGGACGAACAGGGGGGGCTGCACCAGGCTTCGCAGATCCTCGGTGGTGAAATCCGGTTTGATCACTAGGTCGCGGGCACGTACCACCCCCACCACGTTGTCCAGGCTGCCTTCGGCGACCGGGAAGCGCCCGTGGGGGCTCTCGAGGATCTTCTGGCGGGTTTCCTCGAGGGGGTCCTCCAGGTCCAGCCAGACCACGTCAGGCTTGGGGGTCATCAGCGAGTCCACTTGGCGGTCTCCCAGGTTGAGGATGCTCCGCACGGTTTCCTGCTCGGCTTCCTCGAAGACCCCGGCGCGGGTCCCCTCGTCCATTAACACTTGGATCTCCTCATCGGTGACTGGGGGCTCGTGGCTCCCGCGTTGTCCGAAGAGCCGCAGCACCGAATCGGTAGAAACCGTCAAAAGCCACACCAGCGGCTTGGCCACCGTGGAGAGCACCTGCATCGGGAAGGCCATGAAGGCCGCGATGCGCTCGGGGCTGCGCAGGGCCAGGCGCTTGGGGACCAGTTCGCCGATTACAAGCTGCAAGTAGGTGATGAGCAGCACGATGATCGTGAAGGCGATCTCGTGGGCGTAAGGGGCCAGAGTGGGGATGCGGGCGATCACCGGAGCGAAGGTGCCGGCCAGGGTGGTCCCGCCGTAGGCACCGGCCACGATGCCGATCAGTGTGATGCCCACCTGTACCGTCGAGAGCAGGCGGCTGGGGGAGGCCAGCAGCTCGAGCGCGGCCTTGGCCCCGACATTGCCGTCGTCAGCCCGCTGCTGGAGCTTGGTCTTGCGCGAGGAGATGAAGGCCGCCTCCGACATCGCCAGGACCCCGTTAAATACGGTGAGTAAGAGCAGAATGAAAATCTCCATAGGTCAAGCAGCCCGGCGAGCGGATCGCACCCGGACGCTGGGCTTAGGGGGCAGGGTTGTGGTCAAGGGGTTCGGGTAAGTCGAAGGACTTCGACTGGGCGGTTTATCCATACCTACTGATGAGGATTGTAGCACATCGCCCTCTGGCCTTTCGTCAGAGAGCTAACGGATGCAGAATGCAGAAGGCCGGATCGCTCATCGCTCATTGCTCTATAAGCCCAGCTTCGCCAAGAGGGGCGGGCCAAAGATGGCCAGACCGATCAGGGCCGAGAGCAAGCTCGAGACCAGTACCGCTGCCGCCGCGGTGTCCTTGGCGGCTTTGGCCAGGGGATGGTAGGTGGGAGAGGCCAGGTCCACCACCGCTTCCAGTGCAGTGTTCAAAAGCTCGAGCGAGAGAACGATCAGGATCAGGAAGAGAACCTCGAGCAAACCCACCCCCAGCCAGAGGGAGAGGACTAGGGCCAGTGCAGCGATGTAGCTCTCGACCCGGAAGTTCCGCTGGCTCCTCCAAGCGTAGCGCAGACCGCGGAAGGCGTAGCCGAAGGACTCGCGCAACCCCTTTACAGGGTTTGGATCAGCGCCTGGACGCGGTGGAACCCAGCCCATTCGGCCTCCGTGGTGTGGTCGTGACCCAGCAAATGCCAGAAGCTATGAGCGGCCAAGATGAGCACCTCGGTCTCTAGTGTATGCCCTTGCTCCTCGGCCTGGCGCTTCGCGGTGTCCAGGCTGATCACGATGTCGCCCAGATGCGGCGGCACGAAGGGGTCGCCCGGCTCGAAGGTGGGGAAGGAGAGCACGTCGGTGGGTGCGTCTTCGCCCCAGTGCTCGAGCTTCAGGGCTCGGATCTCCGCGTCGTCGGTGAGCACTACCGTGACCGCGTGTCCGGGATAGCCCAGCTGGGCCATCAGCTTGCCCAGCGATTTCTTGAGCCTCGAGCGCAACCCGCTGGGGGTCAGTTGTTTGGGGATCAGGTCCACTTTGCCCGTGGACTTGGGCAGGCCGGGCTTACCCCTGCCGGGCATGGTCTTCGCTGCGGGGGACCGCGTCAAGGCGCTGGCTGGCGGCTTCGGAGCTTTCGTAGGCTTTGACGATGCGGGCTACCAGAGGGTGACGCACTACGTCGGACTCCCGGAAGTAGAGCATGGCGATGCCCTGGATGTCCTTGAGGATGCGCATCGCCTCGACCAGGCCGCTTTTTTGCGCTTTTGGCAAGTCAATCTGGGTCACGTCGCCGGTGATGACCACTCGAGAGTTGAACCCCATCCGGGTCAGGAACATCTTCATCTGCTCGGGGGTGGTGTTCTGAGCCTCGTCGAGGATAATGAACGCGTCATTGAGCGTGCGACCCCGCATAAAAGCCAGCGGCGCCACCTCGATCACCCCCGACTGGATGTAGTGCTCGAAGCGCTCGGCATCGATCATGTCGAAGAGCGCGTCGTAGAGGGGGCGCAGGTAGGGGTCAATCTTGGCCTGGAGGTCGCCGGGCAAGAACCCTAACCGCTCCCCGGCTTCCACCGCCGGGCGGGTGAGGATGATACGCTTGATCTTCTTGGCTTTGAGGAAGGCCACCGCCATCGCCACCGCCAAGTAGGTCTTGCCGGTTCCGGCAGGCCCCACCCCGAAGGTGATGTCGCTTTGCGAAATGGCCTCCACGTAGCGTTTCTGGCCGGGGGTCTTGGGTTTGAGGCGACCCGGCAGGGCCAGCTCGCCCAGCTCGGCGCTGCTCGACTCCTGCACCATCGAGCCGCCGCCTTGGGCGCTCATCACCGCTTGTTCCAAGGTGGCTTCGTCCAAATCGGCTCCTTGCCGCACCAAGGTCAGGAGGTCGCGCAACACCCGCTCGCTGAGTTGCACGGCCTCCGGGGTGCCCGAAAGCTGAATCTCGTTCCCCCGTACCAGGATCTGGGCGGGGAGCAGTTTCTTGAGATATCTGAGATATTGATCGCCCTGGCCCAAAAGAGCCAGGGCCTCTTGTGGCGATTTCAGCGGGATCAAATTCTTGGTCTCCGTCGTCTCCTCCCAGCGCTTCGTGCCGCCCAACTCCGCTGCCAATGCTTCCCTCGAGGTTCCTCGAGGATCTGCCGCCAGATCATCCCTTTCAAGATAGCATCCTTGTCGGCCAACAAAGGTTGCGGGGTCGCTTTTTTCACTGGGGTAACGGGCGCGGGGGGTTGCGGAGAGCGGACCGGTTGACGGGCTTGGTCGCGCCGAGCCTGCTCGGCCTGTTGCTGGCGGGCGTGCTCTTCAAGCGTCCGCGCCGCGTCGCTCACCGGGCGGGGCTCGGGGTGCTGCGCGGGCCGGGGGGGTTGCGCCGGTCTCGGCTGAGCCGGTTGGGGGCGGTGCACAGGCTGCGCAGGGCGCGGGGCAGACGGCGGGGGGCGTGGCGAGGGTGAGGTCTGCTGGGTGCTCGGGGAGGGTTGGGGACGGGGTTGCTGGGGTTGCGGGCGAGGCCGGGGGATCTCCGGCTCGTCCAGATCGGGAGGCTGCTGGCCCCGCCGAAACAGACCCGACAGGGCAGGTAGGATCACGAAGAACACGAAGAACAGCAGTCCGATCAGGTCATCGAGTTGCATAGTTCTCCTGAGAGGAGGGCGAGCGGGAGGGGGAGTAAAAGCCAGGATAAGAGCGGGGATCGTCCTTGGCTCCCCCTCTCCTCGCCTTTATCACCTCGGCCCCTGGCTCTCGTCGGGGGTAGTGGCCCGGCTGATGCTCTCGCGCATGTCGGTGTCGGCCTCGATGTTCTTGAGCTGGTAGTAGTCCATGATGCCGAGCTTTCCCGCGCGCAGGGCGTCGGCCATGGCCAGCGGCACCGCGGCCTGGGCCTCCACCAGCTTGGCCCGCATGGCCTCGACCAAAGCGGTGTTCTCCTGTTCGGCGGCTACGGCCATCGCCCGGCGCTCCTCGGCCTTAGCCTGGGCGATCTTCTTGTCGGCCTCGGCCTGGTCGGTGCGGAGTTGGGCGCCGATGTTCTTGCCCACGTCCACCTCGGCGATGTCCACCGAGAGGATCTCGAAGGCCGTCCCCGCGTCGAGACCCTTGGCCAGCACGGTCTTGGAGATGCGGTCGGGTTGCTCGAGCACCTGTTTGTGATCCATGCTCTGGCCGATCGAGGCCACGATGCCCTCGCCGACGCGGGCCACGATGGTCTCTTCGCCTGCGCCGCCCACCAGGCGGTCGATGTTGGCCCGCACCGTGATCCGGGCGGTGGCCAGGAGCTGGATGCCGTCCTGGGCCATGCCCGCCACCATCGGAGAGGTGATGACCTTGGGGTTGACCGAGAGCCGCACCGCCTCGAGCACGTCCCGTCCTGCAAGGTCTATAGCCGCTGCCCGGTCAAAGGTGAGCTTGATCCCGGCCTTCTCGGCGGCGATCAGAGCGTCTACCACCCGGTCTACGTTACCCCCAGCCAGATACTGGGCTTCCAGGCGGGGGACTTCTACCGGGATCCCAGCTTTGAAGGCCTTAATCATCGGGAAGATAATTCGGCTGGGAGGGATGCGGCGAAAGCGCATTCCCACCAGGCTAGTGAGGGGTACACGCACCCCCGAGAAGTAGGCCGTGACCCACAGCCCCACCGGGATAAAGGTGAAGAAGATAAAGACCAGGATGAGGACTAAACCAGCGAAGATGATCGGAAGAAAGGTCTCCATTATGCCTCCACAACTTGAGCTGATCGAATCAGCCTTCCATGCTGCGCACCACGACCCGGGGGCCTTCCACCTGGACCACCCGGATGTTACTTCCGCGGGCGATGAACTCCCCCGCGGTCACCACGTCCACCCGGCGCTCGCCAAAGAGGGCCGTACCCGCCGGGCGAAGGTCGGTGAGGGCGGTGCCGATGGCTCCCATCAGGGTCTCGAGTTCGTTGCGCGGGGGGGCGGTCTGGTCAATCGAACTCTCGAGCACGAAGGCCTTGGCCACCCGGGTGCGGGGTACGAAGCGGAAGATCAAGAAGAGCCCCAAGCCCAGGATCACCACCGAATAAGCTCCCACCGTCAGCGAATCCGAGCCGAAGGTGAGGTACACCGAGGCGATCAGCAGGCCGATCCCGATCACGCCGGGGAAGCCAAAGCCGGGGGCGATGAACAGCTCGAAGGCCAGCAGGAGCAGGCCGCCGAAGAACAGCAGCACCTCCACCACCCCGCTCGAGCCGGCCAGCACGCTCCCGGTGAAATAAAGCCCCAAGGCTACGATCCCCACGGTGGCCGGGATGAAGGTGCCGGGGGTGAAGAACTCCAGGATCAGCCCCAAGACCCCGATCGCCAGCAGGATCGCGGCGACGGTGGGAGCGGTCAGAAAGCGGGCGGCCTGGACCCGAGTCCCCGGCTCGAGGCGCTCGGTCTGGGGGTTGAATCCAGCCTTGGTAAGTGCATCTTGCAGGCTTGCGGCCTGGAAGTCGGCCACCTTCAACTCGACGGCTTTCTGGGCTGAGAGGGTAAGAGGTTCGTCCTTAGTTTTGAGTCCCGGCACCGAGACCTCAGGGTCCACCATGGCTTCGGCCAGGTTCACCGGTCGCCCGCGGGCCTCGGCCACGGCCCTAAACTTCCCCCGCAGGGCCGAGATCACCTTGCGGTCGGTGGCCGAGACGGTATTGGTCACCGGCGTCACCTGGATGGGCAACGCCGCCCCGATCTCTGAGCCCGGCAACATGGCGATCTGCTGGGCCGAGAGCGAGATCAGAGCTCCCGCCGAAAAGGCGTTTTGCACCACCGAGAAGGTGGGCAAAGGAGAGGCCAGGATGCGATCCGACATCCGCATGGCCGCGTCCACCCGCCCCCCAGGGGTATCGATGTAGAGCACTACCCCGCTGGCCCCCTCGCGCTCGGCGCGGTCTAGGGACTGCTCGAGGAAGGTGGCGAGCGGCAAGTCAATCGTCCCCTCTATGGGGATGACATAGGTTTTGGCCAGCCCCAACCCCAGGGCCACCATCAAAACGGACAGGAGTCGTTTCACTGCCTATATCTTATCCAGAAGCCCACCGCGAGACTGTGAAGATAAGTAGACTTTTTCCCTTCCTTACCGCTCGAATGGAGACTCCAGCGACCGATCCGGGGGATTTCTCTGGTAGGGTTAATAAAGTGAGTGCCCGCCCCATCCGCCTCGGCCTGATTGGCTTTCCCCTCTCGCATTCGCTTTCCCCGGCGATGCACCAGGCTGCCTTGCAAGAGCTGGGCCTACCGGGAACCTACGAGTTGCTCGAGACCCCCCGCGTGCTCCCCGAGCGACTCGACCAGGTTCGCCGGGAGTTTCGCGGGGTTAATGTAACGGTTCCCCACAAGGAGAACGTCATCCCCTATCTGGACGACCTCTCGCCCGAAGCAAAAGCGATCGGCGCGGTCAATACCGTCGTCAACGAATCCGGCAGGCTGGTGGGCCACAACACTGACGCCCCGGGGTTTTTGCGGGGGCTCGAGGAAGCCGGGATCGAGTACCAAGGAAAGCGCGTCTTGATCCTGGGTGCGGGCGGGGCTGCCCGGGGGATCGTCTTTGCGCTCAAGCCGCACGCCGCGGAGATCTGGATCCGAAACCGCACCCCCATCCGGGCCATGGAACTCGCCGAGGAGTTCGGGCTGATGTACGTGCCGGACTTCTCGCTCGAGGGGGCGGTGGGCGAGTGCGACTTGCTGATCAATACGACCAGCGTGGGGCTCAAGGACCCGGAATCTTCGCCTCTTCCCGAGGGGTTACTGCCTGAATCCGCAGCCGTGGTGGACATCGTCTACAATCCCCCGGTGACCAAGCTGTTGCGGGACGCCCAGGCCAGCGGCCTGCGGACCTTGGGCGGGTTGCCCATGCTGGTCTGGCAGGGGGCCTTGGCGTTCGAGCTTTGGACGGGGCGCAAACCGAACGTTTCGGTGATGTACCGGGCGGCTCGAGACCGGTTAGGCATGTGAAGGTGTAGGGGCGCAGCGCTGCCGGTTGGCGGGAGCCAACCAAGCCCCTACCGAGAGATCCCCCGATGACGATAACCCTGGCCGAGCCCTACACCCTCGAGCACCTTATCCAGAAAAGCCGCTTTATCGCCAAGGCGGCGCCGGTGGAAAGCCCGGAGGGGGCGCTCGAGTTCTTAAGATCCGCCTCCGAGCCGGAGGCCACCCACAACTGCTGGGCTTACAAGATCGGGCAACTCTACCGTTTCTCCGACGACGGCGAGCCGGGGGGAACCGCCGGGCAGCCGATCCTGCGGGCCATTGACGGGCAGGGACTGGACGGGGTGATGGTGGTCGTCACCCGCTACTTCGGCGGGGTCAAGCTGGGGGCAGGCGGCTTAGTGCGGGCCTACGGCGGGGTCGCGGCGGAATGTCTGCGCCAGGCTCCCAAACGCGAGGTCGTGCCGCTCGCTCGGCTGCGGCTCGAGGCCCCCTTCGAGATGGCGGGGCAGGTGTATGGGTTGCTCGAGCGCTGGAATTTGCCTCGAGCCTGGGAAACCTACAGCGAAGCCGGGCTGGTGGTCGAACTCCTCATCGAGGAGGCTCGGCTCGAGAAGTTCCGCCAGACTGTGATAGATGGGACGAGGGGAAGGACCGTCATCCGTCGGGTAGGTTAGGGGAAAGTCGTACGTCGAACAAAAGCGGGCTTGTGGCAAACGGAAATTGCTTGTTGCGCTCGCATAACGCAGAGCGCACGAGCCTTCTCCCGATTGTGCAAGTTGATTGATTACCCCCGTATAAACTTCTGTATACTCATGTTGATATGGCAGGGGAGAAGGACCGCCCGGTGTACATCATCTCGGTGGCTGCGGAGCTGGTGGACATGCACCCGCAGACCCTGCGTTTGTACGAGCGCAAGGGGTTGATCCAGCCCAAGCGCTCCTCCGGCAAGACCCGTCTATACTCCGAGCGCGATGTCGAAAAACTCAAAGAGATCCGGCGGCTGACCCAGGAACTCGGGGTGAACCTGGCCGGGGTCGAGGAGATCATCAAGCTCCGCGACGAGTTGTACACCCTCGAGACCCGCTTCCGCGAGGAGGCCCAGCGGCTCAAGGCCGAGCTGGGAGAGAAGCTCGAGGCCCTCAAATCCCCCCCGGCCCTGCCCGCCCCGCGCGAGTCTGAACCCTCGAAAAAACAGTCGGCTGCCAAGGACCGCCCGGTCTACGTGATCTCCGTCGCCGCTGAGCTGGTAGACATGCACCCGCAGACCTTGCGGCTCTACGAGCGCAAAGGATTGGTGGCTCCCAAGCGCTCCTCGGGGAAAACTCGCCTTTACTCGGAGCGGGACGTGGAGAAGCTGCGGGAGATCCGCCGCCTGACCCAAGAATTGGGCGTCAACCTGGCGGGGGTGGAGGAGATCATCAAGCTTCGCGATGAACTCGACGCGCAACAGGCCAAGCTCGAGGGCGAAGTAGCTCGGCTGCGGCTGGCCCTGCTGCGCGAGCTGAACGGACAGCAAAAATCCGAGCCCAACCCGGAGAGCGCGTAGGCGCTAGGCGAGGGGAGCCGAATGCGCGAGCAGCTTTACGAACTCGCGGATGAACTCCGCGCGATGGCCAACGCCGGGCTGCGCTACGCCAACAACCCCTACGACCTGCACCGCTATGAGCGGCTGTTGCGCCTTTCGGCGGGTCTGTTGGCCTCGCTCGACGAAGCGACCGAGGAAGAGGTGCTGGCCAAGTACCAGGACAACCTCTCCCACCTTAGCCCTCTGTTGGGCGCGGATGCTTTCGTGTTGCGGGAGGGCAAACTGCTGCTCGTCCAGCGGCGCGATAACCGGCTCTGGGCTATGCCCGGTGGGCTGGCCGAGGTGGGGGAGACCCTGGCCGAGGCAGCCGTACGTGAGATGCGCGAAGAGACCGGCTTGTACGGCAGGGCCAGGCGCCTGCTGGGCCTTTTCGACTCGCGCATCTGGAAAAGCCGCACCAAAGCTCAGATGGTCCACGTGGTTTTTTGGGTCGAGGCGGAGGGGGAGCCCGAGGTCTCCAACGAGACCCTCGACGTG
>DASTSL010000069.1:0-20301 GCA_035760705.1 Meiothermus sp. | reverse complement strand
CCTTCCGCACTGCTGCCCTTGCCATGGGCATAGACCGTGACCCGATCAATCCCCGAGGGGTCACTGGCCTGCACCAGCACCCCTACCGTGCCGGAGAGGGTTGCCCCGGAGGCGGGGGATACCATCGAGACCGTAGGGGGGAAGTGTCGGGGGAGGTGCAGGCTGATACTAAGTATCTCCACAATAGAAACGTTGGGGGCGGGGGAGGGGTAGCTGAGGAGGCCGCGCCGCCGTACACCCCGTATACGCAATCTCCCGCTGAACAACCTGATACTTCTATCGTGGGCGTACTTAGCACCAGGAGGGAGAGGGGTTCATGGGGGTAGGTGGGGTGGGGCGCGGGATGTGGTCTACCGGCTTGGCGAGGTAGAAGGGGTGCTCGGGGGTGATCTCGATGAGCTCGCTGTCCACCTTGAGGAAGGTGATCTTGGGGTCTGGGTTGAGGTGGACTCGGGTGATGGGGGATGGGGCGATATTCGGTCTGGCCGATCGTTGTAGGCCAGTACCGGAGTACCTACGCTGAGGGGCCTCGGCGCCAGCTTGCACTGCCCGTATAGCCGATATACTTTGTCCAGACAAGGAGGCAACATGGACCGTACCGCCCGGCTCCGCCAGGTGCTCGAGCACGCCCGCAACCACCCGGTCTACGCTCACAAGCTCGAGGGGATAGACCTGGGGACGATCACCCCCGAGACCATCGCCCAACTCCCCCTCACCACCCGCGAGGAGTGGATCGCCCACGTCGGGGCTAACCCCCAACCCCCGATGGGCACGGCCCTGGTTCACCTCACCCCCAGCCCGGTGCTGGGCTGGATGCCGGAGTACCTTTCCCAGGACGATCTGGAATACCAGGCCCAGGCCTTGGCCGCGCACTTTGGACGGCTGGGCGTGGCCGGGAAGCGGGTGCTGGTGGCCTTCAGCTACCACGTCTTCGCCGGAGGGTGGCTCTTCCACGAGGCGCTGCAAAAAGCCGGGGCGGTGGTGTTCCCCCACGGGCCCGGCGAGGCCGAGCGGATCGCCCAGCTCGCCCAGGCTTACGGTTTTGACGTACTGGTATGCAACCCCTCCTTCGCCCTGAAGATCATCGGGGCGGGAGCCAGGTTCTCGCTCTTGCTGGCCGGGGGCGAGCCCTTTACCAGCGTGCCCGGCTACCGCGAGAAGGTCGAGCAGGCCATGGGCGGGGTGGCCTTGGATGCCTACGGGACGAGTGAACTCGGCATCGTGGCGGGGGAGGATCTGAACAAGAACGGTCTGCTCGAGGCCCAGGAGATGGCGATCCTGGAAGTGCTCGACCCCGAAACGCTCGAGCCCACCCCCGACGGCGAGAAGGGCGAACTGGTGGTGACGGCGCTCTCCCGCACCCTGATGCCGATGATCCGCTTCCGCACCGGAGACCTAGCTATCGCGGTGCGCGAAAACGGGCGGGTACGCCTCCCCAGGGGCGTGTTCGGGCGCACCGATCTGATGGTGAAGGTTAAGGGGGTCAAGCTCTACCCCACCGAACTCGCGCCGATCATCGGGGCGTTCGGAATTGACCCCCGCACCGGGGCGCAACTGGTGGTGGAGACCAAGGAGGGCGGCACCGACAAGCTCACCCTGCGGCTCAAGGCCGAGGCGGTTCCCCCGATGCTGGGTGAAGCCCTGCAGCGGGCCACCGGGATCAAGCTGGACGAGATCGTGGCCGACCCGGCGCTCGAGGGGCCACCCCTGGTGGACAAGCGGTTCAGCTAGTCTGATCTTTGGTATAGCCCTGACTTCGTGGGCTGCGCTCCAGACCTTTCCGTTTTAAGGGTGGGAAGAGGGCAACCTTTGGCGCTCTTCCCACCAAGGGTAGCTGGGGTAACCCGAATAAGCCTCGATGCCCTGGGCGGCCAGCGTTTCCGCTGTCAGATACGGGATCATCGCCTCGAGGTCACAATCGCCTTACCCCAGCCCTCTTACGATAGGCATAATTACCTCGGTTATCCCAGGGAGCTAGCCCGTATTTGCTCCAAAAAGCTTAGCCATTAGACGTTGAACCCTCCCACTCCCCCTTATCGTGAGAGGGTTGTAAGATGTATCGGACAATAACTGTGCTCGTGCAATCTCTCACACTTAATCATGTGAAGTCTGGCACGAGAGACACAGACCAAGCGGGGATTAAGGCTTAAAGGAGGAATGGTTTTGGCACCCATCTCGGAATACATCAACGTGCTGGTCTATCTGGCAGTGGCGCTGGCAATCGGGGTGCTGGCGGTGGTGGTGGGGGCGGTTTTGGGCCCCAAACGCCCCAGCCGGGCCAAACTGATGGCCTACGAGTCGGGGAACGACCCCGCCGGGGAGGTCAAACGCTTCCCGGTGCATTTCTACGCGGTGGCCATGCTCTTCATCATCTTTGACGTGGAGGTGGCGTTCTTATGGCCCTACGCCCTGAGCGCGGGCGGTTTGGGCCTCACCGGCTTCTACGTGCTCCTGATCTTCACCGTGCTGCTCTTCGTGGGCTTCCTCTACGAGTGGTTCAAGGGAGTGATGAAGTGGCACTAGCGAGCCCTATACGCCCTACGCCGTAGGACGTTCCCGGAGGGAATTAAATGCCTTCACTGCTTGACCTCTTCAGCAAAGACGTGCAGGAACTCGAGAACGAGGGAATTTTGTTCACCACCCTCGAGAAGCTGGTGGCTTGGGGCCGCTCCAACTCCCTGTGGCCCGCCACCTTCGGGCTGGCCTGCTGCGCCATCGAGATGATGGCTTCTACCGATGCCAGAAACGACCTGGCCCGCTTCGGCTCGGAGGTGTTCCGGGCGAGCCCGCGCCAGGCCGACGTGATGATCGTGGCGGGGCGCTTGAGCAAAAAAATGGCCCCGGTGATGCGGCGGGTCTACGACCAGATGCCCGACCCCAAATGGGTCATCAGCATGGGGGCCTGTGCGTCTTCGGGGGGGATGTTCAACAACTACGCCATCGTGCAAAACGTGGACAGCGTGGTCCCGGTGGACATCTACGTGCCCGGCTGCCCGCCCCGCCCGGAAGCCCTCATCTACGCGGTGATGCAGCTTCAGAAAAAAGTCCAGGGCAAAGCCCGCGACGACCTGGGGCGCAAGCTGCCCTCGGTCGAGGCCTGGAGGCGATAGATGACCCGGCTCGAGCAAGTGCTTCAGATGGCCCCGGCCAAAGGCTGGAAGACCGAGACCCAATACGGCAATACCTGGGTGGTGATCCCCCGGGAGGAGTTCAAGGCCCAGATGAGGGCCTTCCAGGAGATGGGCTTCAACTACCTGGCCGACGTGGTGGGCATCGATTACCTCACCTACCCCGAACCCAAGCCCGAGCGCTTCTCGGTGGTCTACGAGCTGGTCTCGCTGCCCGGCTACCAGAGCGGGGACGGCAGCCGGATGTTCGTGCGGGTCTATGTCCCGGAGAAAGACCCGGTGATCCCCACTGTAGTGGACCTGTGGCTTTCGGCGGACTACCTCGAGCGCGAGGTCTATGACCTCTTCGGCATCCGTTTCGAGGGCCACCCCGACCTGCGCAAGATCCTCACCCCCGAGGACCTGGAGGGTCACCCGCTGCGCAAGGACTACCCGCTGGGCGAGACCCCCACCCTCTTCAAGGAGGGGCGCTTCATCGACCCGGCGGCGTTCCGGGCTGGTCTCACCGGGAAGGATGGCGGCATGACCGGCTGGCGCGGTGGCACCCGGCGGGGATACCAGGACGTGTACCCGGAGATTCAGCAAGTCGAGAAGGAGGGCCAATGAAACCGGTCGGTACGCCCGCCGCGGCCTCGGTTCCCCAGGTCGAGACCCCCGAGTTGCCTACCGAGCTGCGCAGCGAGGTCATGACCCTCAACGTGGGGCCGCAACACCCCTCCACCCACGGCGTGTTGCGGGTGGTGGTGACGCTCTCGGGGGAGGAACTGCTCGAGCTGGTGCCGCACATCGGCTACCTGCACACCGGCTTCGAGAAAAACATGGAGAACCGCACCTACCTCCAAAACATCACCTACACCCCCCGGATGGACTATCTGCACTCTTTCGCCCACGACCTGGCCTACGCCCTGGCGGTGGAGAAGCTGGTCGGGGCCGAGGTGCCTCCGCGGGCCCAGACCATCCGCATCCTGCTCAACGAGCTCTCCCGCATCGCCAGCCATCTAGTCTTCTTGGGGACCGGTCTCCTCGATTTCGGAGCGCTCACCCCCTTCTTCTACGCCTTCCGCGAGCGCGAGGCCCTTCTCGACCTCTTCGAGTGGGTCTCGGGCCAGCGCTTCCACCACAACTACATCCGTATCGGCGGGCTCAAGGAAGACCTACCCCCGGAGTTTTTGGGCGAGGTCAAGAAGTTCCTCGGGGTCATGCCCGCGCGCATTGACGAGTACGAGAACCTCTTCAGGGAAAGCCCCATCTTCTACGAGCGGGCCAAGGGCATCGCGGTGATCCCCCCCGACGACGCCATCAACCTGGGGCTCACCGGCGGCAACCTGCGGGCCAGTGGGGTCAACTACGACGTGCGCAAGGCCTACCCCTACGCTGGCTACGAGACCTATAGCTTTGACGTGCCGCTGGGCCAGAACGGGGACATCTTCGACCGGATGGTGGTACGCATCCAGGAGATGCGCGAGTCGGTGAAGATCATCCGCCAGGCGGTGGAACGGCTCGAGGGGATGGGCGAGGGCTCGATCCGCGACCCCAACCCCCAGATCAGTTTGCCCCCCCGGAGGCTGCTCGAGACCAGCATGGAAGCGGTCATCTATCACTTCAAGCTGGTGACCGAGGGCTTCCACCCCACCCTGGGCGAGGTGTACGTGCCGACCGAGAGCGCCCGCGGCGAGCTGGGCTACTACATCATCTCGGACGGTGGCTCGATGCCCTACCGGGTCAAGGTGCGGGCCCCCAGCTTTGTCAACCTGCGGGCTTTGCCCTACGCCTGCAAAGGCATCCAGGTGCCGGACATGGTGGCGGTGATCGCCTCCTTGGATCCGGTGATGGGGGATGTGGACCGATAAGAGCGGAGGGAAACATGGGTTTCTTCGACAACAAGCAAGACTGGCTGGCTGAGGTCTTTAGCCAGTACCCCCCCGAAGGACGGCGGGCGGCTTTGATGCCGCTGTTGCGCCGGGTGCAACAGGACGAGGGCTGGATCAGCCCCGAGCGGCAGGAGGAGATCGCCCGGATCGTGGGCACCACCGCCACCGAGGTGGCCGGGGTGATGAGCTTTTACACCTACTTCCAAAGCCTCCCCACCGGCAAGCACCACATCCAAGTCTGCGCCACCCTCTCCTGCGCCATCGGCGGGGCCGACGACTTGTGGAACGAGCTGGTGCAGACCTTGGGCATCCTCCAAGGCGAGGTGACCCCGGACGGGCTCTTCTCGATCCAGAAGGTGGAGTGTCTGGGGAGCTGCCACACCGCCCCGGTGGTGCAGATCAATGACGAGCCTTACGTGGAGTGTGTGACCAAGGCCCGACTTCACGCCCTGCTGCACGGCTTGCGCGAGGGCAAGCGCCCGGAGGACATCCAGCTACCGGGCAAGGCCGGGCACGTGGTTCACAACGCGGGCGACGAGGTGATGGCATGAGCACTCCGGTTTCCGGTAACCCCAGCGGCCCCATCGTCTCGGGGCGCGATCCTCGCTTCGAGAAGACCCTCTACAAACACGTGGGGGTCAAGGATAGCTGGACCCTCGACTACTACCTCTCCCACGGCGGCTACAACGCCGCCAAGAAGGCCCTCGCCATGACCCCCGAACAGGTGGTGGACGAGGTGAAGAAGTCCGGGCTGCGCGGGCGCGGCGGGGCCGGGTTCCCCACCGGGCTCAAGTGGAGCTTCATGCCCAAGCCCTCGGGGAAACAGCACTACATCGTCTGCAACGCCGACGAGAGTGAGCCGGGGAGCTTCAAGGACCGCTACTTGATGGAAGACGACCCGCACCAGCTCATCGAGGGCATGATCATCGCCGGGTACGCCATCCACGCCACCAAGGGCTATATCTACGTGCGGGGCGAGTACCGGCGGGCCTACGACCGGCTAATCGGGGCCATCAAAGAGGCGTACGCCAAGGGCTATTTGGGCCAAAACCTCTTGGGGATGGGCTTCACCTTCGACCTCTACGTCCACCGGGGAGCCGGGGCCTACATCTGCGGCGAGGAGACCGCGCTGATGAACTCGCTCGAGGGCCTCCGCGCCAACCCCCGCCTCAAGCCACCCTTCCCCGCGCAAGCGGGCTTGTGGGGCAAACCCACCACCATCAACAACGTCGAATCGTTGTGCTCGGCGGTGCACATCATCGACCGCGGGGCCGATTGGTTCGCCAGCATGGGCAGCGAGAAATCCAAGGGGCACAAGCTCTACCAGGTCTCCGGGCCATTCCAACGCCCTGGCGTGTACGAGCTTCCCATGGGAACGACCTTCCGCGAGCTGCTGATGGACTGGGCCGGGGGGCCCACCGAGCCCATCCAAGCCATCATCCCCGGCGGCTCCTCCTGCCCTCCCCTGCCCTGGAACGACGACATCCTCGACACCCCCATGGACTACGAGTCCGTCTCGGCCAAGGGCTCCTTGCTGGGAACCGGCGGGGTGATCGGCATTCCCGCCAGCATGAGCATGGTGGACGCGATGTGGAACGTGACCCGCTTCTACGGCCACGAGTCCTGCGGCAAGTGCACCCCCTGCCGCGAAGGGGTCTCGGGCTGGATGGTGGGCCTTTTCGAGAAGATCGGGACCGGACAGGGCAAGCCAGGCGACGTGGAACTTTTGGAAGACCTCCTCGACCAGATCGAAGGCCGTAGCTTCTGTGCCCTGGCCGACGCCGCCTGCTGGCCGGTACGCGGCAGCCTCAAGCACTTCCGTAACCAGTACGTGGACTTGGTGGAAAACGGTAAAGCCGTCGAACGCACCGCGCCCCGGTGGAGGTAAATGAATGCCAACAGTGACGATTAACGGCAAGGTCGTCGAAGTCCCGGCGGGCACCAGCGTGATGGACGCGGTGTTCCACGCGGGCGACGACGTACCGCTTTTCTGCTCCGAGCGCCACCTCTCGCCGGTGGGGGCTTGCCGGATGTGTCTGGTCAAGGTGGGCAGCCCGCGCAAGGGACCGGACGGGAACTGGATTTTGGACGAGAACGGGGCGCCCAAGATCTTCTGGATGCCCAAGATGCAGGCCTCGTGCGTGACCGCGGTGAGCGAGGGGATGGTGGTGGACACCCTCTCCGACGAGGTGAAGCACGCCCAGTCGGGGATGGTGGAACTCACGCTAGCCAACCACCCGCTGGATTGCCCCACCTGCGACAAGGGCGGGGCCTGCGAACTGCAAGACCGCAGCTACGAGTACGGATTGGTGGAGAAGTTCTACCAGCCCAACCCCGCCGAGCTGCCCAACTACACCCGCTTCGAACTGACCCGCCGCCACGAGGACAAGCACCACCCGCTCTCGGAGTTCATCGTGCTGGACCGCGAGCGCTGCATCCACTGCAAGCGCTGCGTGCGCTATTTCGAGGAGATCCCCGGCGACGAGGTGCTAGACTTCATCGAGCGCGGGGTCCACACCTTTATCGGCACCGACGACAAGGGCCTCCCCTCCAACTTCACCGGCAACATCACCGACATCTGCCCGGTGGGGGCCCTCTTAGACCTCACCGCCCGCTTCCGTGCCCGCAACTGGGAGTACGACACCACCGAGACCACCTCAATGGATGACGCCGCCGGGGCGGGCATCCTGGTGGACGCGCGGAGCGGCAAGCTCGAGCGCATCCGCGCCGCCGAGCGCCCCCAGACCAGCGAAATCTGGATCTCCGACGCGGCCCGTTTCGGGCACGAGTGGGTGAACCACGAACGGGTCTTGCGGCCTTTGGTCCGCAAGGGCGGCAAGCTGGTCGAGTCCACCTGGGAAGAGGCCGCCGCCGCGATCAAAGCCGGATTAAGCGGGGTAAACAAAGCCGAGATCGGAATCTACCTGGACGGAAAAGCCACGCTCGAGGAAGGCTTGGCCGCCTCCTTGCTGGCCGATGCGCTGGGCACCCCGCACAAGGACTTCGCGGGCCGGACGGCGGCGTTGGCCTCCGGCTTCGTTCCCGCCACCTTCCAGGACTTGAGCGAGGCCCAGTTCACCCTGATCCTGGGCGACCCCAGCGAGGAAACCCCCACCCTGCACCCCCGCCTCTCCGAGTACAGCCGCAACCTCAAGCCCCCCACCCCGCTCAACCACGGCACCCCCTTCGCCGACCTCAGCATCAAGGAGCGGATGGAGCGGGACACCAAAAAGCTCGCCCACTTCAACACCTACCCGGCGCAGCTTTTCAAATGGGCCGGGGCCTCGGGCGTGTACGCGCCGGGGCAGGAAGCCGCCGTGCTGGCCGCCTTGCTGGGCCAGGGCGAGGCCCCCGAAGGGCTGGCGGACGCGATCACTTGGGCCAAAGGGCGCTGGAGCGAGGCTGAACGGGTGGTGCTCATCCTGGGCGCGGGCGTGCTGGGCGATCCCGACGCCGCCGCCAAAGCCAAGACCCTGGCCGAACAGAAGGGGGCCAAGGTCATGGCGATGACCCCGGCGGCCAACGCGCGGGGCCTCGAGGCCGTGGGCCTCTTCCCCGGCAAAGGCGGCCTGGGCTGGACCCAAGCCGGGCTGAAAGCCGCTTACTTCGGCTACCTCCCCACCGAGGAGCAGCTCAAGAACAGCGGTTTCAGGATTCTGCACCTCACCCACCTCTCGCCCCTCGCTACCCGCTACGCCGACGTGGTGCTGCCCAACCAGACCTTCTACGAAAAGCGCGGCACCACCGTGAACCTCGAGGGCCGGATCCTCGAGCTTCAGCCCGCCGGGATCTACAACGGCGAGGCCGACGGGGCCATCGCCGCGCTGGCGGCGCTGGGCGACGCGGCGGGCGTCAAGCCCCCGGTGCGCCTGCTGCGCCAAGCCGCCAAGCTGCTCGAGGAGAAGCACAAGCTCCCCAAACCTCTGAGCCTGTGGCGGCCCAAGGTCGCCCAACCAGCGCTCGATGTTCGGCGTACGGCGTTCGACGGCGCGGCGGTTTATCTGCGCCCCAGCATGTGGCGGCGCGAGCAACTGGTAGCCGAGGTGGCCCGGGCCGTCCGGCTCCATGTCGAGGCTCACCCCGAGACCGCGCGGGCCGAAGGGCTTTTGGAGGGGGCCACGGTGGAACTCGAGACTCCCGGCGGCCTCCTCTCGGCCACCGTCAGGCTCGACGACCGCTTGCCCAAGGGCTTCCTCTTCGCCCCGGCACTGGGGCCGTGGGTGGGGCAAAGAGTGGCAGCTCGAGTACTGGTCCCGGCGGGAGGTGAGGCGTGATGGGGCAAGACGCTGAGCGGGCGTACACCTCTATAGGCAGATCGCTTATCGCTGAAAATCATCGGCGATATGCGAGCGATAAGCGATCTGCGATCCGCGATCCACGCCCTTCACAACGTACGATGGGACTTGGTGTCCTGATGGCTGCATTGGGCGGCTCCGCCTTCGCCCAAAGCTCCGCCGACTACCCCCAAGACGCGCTGTGGGTGGTCGCGATCAAGGCCATCCTGGTGGTGTTCGGGCTGCTCACCGCCTTTGCCTACATGACCCTCATCGAGCGCCGCCTCCTGGCCCGCTTCCAGGTGCGGCTGGGGCCGAACCGGGTGGGTCCGCTGGGGCTCTTGCAACCCCTGGCCGACGCCATCAAGTCCATCCTCAAGGAGGATGTGGTCCCGACCCGCTCGGACAAGCTGGTCTTCGTGCTGGCCCCGATCATCTCGATCACCTTCGCCCTGGTGGGTTTCGGGCTGATCCCCTTCGGGCCGCCGGGCTCGTTCTTCGGCGGGCACCCCTGGGTGATCAACCTCGACGTGGGGATCCTCTACCTCTTTGCGGTGAGCGAGATGGCCGTGTACGGCATCTTCCTGGCGGGGTGGGCCAGCAACTCCAAGTACAGCTTGCTGGGCTCGTTGCGCTCCTCCGCCGCGCTCATCAGCTATGAGTTGGCGCTGGGGATGAGCCTCTTGGCCCCGGTGCTGGTGGTAGGCAGCCTGAACCTCCAGCAGATCGTGAACTGGCAGGACGCCAATGGCTGGCTGATTCTCTTCGCCCCCATCGCCTTCGGGGTCTTCGCCATCACCTCGCTGGCCGAGGCCGCCCGCACCCCCTTCGACCTCCCCGAGGCCGAGCAGGAGCTGGTGGGCGGGTACAACACCGAGTTCTCCTCGATCAAGTGGGCCTTGTTCCAGATGGCCGAGTACGTCCACCTCATCACCGCCTCGGCCCTCATCCCCACCATCTTCCTGGGCGGTTGGCGGATGCCCGATCCAATCCCCGACATCCCCTATTTGTGGATGTTCCTCAAGATCGCGCTGTTCCTCTTCATCTTCATCTGGATTCGCGCTACCTGGTTCCGCCTACGCTACGACCAACTGATGCGCTTCGGCTGGGGCGTGCTGCTCCCAGTCGCGCTGCTGTGGTTTTTGGTCGCCGCGCTGGCCAAGACGCTGGGGGCCAGCAACACCCTTTTGATCTGGCTCTCGCTGGCGGGTATCGCGGTGATCGTGGCGATCATCGTGATCCGGGGAATCCAGGTCCGCAACGCCGCCCCTAAAGCCAAAGGAGTGAGAGCATGAGCAGTGTGGCTGCACTGGCCCAGAGCCTGGGGATCACGCTCAAGGCTCTGTTTTCCAAACCCGTGACCATCCCCTACCCCGATGCCCCGGTGCCGCTCAAGCCCCGCTGGCACGGGCGTCACGTGCTGACCCGGCACCCCAACGGGCTCGAGAAGTGCATCGGCTGTAGCCTCTGCGCGGCGATCTGCCCGGCTTACGCCATCTACGTCGAACCCGCCGAGAACGACCCGGCCAAGCCCACCAGCGCGGGCGAACGCTACGCCAAGGTCTACGAGATCAACATGCTGCGCTGCATCTTCTGCGGGCTCTGCGAGGAGGCCTGCCCCACCGGCGCGGTGGTGCTGGGTTACGACTTCGAGATGGCCGACTACCGCTACTCCGACCTGGTGTACGGCAAGGAGGACATGCTGGTCGAGGTGCAGGGCACCAAGCCCCAGCGCCGCGAGGCCGCCTACACCGGCAAGCCCATCAAGAAGGGCTACACCGTGCCCTACGTGCGGGCCGAGCTGGAAGGGTTCAAGGCTCCCCTGCGCCAGACCGTGGGTGGGGTGAAGCGCGAAGAGACCGGCCACGACGAGCCGCTAGGGGGGCACTGATGGGCTTCTGGGAGATCCTGGCCGCAGCACTGCTCCTCGTCACCGCGGTGCTGGTGGTGACGGCCCGTAACGCGGTCCACGCCGCCCTGGCGCTGATCGCCAACTTCCTGGTGCTGGCGGGCGTCTATGTCTCGCTGGACGCCCGATTCTTGGGGTTGGTGCAGATCATCGTCTACGCCGGGGCCATCGTGGTGCTGTTCCTCTTCGTGATCATGCTGCTCTCGGCGGCCCAGGCCGACGTGGGCATCAACCCGCTCTCGAGGCTCACCCCGGTCGCGGCCCTGGGGGCCATCGCCCTGGCCGCCGTGTTGATGATCGCCACCCGCAACGTCCCGGCGCCGCAACAGGTCGGGAACCTGAACGGCGGGCTGCCCCAGGCCATCGGGCCGGTGCTCTATGGCCCCTGGCTCTACGCGCTCTTGGCGGTGGGCTTCCTGCTGCTGGTGGCGACCGTGGCGGCGGTGGCGCTGGTTCAGCCGGAGAAACCGCTAGACGCCCTCACCGACGAGGAAAAAGTCCGCCGCACCCCGGCGTCCAAAGAGGAGGTGCGCCGATGAACGTCTGGCTCGCTACTTCGGCGATCATGTTTGCCATCGGCGCGTTTGGCGTCCTGACCCGCCGCACGGCCATCCTGGTCTTTCTCTCGGTGGAGCTGATGCTGAACTCGGCCAACCTGGCCCTCATCGCCTTCGCCAAGATGTACGGCTCGCTCGACGCCCAGACCGTAGCCCTCTTCGTCATCGCCATCGCCGCCGCCGAGGTCGCGGTGGGATTGGGGCTCATCGTGGCGATCTTCCGCCGCCGGGAGAGCACGGGTGTGGACGAGTTGAAGGGGTTGAAGGGGTAAAGAAGCCTATGACAGAGGGATTTTCAAGCAAAAAAGTCAACTATCCCTCCTCCCCTACAGGGGAGGCTGCGGCAAAGCCGGTAGAGTGGGGGGTCGGAGGCGTAGCCTCCGTGCGTCACGAGAAAGCACATCTGCTGCACGACGAGAAGGGCATCCACCTTCGGCTCGTCCCCCTCACCCCACCCTCCCCCGCCAGGGGGGAGGGAGCCCTCGCTAGGGAGGCGTGTTGATGACGCTACTATTGACGATTCTCCTGCCCCTTTTGGGCTTCGTGCTGCTGGGGCTATTTGGCAAGCGGATGCGGGAACCGCTGCCGGGGGTGATCGCTTCGGGGTTGGTGCTCGCCAGCTTCGTGCTGGGGGTGATCCTGCTGGCTCAGGGCGGGGCCAAGTTCGCGGTCAGCGACTGGCTCCCCGGCATCTCCTTCAGCCTCAACCTGGATCACCTCTCCGGGCTGATGCTGATGATCGTGACCGGCGTAGGCTTCCTGATCCACGTCTACGCCATCGGCTACATGCACTCAGACGCCGGCTTCAGCCGCTTCTTCGCCTACCTCAACCTCTTCATCGCCATGATGCTCGCGCTGGTCCTGGCCGACAACTACGTGGTGATGTTCATCGGTTGGGAAGGTGTGGGGCTGGCTTCGTACTTGCTGATCGGGTTCTGGTACACCGACCGGGTCAACGCCGACTCCGCCCGCAAGGCCTTCATCGTCAACCGCATCGGCGACTTGGGCTTCCTGCTAGGGATGGGCCTGTTGTGGGCTTTGTTCGGGACCCTCTCGATCTCGGAGATCAACGCCCGGCTCGAGGAGAACCTCTTCATCCCCGCCGGGCTCGGGCTAGCAGCCTTCCTGCTCTTCGTGGGGGCCATCGGCAAGAGCGCCCAGGTCCCCTTGATGGTCTGGCTACCCGACGCGATGGCCGGCCCTACCCCGGTCTCGGCCTTGATCCACGCCGCCACCATGGTCACGGCGGGCGTCTACTTGCTGGCCCGCAGCAGCTTCATCTACATCAACGTGCCGGAGGTCTCGCTCTGGATCGCCATCCTGGGGCTCCTCACCGCGATTTACGGGGCACTCTCGGCCTTCGGGCAGCAGGACATCAAGCGCATCGTGGCCTACTCGACCCTCTCTCAGCTCGGCTTCATGTTCGTGGCGGCGGGGATGGGGGCTTACTGGATCGCCCTCTTCCACGTGCTCACCCACGCCTTCTTCAAGGCCCTCTTGTTCATGGCTTCGGGCTCGGTGATCCACGCCCTGGGCGGCGAGCAGGACATCCGCAAGATGGGCGGGATGTGGAAATACCTGCCGATGACCCGCTGGCACGGGCTGATCGGGGCCTTGGCGCTGGGTGGGTTTCCTCTGCTCTCAGGCTTCTGGTCGAAGGACGCGATTCTCTACTCAACGCTTTTCTATAGCGTCAACTCGAGTGTGGTCTTCTACATCTTGCTGCTGGCTACGGCCTTCCTCACCGCCATGTACTCGATGCGCTGGTTCGTGACAGTGTTTTTAGGCCAATACCGAGGGGATGCACACCCGCACGAATCCCCGAGCGTGATACTCTTCCCCAATCACATTCTGGCCCTGGGCGCTCTCTTCATCGGCTTCATCGGCCTGCCGGAGCCTTTCCCCAACTTTCTTGAGCACTTCCTCGAGTCCAACCTGGCCCACCTCGAGTACGAGAAACCCACGCTCTTGCTGGAGTGGACCCTGGTGCTGATCTCGGCCCTGGTGGCCTTGGCCGGGCTCTACCTGGGCTACCGCTTCTTCCAGCAGAAGATACTGCCCGCCTGGTACGCCCGGTTCGCCCAGGCCTCCGAGCACAGCTTCTACGTGGATCAGGTCTATAACACCTTTATCGTCAACCCGCTCAAGAGCCTGGGCAATCTCCTCTTCGACGGCGATAGAGGCCTCCTCACTGGCTTCGGCTGGCTGGGGACGCTCACCGCCGGAATCGGGAACCTGCTGGCCCGGCTCGAGACCGGCTACATCCGCTTCTACGCGGCGGGGCTGGTGGTCGGGGCGGTGCTGCTCCTGATCTGGGGGGTGACGCGATGAACTTGGCCGATATCACCCTCTTCCTCCCCCTGCTGGCCGGGATCGCCCTGGTGGTTTGGCCGCAACTGGGCCGCGCGTTCGCTTTGGTGGCCTCGGGCGGGGTGTTCGTGCTGGCTTTGGTGATGTTTCTCTTCCACCCCAAGGAAGGGGTCGCCTACATCACCCAGGCTCCGCTGCTGGGCCCTGCCGGGATCTACTACGCGATTGGCCTCGATAACGCGGCCATGTTCCTCTGGCTGGCGGTGACCTTCACGGTCTTCCTGAGCGTCTGGGTCGCCAAAGCCCCCGAGCGGATGGTCGGCTACGCCCTGATGATGGAGAGCGGCCTGTTGGGCATCTTCGGTTCGCTCGACCTGGTGCTCTTCTACGTGTTCTTCGAGTTCACCCTGATCCCCGCCCTCTTGATGCTGGGTCTCTACGGCGGGCGCGAGCGGATGCGGGCCGTCTACACCTTCGCCCTCTTCACCCTGGTGGGATCGCTGCCGATGCTGGCCGCAATCCTGGCCGCCCGCTTCCTGGGCGGGGCCGACAGCTTCCTGATCGGGGACCTGCAAAACAACCCGGTCAAGGGCGTGGTCGCCAACTGGGTCTTCTTGGGTTTCCTCTTCGCCTTCGCGGTCAAGACCCCGCTTTTCCCCCTCCACGCCTGGCTGCCCAGCTTCCACCAGGAGAACCACCCC
Source organism: Meiothermus sp. (assembly GCA_035760705.1). Classification (GTDB taxonomy): domain Bacteria; phylum Deinococcota; class Deinococci; order Deinococcales; family Thermaceae; genus Allomeiothermus. The sequence continues at coordinate 5,551 of DASTSL010000069.1, read as the reverse complement.
TCCGGCCTGGCCGATGCCATGGGCACCTTGTACAAGGTGGGTATCTTCGCCTTCTTCCGCTGGGCCATGCCCCTGGCCCCGGAGGGCTTCCAGAACCTGCAACCGCTGCTGCTCACGGTGGCCGCCTTCACCGCGATCTACGCGGCCTGGGTGGCCTGGGGCGCCAAGGACTGGAAGAACCTCCTGGCCTACGGCGGGATCTCGCACATGGGCCTGGCGGCCATCGGGCTCTTCAGCGGGACCGCCGAGGGCGCGGTGGGAGCCTTGTTCCTGCTGGGTTCTTCGTTCGTTTATACCGGCGGGATGTTCCTCTTCGTGGGGCTGGTCTACGAACGCACCGGCACCATGGAGATCGGCCCGGTACGGGGCCTGGCCAAAAGCGCTCCGGCCCTGGCGGCGTTGGGCATGATCCTGGTGATGAGCATGATCGGTCTGCCGGGGCTGGCCGGTTTCCCCGGCGAGTTCATGGCGCTCTTGGGTGCCTACAAAGCCAGCCCCTGGCTGACCTTCGTGGCCTTCCTCTCGATCATCGCAGCGGCGGCCTACGCCCTCACCGCCTATCAGAAGGTCTTCCACGAGAGCGAGAACCGCGCCGTCTCCGACATGACCCCGCGGGAGTGGAGCTTCGCGGTGGTGATCGTAGCAGCCATCGCCCTGCTGGGCCTATATCCCAAGCTCTTCACCCAGCTCTTGCAACCGCTGGCTAAGGCGTTTGCTGCGCTCTTTGGAGGTGCGGCATGATTCCCCTCTTGATCCTCTCGAGCGCCGCCACCGTCCTCACCCTATTGGCCTTGTGGATCCCGGTGCGGGCCACCAAGTGGCTCACGGCGGGGACGATCATCGCCGCCATCGGGGCGATCCTGGTGGGGTGGAACCAGCCCGCCGAGTATTTTAACGGCCTCTTCCGCTGGGACTTGCTGGCCCAGGGGCTCACCCTGGTGGCCCTATTGGGGGTACTGTGGGCAGTGGTCATCGGCAGGTACGGGGGTGAGCGGCTGGAATATTACCTGCTGGCCCTCTACGCCGCCACCGGGATGCTCCTGATGGCCTCCACCCCGAACCTGGTGGTGATCCTGATCGCGCTCGAGGCCCTCTCACTGCCCCTCTACGTGCTGGCCACCTGGCGCCGCGATGAGCAAAGCTACGAAGCGGGCCTCAAGTACTTCCTGCTGGGTGCTCTCTCGGCGGCGGTCTTCCTCTACGGCATCGCGCTGCACTTCGGTGCCACCGGCAGCTTCAACGTGGGGGTAGCGGGCAGCGGCACGCTCTACGTGGCCGCGATGGTGATGCTCCTGATCGGCCTGGCCTTCAAGGCCTCGATGGTGCCCTTCCACTGGTGGACCCCCGACGTCTACCAGGGCAGCCCCACCGGGGTCAGCCTGCTCATGGCCACCGCGGTCAAGGCCGCCGCCTTCGCTGCCCTGGTGCGCCTCACCTCCGAGGGCCTACCCGCCTGGGGCGTGGCGCTCGCCGCGGTCATCGTCCTGACCCTGATCTTCGGGAACCTGGGGGCTCTGGCCCAGACCGAGGCCAAGCGCCTCCTGGCCTACTCCTCGATCGCCCACGCGGGGTACGTGGGGGTTGGCCTCTTCAGCGCGAGCGGGGGCCCTGCCATCAGCTTCTACCTGCTCACCTATCTGCTGGGCACCGGGCTGGCCTTCGCGGTGCTCTCGGCGCTCTCCAACGGCAACGTACCCTACGAGCGGCTGCGCGGCCTCTTCCAGCGCAACCGGCTGCTGGGGGTGGGCTTCGCCTTCGCCATGCTCTCGCTGGCCGGGTTGCCGCCTTTCCCCGGCTTCTGGGGGAAACTGCTGGTGTTCCTCGAGGGCGCCAAGGCCCATCAGTACACCCTCTTGGTGCTGGCCCTGGTGACCTCGGCTATCGCCGCCTACTACTATTTGCGCCTCTTCAGCCTGGCAGTGCTCTCTCGCCAGCCCGAACACGAGCGTGAAGAAGACCAGGCCGGGGTGCTCCCGCCCTGGGTCACCGCCACTCCCGCTTCTGGCACCGCCCGCTGGGCCATGATCGGGGCGATGGGGCTGATCGGGATCCTGGGCATCCTGCCCTTCCTGGGTTACCGGGCCTTCGCGGCGGGGCAACCCACCCTTTCGGCACGTGTTCCCGTCAGCACCAATGTGAGCATCACCTCGCCCTCTAACGGGGCCGAGGTCCCCGCAGGCGAGTTCAGCCTGCAAGGGACCGGCCAACCCGGCGAGACCCTGGAGGTCTACGACGGCGCCACCCGGCTCGGCATGGTGACGGTAGGCCAGAACGGCGGCTGGTCGTTCGCCCTCGAGCCCGCCCCCAGCGCCGGAACCCACACCTACCAGGTGCGCCAAGCTGGACAGGCCGGGGGCCCTTCGGTCACGGTGAACGTCACCGCGCCCTCCACCGCCGCCCCCAGCAGCGGCGAACTGGGCTTTACCGCCCCCGCCGCGAACAGCAAGGTTCCCGCCGGGAGCTTCGCCCTGCAAGGGACGGGCAAACCCGGGGATGAACTCGAGGTCTTCGAGGACGGCGTGAGCTTGGGCAAGGTGACGGTGGCTGCGGACGAGCGCTGGAGCCTCGAGGTTCCTGCTCCGACCAGCGGGGCACACACCTACGAGGTCCGGGCGGCGGGCGCGGCGGAAGGCCCCAAGCTCAGCATCGAGGTCGAGCGGCCCACCGGCCAAGCCACCTGCGATAAACCCTTCGCCCTGGCCAACCTCAGCTCGGGCGGCACGGTCTCGACCCCCTTCCGCTTCGGCGGAACCGGGCAGGGCCGGGGAACCATCTATGTCGTGACCGTCAAGCGCGGCGAGCGGGTGGTGGGCCGCAAGGAGGTTCCGATGGACGCGGCCTGCGGTTGGAGCTACCAGTCCAACCCCGGCACCGGGGCCATCACCTACGAGGTGCGGGCCAAGGGCACCGCGGAGACCGCGGCTCCGCTGGCGACGATCAACCTGAACGTGCAGTAAACGTTCGCGGTCGGGTAGGGGCGCACCACGGTGCGCCCCTACATTTTTAGCCGATGGGAATGTAGAGGATCAGATTCTCCAGTTCTCCTGGTAACGCACACTCCAACACCAGCTTCAAAGCCTCAATTACCTGGCCATGTGTGGCATTGCACCGGATCAGCAGCAAATCCGGCATGGCTCCCCTTGCTCGATCCGGCGAGCGGCCTCTAAACCCATCGTGGCACGGTCTTTCGAAACCACAACCCGGCCTTGCTCGGCAGCCCAGGTTGGGATTTGCTCGTCCGATCAAGTACGTAGCCCAACGGCCTGCACGGTGACTGCATCGAGCAGGGAATAGACACGTAAGAGCCCCCTGGTGATGGCGGGCTCGATGTGCTCGTCCATCAGCAGCTTCATGTAGGTCAGTCCGTCCGGTTACGGATGCGAGCCTCCAACTCAGGGTTGCTATACAGGCGAAGGGTTTCGCGGGCGAGCTCGGCCTTTAGGCGCTGCCCCATCACGTACTGATCTACCTCCTCGTGGTGACGGAGGTAGTAAGCCAACATAGCAGCATCGTCAGAATCCCGCCTCAGAGGCAGCCTCCCGCCTCGGGTATGCTCTAGCCGAGAGGGTAGCGATGAGGTTCGATGCCGAACTGGCCAACAACCCGGAGCCGCGCTTGGCCTGCGTGCTCCTGCTGGACACCTCGGGCTCGATGGGCGGAGCCCCCATCCACGAACTCAACGCCGGGTTCCAGGTGTTCAAGGAGGAGATCAACGAGGACAGCCTGGCCCGCAAACGGGTGGAGGTGGCCATCGTGACCTTTGGCGGCGGGGTGGGCGTGGCCCAGGACTTTCAGACCGTGAACGCCTTCCAGCCACCCCGGCTGACCGCGAATGGCGACACCCCCATGGGTGCCGCGATCAACCAGGCGCTGGACCTGGTTAGATCCCGCTCCTCACGCTCGCGGGGATTGCCTGGTTCGTGTGGAGGGTGGCCTCGGGCCAGGTACCCTAGCCCACCTCGGATCGGGTAGATCAAAGGGAAAACCGCTTCCCCCCCTCTTCTCTCATCAGGTTTCTCGGCTGTAGCCGGGGTAGCGGTAAGCGAAGATCGCTTACCGCTCTATAATTTTCCTGGCAGATCTTATACGGAGGTGGGGTATTTGAAGATCCTTATCTTTGGCGCGACCCGTGGGGTCGGGCGCCGCATGGTCGAGCAGGCCTATGCCCTGGGGCATACGGTGAGCGCCTTCGTACGCAACCGAGCAGCCCTCGAGCCCTACGAAGACCTCGAGCAGGTGCGGGGGGACGTGCTGGACGCGGCAGCCGTCAGTCGGGCGGTAGATGGGCAAGAGGCGGTCTTGTGCGCGTTGGGCGGGGCCAAGGGGGTGCGGGTCGAGGGTACCCGCAACATCGTGGCGGCCATGCAGCAGCAGGGGGTTCAGCGGCTCATCGCGGTGAGTTCGTGGGGGGTGGGCGATAGCCGCCGGGGGATCGTGGCCAACCTGGCCTGGCTCTTTTTGCGCCAGGCGCTCGAGGAACACCAGGCCCAGGAAGAGATCATCCGCCACAGCGGCCTGGACTGGACCATCCTGCGCCCCACCCGTCTCACCGACGGGCCGCTCACCGGGAAATACCGGGTCGGGCATATTTCGGTAGGGCTATCGCCGCAGATCTCGCGGGCCGACGTGGCCGATTTCGCCCTCAAACAGTTGGCCGATACCACCTATCTACACCAAGCGCCGACGATCAGCTACTAGTCGTACGTCATCGCCTCAGAGCCCGTTTCGACTCCGCCCAGGAACCCCTCCAGCTCAGGGATCTTTACCGACGGCTTTCGCTAAGCCCAGCTTCAGCCAACCGCGCTAGCATATGCGGATGGACAAGCGTGCGGCTTTGGACGCTTTGAACGAGCGAATGCGGGCCGAGGTGCAGTGCGACCCCCCGGAAAACCCCCTGGTTCCCGGAGTCGGTAACCCCGATAGCCCGGTGATGTTCATCGGGCACAACCCCAGCGGCAGCGACACCCAGACCGGCAGGCCCTACACCGGCCCGGCGGGGGACATCTTCGACGAACTCTTAGCCCAGGCCGGCTTCTCCCGCGACGATGTTTATATCACCAACCTGGTCAAGTGCTGGCTGTGGAAGGAAGAAAACGGGATCAAGGTCAACCGCACCCCCACCGCCAAGGAGATCAAAACCTGGGTTGCGGCCTGGCTCAAGCCCGAGATTGACATCATCCAGCCCAAGGCCATCGTCTGTCTGGGTGGGCCGACCGCGCAGCACTTTCTGGGGAAGGATTTCAAGATCACCCTGCAAGGCGGGGAGTGGCTCGAGGTTCCCCCCGAGAGCCCCTACCTCAAGCTGGCCGGGGACCTGCCCTCGCCGCAGCCCTTGGTGATGGGGATCCCCCAACCCAACTACCTCGTCCATATCCGAGAGCACTCCCCCGAAAGCTACCCGGCAGCGCGGGCCAACATGGTCGCGGACTTGCTCAAGGTGAAGGCGGTGCTCGAGGGCAAAGCCCCCAAGGTCAAGCAGAAGGAAGCCCGGCCCAAGCAAGAAGTGGATATCCCTTTCTAGACTGGCCTTCCAGGAAGCGCAAAGCGTATC
>DASTSL010000068.1:0-6761 GCA_035760705.1 Meiothermus sp. | reverse complement strand
CGTATACCACAGCGGAGCAGAGTCCTACTACGCTGCCAGAGGGTTTCGTGGCTTACTGAGGGTCTAGGTGTCATGGTTGACTTGCGAACTTCGGCAAAAACGAGCCGGTGGAGGCGTCTTTTCGCGGCGCTAGCCGGGTGGGATGAGCAAGCGCGAAGTGGCCGTAATCGGCGCAGGCAAAAGCGGCCCGCGCTGGGATGGCCGCTACTGCCCACTCCGATAGGCGGCTCACAGGCTGTGATCACTGCCGTACGTCTCCTACGTTCCTCGGAGTCCAACAGCTAAGTAGCTGCAGAATAGAAAGGTGGTGGGCGGGGGAGGGGTGGCTCACGAGGCCGCGTCGCCGTACCCCCACCCGTGGGCGCACTGAGCAGAAAGTAACCCTGCCACGACCCGCTCCCGGGCTCATTTGTATCATCGAACTCGGATGCGGACACTACTGATCGATTACGGCTCGGGGAACGTGCGGAGCGCGGCCAAAGCGCTCGAGGCGAGCGGACTCGAGGTGAAAGTCTCTGCCGACCCCGAAGGCGTGGCCAGGGCTGATCTGCTGGTGCTCCCCGGCCAGGGTCACTTCGGACAGGTGATGGGTTCGTTTTTGGCCTCCGGCTTCGAGGAAGGAGTGCGCAACCACATCGCGGCGGGCAAGCCTTTCCTGGGCATCTGCGTGGGCATGCAGATTCTCTACGAAGCCTCGGAGGAAGCCCCCCAGACCCGAGGGTTGGGCCTGATCCCCGGCACGGTGCGCCGTTTCCGCGCCGAGCACGTGCCTCAGATGGGCTGGAATACGGTGCGCTTCGCCCCCGGGGCCTTCGAGCCCCTGAGCGGGCGCTATTTCTACTACGCCAACTCCTACTATGGGCCGCTGGTGGAGGGCTCGGCTGGGCTTAGCGAGTACGAGGGAACCGAGTTCACCGCGGTATACGCCAAAGATAATGTGGTGGCCCCACAGTTCCACCCGGAAAAAAGCGGGCAGACCGGGCAGGCTTTTTTGAAGGCTTTGCGCCGCTATTTCAACGGCTAAGGATCTCCGCAGAGACGGCATGGATGGGGGAGGGGTGGCTGACGAGGCCGCGCCACCGCACACCCATCCGTGGGCGCGCTTAGAGCGGTCTTTATCCTGCCGGATAGGGGAGGCGTCTTTTCGCGGCGCTAGCCGGGTGGCGTCTTTTCGCGGCGCTAGCCGGGTGGCGGTTTTCTATCCTCTGACCGGCTGAATCAAATCGAAAGCGGCTCTAGCCACGATCAACGCGACCCGCTTGGAAACCTGCCAGGGGCCAGGCTCGAGCCGGCTCGGCAGGACCCTGGCCAGGGCTTCGCGGCCTCTGGCCCAAGCCGAGGGTGAGGCATCGCGCAAGCCGCACATCGAATCCCAATAGTCCAGGACTGGCTCCGGGGCGGGGAAGACCAGGTGGCTCTGGACGATCCTGAGCCGGGCATTCCCAAAGGTACGTTCGACAAGGCTCAGTAGGTGATCGTGGAAAAACTTGGGGTGGGTGATCTCCTCGAGCAAATCGGCAAAATCCGGGTCATCCCGCACGGCTTCCGTCACCGCGCTCCAAAACTCTCTCATATAGCCGTCGGGGTTGGTGACGGCGAGAAACCGCCCACCGGGCTTGAGCACCCGGCGGCACTCCTCGAGCGCTTTGCCCACCTCGGGGACGTGGTAGAGCATGTGCCGGGCGGTGACGACCTCGAAGGTCGCGCTCTCGAAGGGCAAAGCCATCGCGTTGGCCTGGAGGAACTCGGCCTCGGGGTGATGGGCCCTGGCCTTCTCCACCATCCCCGCCGAAAGGTCTATCCCCACAATTCGCCCCCGGTGGCTCGCCCGTTTTAGCCGCCCGGGAAAATCCCCCGGCCCGGTTCCCACGTCCAGAAGGGATTCGTCGCCCTCGAGCTGGAGCACGCCAGCAATGCTCTGCTCGAGGTCTTCCCCTACCGTGTAGCGGCGGTGGGTCTCGATGCGGATCCGCAGGCTCTGGTCGTCGGTGTACTCGGTGGCGACCACCTGGGGGTCGTTGATCGGCTTCATTTGGCCTGGAGCAAGTCCTCCGGCGTGATCAACCGACCCTGTGCCCCCACCGCGGTCGCCGCGAGCGCCCCGGCCCAGTTGCCCAGCCGTGCAGCGGTGAGGAGGTCGCGCCCGTCCATCACCGCGTGGGCGAAGGCGGCGGTGTAGGCGTCGCCCGAGCCGGTGGTGTCCACGATGTCCTCCATCGGGAAGGGTTCCACCAATTCCTGCTGGTTGGGGGTGACCACGATGGAGCCCAGCGGCCCCACCTTCACGATCACGGTGTCGAGGCCGTAGGTGTGCAGTTCGGCGATGCCCTCGGTGATGGCATCGGCCCCGGTGAGATCGAGGAGTTCCTGCTGGTTCATCAGCAAGTAGGGAACCCCCCGCACGTACTCGAGGATCTCCCGCCCCACCACCCGCACCGCCCCGGTGCCCATGTCCACGAAGATCGGCAATTCGCGCTTCTTAGCGGCGTCCAGCACCTTCACCGCGTACTCGCGTTGGGGGCCGCCCACCAGGGCATAGGCCGACATCACCACCGCGTCCACTTGGTCCAGGCTCCGCGGTTTGAACTCGGCGGCGTCGAGGTAGCGGCTGGCCCCGCCCGCACTGACCATCGAGCGCTCCCCACCGGGGACCAACAAGATCAGGATGCTCGAGGTGGTGTTCGTCGGGTCTTCCTGAAGGTATTTGAGGTCCACCCCGACCTTGCGCACCTCGCCGAGAGCCACCTCGCAGAAGGGGTCTTGGCCCACCCGACCGGCCAGATAGACCTTGTGCCCCAGGCTGGCGAGCTGGGCGGCCAGGGTGGCCCCGGCCCCGCCCGGCTTCATCAGGGCTCGCTTGGCTTCCACCTCCTCGCCCGGCTCGGGGATTCGCTCGAGGAAGTAGATGAGGTCAACCGATATGTCACCCAGAACGAAACAACGCATCCGCCACCCGCTCCTTTGGGCCGTCTGATCTACGGCCTCCGTGTGCCCTCCGACGCCGTGCGTCGGCTCTATCGGCCCGTGAAGTAAGTCCGATTGTACCCCAGGACCGTGCTGGCTACGTCATAGGAGTGTAACACCCGAGGGATGAGAAGGAGATAATAACCCCGCCTTAAGCCGAACCGCTGAAACTACTGGGTTTGGTTGTCACCCAAGGATCTCCACGATAAAAAGGTGGTGGGTGGAGAAGGAGTAACTGACCAGACCGCGCCGCACACCCCGCAACCCCACCCGTGAGCGAAGCCGCCCAGCCGCGGGAGAGACTCTGACCCGCTGTTCGGGATGACAGAATTAGCTGTAGCGGATGGCTCTACATTACTGGCGTTCGGCGCTTAGCGTTTGGTGGAGGGAATATGCGCGAAGTTCGCTTTCTCGAGCGGGCGGGCCGAATTGGGATGAACCTCGGCGCGAGTTGTCCTACATCAACTTACTGACAGACATTGAACCTGACCCTCAGTATGATGGTCGGGCTATGACTGCTCAAGCAGCCTACGACTGGCTCCTCCACCACAGCAAAGAGATCGCTTACCTGGGCTCCTTCGGGGCTTTGGCCGGGTGGGACCAGGCCACCTACACCCCGCGAAAAGGCCACCCCCACCGGGCCATGATGCAGGCCACGCTGGCCAAGCTGCTGCACCAAAAAAGCACCGACCCCCGGATCGGGGAGATGCTGGCGTGGGTCGAGGGCAGCGAGCTGGTGAAAGATCCCACCTCGGTGGAGGCGGTCAACGTGCGGGAGTGGCGGCGCAGCTACGACCTGCAAACCAAGATCCCCGAGCGGCTGGCGGTGGAACTGGCTCAGGCCACCAGCGAGGGCCAGGCCATCTGGGAGGAGGCCCGGCCCAAGAACGACTGGGCTTCCTTCAAGCCGATCCTGCAAAAGATCTTCGACCTCACCCGCGAGGCCGCCGACGCCATCGGTTACCAGCGGGAGCGCTACGATGCCCTGCTCGACCAGTACGAGCCGGGAGCCACCGCCAGCCAGATCGAGCCGATCTTCAAGCGGGTCCGGGAGGCCACCGTGGACCTGCTCCAGCGGATCGAAGGGAGCGCCCGCACGCCCGACACCGCGATCCTGCGGCGCCACTACCCTCGAGTGGCTCAAGAGGCCTTTGGCAAGGAGGTTATCGCACGAATCGGCTTCGACCTCGAGGCGGGCCGTCTCGACGTGGTGGCCCACCCCTTCATGCAGAGGATCGGCCCCGGTGACGTGCGGCTCACCACCCGCTACGACGAGCACTTTTTCAACCCGGCCTTCTTTGGCACCGTCCACGAGATGGGGCACGGGGTTTACGGGCAGGGTCTCCTGAGCGAACACTACGGCACCCCCATGGGCACCGAGGTCAGCCTGGGCATCCACGAGTCGCAAAGCCGTACCTGGGAGAACCTGGTGGGCCGCTCTTTGGGCTTCTGGCGCTACTTCTTCCCCAAGGCCCAGGAACACTTCGAGGCCCTACGGGACGTGCGCCTCGAGGACTTCCACTTTGCGGTCAATGCGGTGCAGCCCAGCCTGATCCGCATCGAGGCCGACGAGGTGACCTACAACCTGCACATCATGATCCGCTTCGAACTCGAGCTGGCCATCCTGCGCGGCGACCTCTCGCTGGACGATGCCCCCGAGGCCTGGGATGCCAAATACCGGGAGTACCTGGGCATTGAGTCCGCCGAGATCAAGGACGGGGTGATGCAGGACGTGCACTGGAGCGCCGGGCTGATCGGCTACTTCCCCACCTACTCCTTGGGTAACCTCTACGGGGCGCAGTTCTTCCAGCAGGCCGAGAAAGAGCTAGGGAACCTCGAGGAGCAGTTCGCCCGCGGGGAGTTCGCCCCCCTGCTCGAGTGGCAGCGGAAAAACATCCACCAGCAGGGCAGCCGTTACTGGCCGCGCGACCTCGTGCAGCAGGTGACCGGCGAAGACCTCAACCCCGAGTACCTGATCCGTTACCTGAACGCCAAGTTCGGGGCGTTGTACGGGGTGTGACGGCAGGCGCGAGACATAAAAAACCCTAGCCCCAAGCTGCTGAAAGAGGAGAGGTTTGGGTTGCCCTTCGTAGGGCCGGGGTGGGAGGGTGCAGCGAGTAACCCACAGGTGTCAGGGCCTTTCATCCGTCCTACACCTACCCCGAGGGAATCGCTGCTACATTTCGGCTATGCCTCTGCGCGGTTTAGCCCTTGCGGTTCTCCTGACTTCGGCCTTTGCTAGCCCGGCCAGCGAACTCTTCCGCGAGGCCAGCTTCTACCTCGAGTTCTATTACTACGGCCCCGCTCGGACTCCCCCACAAGAGGTGACTGCCCGTTACCGCGAGCGGCTCGAGCAGGCTTGCGCTCCCCAGGGGGAAGCCTGCAGCTTCGAGGTGGCCCGCCCGCTCATTTCGCAGATGCTGCGCGACCTGGGCGACGGGCACACCTACTACCTGGCGCCGGAGAATTTCCGCAGCGCGCTCGAGCGCTTCGACGGCACCGCCGAGGCCCGCCCCCTGGTGGGGCTGCAATTCGGCCCAGCCGTGCCCGGGGCGGTGCTGATCCAGGACATCGTGACGGGAAGCCCGGCGGAGGGGGCGGGGTTGTGGCCCGGCGACCGCATCGTGGGGGTGAACGGTACGCCGCCCTCGAGTGCGGAAGCGTTGCGCCAACAACTGGCCAGCGACACCCCGGTGCGCTTGCAGATCGCTCGAGGGGACGTGGCCCGCCCGGAGCGGCTCGAGGTCAGCCTCGAGCGCCGGGCGGTGGTTCCGCTCGATCTTCCCTATGCCTACAGCTTGCCCATTGCCCCCGGGGTGGTAGTGATCCGCATCCCCCAGTTCGCCACCTACGGCCAGGTAGGTCCGCGGGTTCATGCCTTGGTGCGTCAGGCTCAGGAGCAGAACGCCAAAGCGATCCTGCTCGACGTGCGGAACAACGGGGGCGGCGAGGAGACCGAGTGCGTTTCGGCGGCGGCGGCCTTTATCGGCGACTACGAGATCTCTATGCAGAGCCGACTGGGCCGCTCCCCGCTGGGGTTCCGCCAGGGGGCCACCCTAGGCAACGACCCCCGCGACCCGCGCGGCTACCACATTCCTGCCGCCACCCTGTGGCGCGGCCCGGCAGCAGTGCTGGTCAACCGGCGGAGCGCCTCCTGCGCGGAGATCTTCGCTTACCTTCTGCAAAGTGCCGGACGGGCCCAGGTGGTGGGGGAACGCACCGCCGGGGTCGCCAATACCGCCACCGACTTCTTCCCGCTCTTGGACCACTCGGCGGTGGCCATCACCTACGTACGCACCCTCAACAGCGACGGCTCACCCCTGCCGGATTTCGTCGAGCCCGACGTGCCCATTAGCGATGACCCCGCCGCCTGGCTCCGCACCGGGCGCGACCCGGTGATCGAGCGGGCTTTGGAGGCGCTGAGGCTGCGTTAGCGTATGGGCTGGGGTGAGCTTGCGCCGGTAGAAGGGTAGGGGTGGGGGGTGTGCGGCGCGGCCTGGTCAGCCACCTTTTCTGCACCCGCTACGGTTTTACCGTGGGGATACATAGCCCCGCAAACTGCGCTCCGAGACCAGTGCCTCCGGCTTCCAACCTCAAGCTTTCTTCGTCCAGCGCTCGCTGTCGCGGATTTTGTACTTCTCGAGCACCTGCTCGAACTTCTCCTCAAGGTCGATCCCGTCGCGGTTGGCCATGCAGATCAGGACGAAGAGGATATCGGCAAGCTCGAGGCCCAAATCCCCCACGTCCTCGCCGGGTTTGGGCTTCTTGCCGTTCAGGTGCGAGACCACCCGGGCCAC
>DASTSL010000067.1:0-61076 GCA_035760705.1 Meiothermus sp. | reverse complement strand
AAAGAGAGTTAAAGAGAAAAGAGGAAAGGGGGGTTGTTGCTTTCCTCTTTCCTCTTGTCTCTTGTTTTTCTGGTGACCCCAAGGGGATTCGAACCCCTGCCGCCGCCTTGAAAGGGCGGTGACCTAACCGCTAGTCGATGGGGCCAGGCAGTGTACCGTCCCGGGGTTGAATGGCCCCGGGTCGGCAGCTTGGCTGGGGCGCGTGGATTCGAACCACGATTGGCGGAGCCAGAATCCGCAGTCCTGCCGTTAGACGACGCCCCAATGGGGCACCCCGGGCTCGGAGCGCATCTGCCAAGCGGCCCAAAAACCCGCTGTGCAAACGGCCCGAAGTCGGGCAAACGACATGGTACACTCAACCCGTTAGGTTGGCAAGCCCCTTCAGGCTTGCCCGACCCAGTGCCCACTATCGAGCGATCACCCTATGGACATCGAGCAGCAGGTGTTGGAAGCCTTGAGCCTATACGTATCCCGCGGGGCCGCCGAGAACCTCCTCAAGCGGGCGATCAAAGCGGGGGGGCGGGCTCCCCTTTCCCCGGGGGACTGGGCCCGGGTGATCGAAGGGCCGCTGATGCGCGAACTGGCCCAGATCTTGCCGGTGAAGGGGGTTTTGCCGCCGTTCAAGGCCATCCTGGCTAAGCTGCACTCGAGCACCACCCCCCCGCGTAACCCCACCCCCTCCTTTGACGATGAACCCGAGATCCCCCCGCCCCTCGAGCGGGTGCCGCTCTCCGACCCTGCTGCCCGGCAAGGCCTGGTGCAGAGCCTGGCCCGGCTCGAGGGGGTGGCCGGGGTCATCCTGGAAACCCCCTACGGACGCGAGACCCGCGTCCAGGGGCTGGGGCCGGAATTCGTCCGTATGGTCGGGACCGCCCACCGGCTACTCGTCACACGGGGAAGCTATTCCATGTTCTACACTGTCCTGGAGTCGGCCCAGTTGCTGATCCGGCCCATGGGAATCGGCTGGATCGCGGTGCTCGCCCGTGGTGAAGCCAACCTGGGAACCCTGATGTACCGCCTGCGGAACATCGAGGGCCTGCAAGAGATCGAGCGTCTGGGCTAAAGCCTATGGAAGCGGATATGCACGTCTGGACCCCGAATACACCCCTAAAGAGCCCCACCGGGAGGTTATGAGATGAAGCGTTGGCTGGCAGTCTTGGTTCTCGCCACGTTAGTTCCCCCTACGTGGGCATCGGCAGCCCCGATTGCCACCGTATACGACCAGCTTTCAGGCAGCCTGACCCAGGTGCAGAGCCTGCAAAGCAGCAACCCCGCGCAGGCCCTGACCCTGCTCAACGATGCCCAGAACCGCTTCCGCAATTCGGCCAGCGACCTGGCCTCGCAGCTCAGCGACGGGATCCTGCGCAACCTCGAGGACGCCAAGGTGGCGGTCCAGCGCCGCAGCCGCACCGACCTCGAGGCCCGGATCCTGGTGATCCGGGGAATCTTGGGCAAGGCCCTTTACGATGCCTACTTCACCGCCGTCACCGCCAAGCAAGGCCCCCAGGCTCAGGAGTTGTTGCGCCGCCTGGTAGCGGCGGGTGGGCTCCCGGCTACCCTGCCCGATCAGGCCAACGCGCTGGCCAACGCCGCCAACCTGAACGGCCTGCGCCAGCTCTTCGAGCGCACCTACGCCCAGAACATGCTCACCGCGCTCAACCGGGCCCGCAACCAGGCCAGCCCTCAGGCCGCCTATCTCGACACCACCCGGGCCTACGCCCTCTACCTGGTAGTGCAGGACTCGCCCCGGGCCAGCGGGCTCTCCGCGCAGGGCTTCGTGGGGGCCCTGGCCAAGCTCTCCGCTAACCAGATGGGGGACTTCCGCACCCAGGCCCAGGCCCTCAGCCAGAAGATCCAGGCCTTCCTCCAGCAGATCGGTAACCGACCGTCCAGCCAACCTGCGCAGACCACCACCCCCCCCGCTAAAGGGGGGGTGGCTGCCCAGAGCGCCACGCCCAAGCCCGCGGCTCGAGCCCAAACCGCTCCGCCGTCCAAGCCCCAACCAGCCCGGGCCAAGCCGGTCCCGGCCATCACCCCGCAGGTGGTCACGGCGCAGCCCGCATCCCAGCCCGTCGCCCCGACCCCCAGCGCCCCCGCGGGCGAACCCACCGAGGACGCTTACCAGCGGCTCCTAGGCGACGTGCGGTTCTTGGTGACCGACCACGCCAAGGCCGAGCAGGTCACCGAGCAGCTCACCGGGGCGGGCATCTTCAGCGTGGACGACTGGAAGCGCGCCGTCCTCGAGGTCAAGGGGCAGGCCATCACCGCCCAGTCGCAGGTGCAGGTGGGCCGCTTCGAGCAAGCCCGGCAAACCCTGCGGCAGTTGCAGTCCCAGTACCGTAGCCAGGTCGAGCCGATGGTGGCCGCCCTCAACCCCACCCTCGCCGAGCGCACCAACCGGCTGATCAGCGCCATGCAGCAAGCGGTGGGGCTGCGCACCACCGACTTCAGCGTGCTCTCCAACGAGCTGGAAGAGTCCCGGCTGGCCCTCTCCAAACAGAGCCTGGGCTTCGGCCATGACTTCCAGGTGAGCCTCCAGCTCCTGCTGTTGGGCCTGCCCCGCGCGGTGCTCTTCATCCTGGCCGGGCTGTTGGCGGTGATCCCCTTGTACCTGCTGGCCTTGACCTTCGGCGGGCGCAACATCTATTGGCGCTTTTTGGGCCTGGCCTTCTTCTTCCTGCTGTTACCGGCGATGCTCGAGGGCCTCTCCTACATCGGTTCGATCCTGGCCGACTACGGCAACCTGCCCTTCTTCGGCACGCTGGCCAGCCTTTCCATCCAGCAGAGCCTGACCGCCCAGATGTTCTGGGCCCTGACCCTCTTCTTGGTGATCGCCTTCGCGGGGATCGGGCTGCGGGGGATCGCCACCCAGTTCGGTCTGCTGCAAAACACCCGCACCCCGGTGGGCAGCCCCAGCACCCAGCAGACCAGCGTCACCATGAGCCGCGCCGACCCCAAGCTGACCAGCGAGACCCTGGTCGAGTGGGACGAGGAGTTCTGAGCCTCCCACCTCCCGGTGACCCTCGAGCTCGGCTCGAGGGTCTTTTTTTGCTCGGGCTCGAGCGGATTCTCACCTTGGTCCAGTTCCACCCGACTAGGGTGCGGGCTCACCGATGACGGGCTTTGTACCCTCAGGGTGAGCAGCGCTTACCCACACGGATTGACATGTCCGCATGGGGGACACCGGGCCTTCGCAGGTTTTGTGGTACCACAAAAGACCGCAGGCGCTCATGAACGCTTGCGGCGAAGAAAGGGTGGGATAATAACCCTAGAATGTCGCTTTACCAGACCTTGCAGCAATCGCTCGAGCCTCTCCTGGGCAGCCGGACCCAGACGGTGTTGGAGGAGGGGGTGCGGCGCTTGGGGGTGAGCCCGGAAAGCCTCCAGGCGGCGCACGCCGAGACCCTCCTCAAGCGGCTCGTTTACCGGGAACTTCAGGCTACCCTCCCCGCCTCTGAGGCCCGCCAGCAGATCGAGAATCTCTTGCAAGCGATCCGTGAGCAGGAAGGAGACTCCGCCAAGCCTGCCCCTCCACCCCCGGTGCCCATCCCCCCCACCGAGCCCCCGCTCGAGCCCGCCCAGCCCCCGGTGCAGGCCCAGGCCGTCGCCGCCGAACCCAAACCCGGCGCGTTGGCCGACCTCGAGGCCGGGCTTAAACGCATGGGGCTTTACCTGGAGTGGCCCGAGGTGGGCCGGTTGCGCAGCCTGGTGATGGTCATCAAGCGGGAGCAGGAGAAGGGGATCGAACCCGAGGAACTGCTCAAGGAAGGGCAGGGGCTCCTGGTCCAGCTCGAGGAGCGCCTGCAAGCGGCCCTGCTGCGCCAGACCCGCGACATCAGCGACCTCGAGGCCGCCCTTAACCGGGTGAGCAGCGTGGGTGGCCCCAAGGTGCGCCGCCTGGAGGTGCTGCTGCGGCAGATCAAGGAGGCGCACGAGGGTGAGACCCTGGCCCCCGGCGAGGTGGAGCGAGCTCGCTCCATCGCCGCCGAGTTGCGCAAGCTGGTGGAGTCCAGCGTGGTGCAAAACCCCACCCTGGAGACCCGCATCGAACCCGAAGCCGAAGCCCCGGTCCCCGACGAGACCGCCGAGTTCATGATGGAGACCCCACCGGAGCCGCCCCGCGTGGATGGTTCTCCCGCCCCGGAAAACAGCTACGCCACCGAGCGCTACCCCACCTTCGAGATCGATTTTGGCGAACTCACCGAAGAACAGCTCGGCAAGATCCGCGAGATCGACGTAGCCGAGGATCGCCGGGCCCTCGAGACCTTCAAGGAGCGCTACACCGCGGTACTCTCGCGGCCCGAGGTGGCCCCCCTTCTCGAGCGCCTGGAGGCCCAACTGGCCTCGGGCGAGCCGTTGGGGGCGGCGTTGCCCGAGTTCGAAAACAAGCTCAAAGCCGCCCTCAAGGAAGCCCTCTCGGAGGCCAGGGTGCGCTACGAGTGGCTGGCCGAGCGGTTGCGCGAGCTCAGCAACGAACCCCCCGAAGAGCTAGCCCCCAAGCTCGCGGGGGTGGCGACCCGGCTCAACGTGGCCTTCGAGACCTTGCAGGCCGGGGTGATCCCCGAAGACCTGGCGGCCTTGGGCGGGGCACTCGAGGCGTTGGCCCAAGAGGCCAAGAACCTGCGCGAGCAAAAAGCCCGCGAGGTGCGGATGCGCCAGGCCCTAGACACCTTGCGCAGCGAGGCCGAGGCCGCCCTGTCGGCCTACCGGGGGCAGCCCACGGTGGAGGTCTTCTTCAACCAGCTGGTCGGAGCCCAGCCCCGCGAGGAGAGCCTCCAGGTTTTGCGCCAGGGGCTCTCGGGGTTGCTCGACACGCTGGCCCGCGAGCGCGAGGAGGAAAACCTGCGCCGCTCCAGCCTGCGCTCGGCCCTCCAGGCCATGCCCACCCTGGAGACCCTCGAGCCCCAGCGCAGCCGTTTGCTGGCCGAACTCAGCGACGCAAACAAGCCGCTGGCCCAGCTCGAGGTTGCGGTGCATCGGCTGGTGCGCGAGTTCCAGGGCCAAGTCAGTATGCGCCTGGAGGCCCTGCGCCGACGGGCGCTCAAGCTGGGCTTCGCTATCCCCGGTCTGGAATCGGCCCAGAGTGCCCTGCAAAGCGGCCAGGTTCCCGACCCCCAACCCTTCGAGCGCACGCTCGAGGAGGCCCTCACCCAGCGCCGCAATGCCCTGCTGACCCAGCTTTCCCAACTCGAAGTGCAGGCCCAGGCCCTGCGCGGGGTGGGCGGGGAAGCAGTGCTGGCGGAGATCGCCCAGTTCCGCTCGCGCATCCAGGCGGGCGAAATCCCCGACCTCGCTCCGGTGCAAGAAGCCCTAGGCAAAGCCCAGCGCGAGCTGGAAAGCCTGCGCGGGCAGCTCCAGATCCGCATCGGGACCCTGCTGGTCGATTACCACGAGCAAGCCCATATCGGCGGTGAGACGGTGTTCAGGCTGCGCCCCCTGATCGAGTTTCTGGCCGCCGCCCAGGAGCGCCTGGGCAAACTGGGGGTGAGCGGGCTGCTGGACGTGCGGCGCACCCTCGAGGAAGCCCTGCCGCTGGCGGCACAACTGCACGAGGAATATCAGGCCACCCAGCGCCTTAAGGAGGAGCTCAAGGGGGCCGATATCGACGACCTGCTGGGCATCTTCGACACCAAGTCAGCCAAGGAGGAAAAACCCATCCAAAACCCCGCTTTGGCCTCGTTCGAGGGGCGCGGGGTGGAGGGCTTGGCGGTGCTGGGACCTACGGGGCTGATCGAGGGCCACCTGCCCTTCCCCACCAGCGTGGCCCAAGCCCTCCTGGAGGACTTCCGCCGCATGGGCGAGGACCTGAACTGGCAGCCGGCCCGGCTCGCGGTGCTCTCCTTGCCCGAGGCCGCTTTGATCCTGGCCCCGCTGGGTCAAAAGGGGTTGGTGGTGCTGGCTGAGAAGGGGCTCCTCTCGAGGCTTCTGACCCAGATCGAAAAACACCGCGACGAATTGGCGCGGATTTGACGCGCGACGCTAAATCCGATGAGCCTCGAGCCTATGTAAGTTTGGCTGTGCCGACTTTCACAGGCGGGTGCTAGACTTGAGGAAGTGTCGCAAGCGGTAGATATCAGCCCAACCCAGCTCTGGGCTCGCCTCGAGCCAAAGATCACCTACCTGCCCCTCACCGAGCAGGGGCGGGTCCGCACCGCGCTGGAGTTCGCGTTCGCCGCCCATCAGGGCCAACTGCGCAAATCCGGCGAGCCCTACATCATCCACCCCGTAGCGGTGGCCGAGATCCTGGCCGAGCTGGGCCTGGATGCCGAAACCCTGATGGCCGGGCTCCTTCACGACACCGTAGAGGACACCGAGGCCCGCCCTGAGGAGCTCGAGGAGCGCTTCGGGAGTGCGGTGCGGCGGATCGTGGAGGGCGAGACCAAGGTCTCCAAGCTCTACAAGCTGGCCCACCAGGTTGCCGAAGAAAGGCCGAGCCTCGAGGAACAGCGGGCCGAGGATTTGCGGCAGATGTTCATCGCCATGGCCGAGGACGTGCGGATCATCATCGTCAAGCTGGCCGACCGACTGCACAACCTGCGCACCCTGGAGTTCATGCCGCCGCACAAACAGACCCGCATCGCCCGCGAGACCCTGGAGATCTACGCGCCGCTGGCCCACCGGCTGGGCATCGGGCAGATCAAATGGGAACTCGAGGACCTCTCCTTCCGCTACCTCGAGCCCGAGGCCTACGCCGACCTCTTGAGCCGGCTCAAGAGCCACCGGGCCGAGCGCGAGGCGGCGGTGGAACGGGGCAAGGAGGCCCTCGAGGCGGTCCTCGACCGGGACTCGGTGCTCAAGGCCTCGATCCAGGGCTACGAGGTCACCGGCCGCACCAAGCACCTCTACTCGATCTGGAAGAAGATGGAGCGCGAGGGCCGAGCGCTCGAGCAGATCTACGACCTGCTGGCCTTGCGGGTGATCCTCGAGCCCCGCCCCACCCCCGACCCCGAGGAAAAGGCCATGCGCGAGAAGCAGGTCTGCTACCACGTACTGGGGTTGGTCCACGCCCTCTGGCAGCCGATTCCGGGCCGGGTCAAGGACTATATCGCAGTTCCCAAGCCCAACGGCTATCAATCTTTGCACACCACGGTGATCGCCGGTTCGGGCTTGCCGCTCGAGGTGCAGATCCGCACCCACGAGATGCACCAGATCGCCGAGTACGGGATCGCCGCACACTGGCTCTACAAACAGGGCCTCACCGACCCCGACGAACTCAAGCGGCGGGTGGACTGGCTCAAGAGCATCCAGGAGTGGCAGGCCGAGTTTTCCAGCTCTAGAGAGTTCGTAGACGCGGTGACCCGCGACCTCCTGGGTGGGCGGGTCTTCGTGTTCACGCCCAAGGGCCGCATCATCAACCTGCCGCGTGGGGCTTCCCCGGTGGACTTCGCCTATCACATCCACACCGAAGTCGGCAACCATATGGTGGGGGCCAAGGTCAACGGGCGGATCGTGCCGCTTTCCTACGAGTTGCAAAACGGCGAGATCGTGGAGATCCTCACCGCCAAAACCGCCCACCCCTCCAAGGACTGGCTGGAGTACGCCAAAACCCGTTCAGCCAAGCAGAAGGTGCGGGCCTTCTTCCGCGCCGACGAGCGGGCCGAGACCCTGGAGAAGGGCCAGCGCACCCTGGAGAAATACTTCAAGCGCCGGGGCTTGCCCTTGCCCAAGGAGAGCACCCTCGAGGAAGTCGCCAAGAAGCTGGTCCGCCACGCCTCCCCCGAGGATTTGTACATGGCCTTGGCCCAGGGCCGGGTCACCACCCAGCAGATCGCCCGAATCCTGGCCCCCAAGACCGAAGAGGCCGCTACCGCCAAGCCCAAGCCGGTCAAGAACGAGTTGGGGATCCGGCTCGAGAACAACCTGGTGGCCCCCCTCAAGCTGGCCAGTTGCTGCAACCCGGAAAAGGGCGACCCCATCCTGGGCTACGTGACCCGGGGGCGCGGGGTGACCATCCACCGGGCGGGCTGCCCCAACCTAAAGCGGCTATTGGAGCAGGACGCGGGCCGGATAGTGGCCGCCCACTGGGAGGGGGTGGGCTGGGGCCGGGTGACGAACCTCGAGATCACCGCCCAGGACCGGGCCGGGCTGATGCGTGACGTGATGGACGTGATCGCCGGGGCCGGGATGAGCGCCATGGGCATCGAAAGCCGCATCCTGGGCGAAAGCGCCCACATGAAAGTGCGGCTCGAGGTAGGCGAGGCCGAGCGCACCATGCTGGAAAACCAGATCCGCCGGGTGCCGGGCGTCCGCGACGTGCGCTGGACGCAATAGACTTGCAGAAGTCGCTGATGGCTCATAGCAGATAGCTACGTCGAGCAGGGTGTCCCAAAAAACTCGCGGGCAATTCCGCAAAAGATCCGGTCAACCACACCCCCATGAATTTGTGGCCGTTAGCGTTGAGCCTCCTCGTCGCCTTCGCCGTCGGCCTCCTGGCCGAGCGCTTGGGCTGGCTGCGCCCGAAAAGCGCCTGGGCTGCCGCCTGGGTCGGCGGCTTGCCGCTCTGGGCGGGTGGGATCCCTGCCGCGCTCGCGGTGATCTTTCTCGTGGCCCTGGGAAGCATCGCCTCCCGCCTCAACCCCCAAAGCCGTGACCGAAAGGGCCGAACCGCCCTCCAAGTCCTGGCGAACGGGCTCCCCGCCGCCATCGGGATCGCGTTGGGCTGTCCCCTCTTCTTCCTGGGGGCGCTCGCCACGGCAGCAGCCGATACCCTGGCGACCGAGGGAGGAGCGCGCTCGAGCAGCGCCTGGCACCCGCTCAAAGGACCGGTGAAAACCGGCACCAACGCCGCCATAAGTCTTGTTGGAACGCTGGGTTTGATCGTCGGGGCGATGATCTTCGGGCTCGTCGGGCTCGGGCTCGGTCAGCCTGTTTGGCCCGTCGCGTTGGGTGGCATCGCCGGAGCCTTCGCCGATACTTTGCTGGGCCTCCTGGAAGACCGCTTCGAGGGGTGGAGCAACGACCTCACCAACCTCCTCGCCACGACCCTGGGGGGCCTTTTGGCCTTGGCGTTGGGCGGATAGCGTTCCGCCTCCCTACCACCCCATCCGCTGGCGCAACCGGGTGATGTGCGCCAGGTGGTGCCGAGCATGCCAGTCGTAGAGGCCGAGGGCCTGCTCGAGCGTCATCCGCCCGTTGTCGGGGTGGATGTAGGCACGGGCGAAGTCCTCCGGGCGCATGGCTTTGAGGAGCACCACCCAGCGAGCGTGGACGTGCTCGAGCAAATTCAGCGAGACCTCCACCGGCAGGGCGTAATCGGCCAGGAGCGCGGTGGCCGCCTCGTCGTAGGGTTTGATGGTCGGCAGGTCTTCGGTGAGGGCCAGCTTGAAGCGGATATAGGAGTGCACGTGGCTGTCGGGGACGTGGTGGACCACCTGCCTTAGGGTCCAGCCGCCTTCGCGGTAAGGGGTGTCGAGTTGGGAGTCGGAGAGCCCGGCGACCGCCTCGCGCATCCGGGCGGGCAGGGTCTCGAGGGTAAGGATCCAGGCGGCGCGGGTCTCCGGCGTGACCTGCGCGGGCATCACGAAGGGGCCGAGGGGATAGCGGGGGTCTTCCATCGGTCCATCATAAGCTCGGGGCCTGCCTCGAGGCCGACCGTCCAGGGTTGGCCAGCCGGGCTCGAGGGGCGAACCATGCGCGCTGGCTCACACCGGAGGGGTCGCGATGGGTTAGAGCTCTTTGGGCCATCGGTAGAAAATTCGTGCCAGTCGCTATAGATGAGAAGAAACCTCAATTGACGTCGCCGAGAAGGGCCATTATAGTGCGCCTTGCTCAGTGAGTTCACAAAAGGAAGGAGGGCGACCAACCTACGGCGAAGGCGGCTTACCTGTGAACACAGGCGTATAAGCCCGGGCGTGTGGGTAGCAGGGGGCTTCGGCGATCGGCTTTTTCAGGAGGTTTCATGCGTACCAGATATTTGTTCTTGGTGTTGGGAGGAGCGCTGCTGGCAAGCTGTACCAAGCCACCCGCGCCGACTCCCTCTGTGACCACCGTCCAGGGCTTTGTCTACCAGTCCATCAGCACCGGCGGTAACCCGGTGACCGGAGCCCAAGTCAAACTCACCGCCGGAAGCGTCAGCAAGTCCACCATTACCGGGCCCAACGGGGCCTTTCAACTGAGCTACGAGGGGCAAGCCAACTTCAGCCTCACGGTGACCCCTCCGGCGGGCTCGGGGCTGCGCTCGGTAACCTACGACGACGTTCCGGTGGCGGCCTATAAGGATCAGTACGGGGCCGCCGGGGAGATGAACATCTATCTGCCGGGTGGCCCGGCGGTAGCGCTCCCCGGAACTGGCAGCGTGTTCGGCTGCATCACCGGGCGGCTACTCGACACCGATGGAACCACCCCGGTGGTGGCCAATCCGCCACCCAAAACCCCCGACCGTACTTCTCCGGCGGCCTGTGACGGCAGCCAGCCCAAAGGCCTCTTCAACGATGGGGGCACGGCGATCCAGCCCGGCGAGAACGGCCTGGTGATCTTCGGTGGCTTCCGGGTGGTCACCACCAAGGCCGACGGCTCTTTTAGGGTTCCCCTCTTCACCGGCAACAACGGCTTCGCTTTTAGCGGCAGCTTGTGGGGCGGCAACTACACCGGCACCGACACCGGCGATCCCAATACCGCCACGGCTTACTTCTGGGAGAAGTTCGCCTTCAAACCCCGGGCCGACCTCTACACCAAGCCCAGCAATTTCATCGACACGCCCGCGGGCGACTTGGTGCTCGAGCCCTTCGACCCGGCCACGAACCCCAAGGTCACCACGTTGCCCATCACCCACGACACCTCGGCGCTCAGCGGCTTCGACTTCAGCGACCCCAGCAAGGCCCTCTCCTTTAGCGTTCCCATCTTCAACCACGCCATCCACTCCAGCGGCATCGAACTGGGCCAGTACTACAACATCGGGGCGGGGGCTATGAACATGCGGGTCATCAAGCTCGACCCCGCCGCCAAGAGCCAACAGATCGAAGTGGACAGCACCGCCCTCAACGCGGATTCGGCCCGCTCCACCATCAACCAGTGGCGCGACGGCAGCAACTTGAGCACCCCGCTCACCGCGAAATTCCTGGCGATCCCCAACCTCCAGGCCCCCGCGAACAACTCCAACGGCCAGTCCCGTACCCCCACCCTCTCCTGGAAAGCCGTCCCGCAAGCCACCTTGTACGAGGTGGACGTCTATGACGCAGACGGCAACCTGGTGTGGTACGGCCTCACCCAAAAGACCTCCCTCACCGTCCCGGTGAGCCTGGCGGCCAACGCCAACCATTTCTGGCGGGCCTTCGCCTACGAGGGCCTGGAGATGACCGATGTCATCGGGCGCGACCCCGACGCGCTGCAGGCCGCGCGCTGGGTCAACCCGGCTCGTCTGGCTGGGCTCGAGGACTTCAGGTCGAACCCGGTGAACGACGCTTACGGGCGGATCGCCCAGGCTTATCTGGGCACGCTGGGCTATATCCCTTCGGCAAAGCCAGCGGGCCAGCGCTACCTGCAAAACCTGCTCACCAACGGCTACCGCGAATCGGCCAGCGAGGTCTTCGCGTTCCAGACGGGCAACTAGAGGAGGTGGAGAATGCGTAAGCCCATTGTGTTCGTGATCGCCGCGGCCATTCTCGCCGCCTGTAGCCGCCAACCCGCCCCCCAAACCCAGGCCCCCGACCTGACTACCCTTAACGGCAACCCGGCGGTAGCCGGAGAGATCCTGGTCAAGTACCGCAGCGGGGTCGCCCTGAGTTCGCTGCAACCCTTGAGCGGCAGCCAGCAGGTTTCGGCGTTTGGGGATGCCAATTGGGGTCAACTGGCCCGGGTGAAAGTGCCCAAAGGCCAGGAACTGAGCTTCGCCGAGGCCTACTCCAAGCAGGCCGGGGTGGAGTACGCCGAGCCCAACTACTGGGTGGAAAGCCCGCGCGACGACGTCCAGACGGTCAGTCTGCCCAAAACTTCGGCGCCCGCTCTCCAGGCCCTGCCCAGCCCCATCAGCGACAAGTACTTCGTGGAGGTGCCCGCCGGGGACCCCTTCGCCACGGCCAGCGTAGGAGGTAACGTCAACTACAGCAACGTGCCCTACCTGTGGGGCATCTACCGCACCCGGGCCCCCGAGGCTTGGGCGGCGGGCTACACCGGCAAAGACGTGACGGTGGCGGTGATCGACGAGGGTGTGGACCTGACCCACGAAGACCTGAACATCTGGCAAAACCCCAACCCCGCGAGCCCGCTGTGCCCCGGCGAGCACGGCTATGACTTCGTGGACGATGACGCCGACCCCTCAGACACCGGCGGGCACGGCACCCACGTGGCCGGAAGCATCGCCGCGGCAGCCAACGGCAAGGGCGTGGTGGGACAGGCCCCCGAAGCCCGAATCGCGGCGGTGCGGGCCCTCAGCTACTTTGGTGGCTCCAACTACATGCTGGTGCGGGCCATGAAGTACGCCGCCGACTGTGGCTTCAAAGTCGCCAACAACTCCTGGGGCGGCGGGGGCAAGACCAAGGCTTTCTTCGACGTGATCAGCTACGGCACCCAAAAGGGCACCGTGTACGTCTTCTCAGCGGGGAACTCCTTCCGCGAGGGCAACCGCCTGAGCTGGCCGGTCGGCTACAGCACGGTGATCCCCGGCCTGATCGGGGTTGGGGCGACCTCGGCCAACAACCTGCGCACCGGCTTCTCCGACGCGGGCGATTACGTGACGGTGGCGGCGCCGGGGCAGGGGATCATCTCCACCATCCCCATGGTGCAAAACCCCGGCGACCCCTACGCCTACTTGCAGGGCACCTCGATGGCAGCCCCCCAGGTGACCGGGGTGGTGGCCCTCTTGTTCTCGGCCAAGCCCAACCTGACCCCGCTCCAGGTGCGGGTGGCCCTCGAGCGCACCGCCAACGCCAGCCTCACCGGCCAGCTCGCCAAGCCCGACTACCGCACCCAGAACGCGGGCTGGTACGGCTACGGCCTGGTGGATGCCAAGGCCGCCGTGGATTACGTCCTGGCCAACTACTAAGTGCGCCTACGGTAGAAGTGCCCGGTTGACCGGGGGAGGAGTTCCGAGATTTGCAGCGGCGCGGCCTCCTCAGCCACCCCTGCTCCACCCGCTACCTTTCTATCCTGGAGATCCTTAAGCTAACCCGTGCAGAGCCAAACCCCGGGGGTTCTCATGGCCCCCGGGGTTAGAGTTGGGCTATGCGAAAACTCCTGCTGGCCGGGCTATTCTGCGGCCTGGCGCTAGCTCAGGTGGCCCCCCGCCCGGTTCCCCCGCCACATCCTCCGGAAGAACCCCTCACCCCAGCAGCGGTGACGCTCGAGGTTCGGGTATGGCGGCAGGGCCAGCCCGCCGCCGGGCTGCGGGTGCTGCTGTGGCGGCAGGGTCCGGGCGGGCGGCTGCTCCCCCCCGACCTCGAGCCAGCCCTGCGCCTCACCAACCCCGAGGGCCAGGCCCGTTGGAGCAGGCTCGAGCCCGGCAACTGGGGAGTCCAACTGCGCGACCCGCAAAGCGGGCTGCTGCTCTCGGTCCCGCTCACCGAGGATTTTATGGCCGCACCCCTGCTGGTGGGGCCTTACCGGATTCAGCTCGGCCTAACCCCACCCTGAATCGGCGGGAGCCAAGCCTATAGCAAACCCCCGCCCTAACGTCGAAAGCCCGCTCGCATTCCGCGGGTGAGCCGGACTGGCCCATCATCCGCATCATCCGGCCTGCCGTATAATCGCGGGGATGACGTTGCTGGACGGGAAATACACCGTCGTACAGGATTTGGGATCCCAAGGATTCCTGCGCACCCACCGGGTGCGCTCGAGCGAGACCCAGGGAACCCTGTATTGGTTCGAGGTCCACACCCCCGAAGCGAGGAGCGCCTTCCACCGCTACCGCAACGCCCTCAAGCGCCTCGAGACCCTGGGCGCCACCCCCCACGGCCTGGAGATCTCCGCCAAACCGGGGCGCTACTACGTGTTCTGGCCGGACCTGACCGCCCCCACCCCGGGGCGCTCTCCCAAACGTGCCCGGCTGGGCCCTTGGCTCGAGGCCCTCTCCCCCTTCGGCTACGGCGAAAAAGACCTCAGGGTGGGCGACCAGGACGGCAAGCCGGTGCTGGCCGACCTCAACCCGCTGGCGGGGCTGGCCGGTTTTAGCAAAGCCAGCCTGAACAAACCCGGCCCGGCCCGGCCCGAGAGCCCCCGCCCGCCCCCACCCGCCGGGCGGACGGTGATCAACCCCGAACCGGCCCCCGCTCCGCCCGCTGGCAAACCGGCTCGAGCCCCCGGCCCCGCCCCCCGGCCTGAGCCGCGCCGGTACCGCCTCAACTGGCCAGCCTGGGTTCCCGGGCTAGTGTTCATGCTGCTGGGTGGGCTGGCTCTATTTTTGGGCGCCGAGCGCTACCTCAACCCGCCCCAACACATACTGCCCGATCTGCACGGCAAAACCCCCCGCCAGGCGGTGGAGGCCGTGCGGGGGATGGGCCTGCGGGTGGAGTTCGTGGAGGGCAACGACCAGAGCCAGCCCAAGGAGACCATCCTCGAGCAGAGCCCCGAGGCCGGCAGCATCGTCAAGCCGGGGCGCCGGCTCGAGCTGGTCTTGAACCGCCCCAAGCTGGGCAGCGTACCCACCCTGGTGGGTCGCCCGCTCGAGGATGCCCAGCGGGCCCTGGAGGCCGCCGGTTACGTGGTGGGGCCGGTGAGCCGGGTCTCCGCCGAAGCCACCGCCGGGACCGTGCTGGCCAGCCTGCCCGCCACCGGCACCGAGCTGCGCCAGGGCGAGGCGGTCCGGCTCTTGGTCTCCACCGGGGCCCGCCCGCCCTTAGACACCATCCTGCCCGACCTCACCGGGCTTACCTTGGAGGAGGCGGAATACCTGCTCAACATCGCGGAGCTGCAGACCCAGGTGTTCCGGGTGGCTTCGGGTGCGCCAGAGGGCCAGGTGCTCTCACAGCAGCCCGACCCCGGCACCCTGATGAACAAAAACGCCGTGGTGCGACTAACCGTGGCGACCCAACCCGACGTCTCCCTCCCGCAAAACTCGCCCTTCGCCCCGCCCACCCCACAACCCCAGCCGACCCCCGAGCCTACCCCCACTCCCCAAGCGGGAGTGCGCAACGTCCCGCTCAGCATCACCCTGCCTTCGAACCAGGAGAGCGCCCAGGTCCGGCTCACGGTGGATGACGCCAACCCACCTACCCGGGTCCTCTACGAAGGCCCCTTCCCCCCCGGCGGGCTGATCGAGGTGGCGGGGGGCGTAGCGGTGCAGGGCAACGCTACCTTCCGGCTTTACGTCAACGGTGAGCTCTATCAGGAGTGGACCAATCCGTGATTTGCCTAACGACCAACGCGAAAGGAACCCCTTGGCGTTTAGCGTTGGGCCCTGAGCCATGAAAGGCGCTTGGGCCGAAGCCTTGGCCAAAAAATACCTGCTAGCCAAGGGCTACACGCTCCTGGGGCAGAACCGGCGCACCCCCTACGGCGAGCTCGATTTGTGGATGCAGGACGGCCCGGTCTACGTGGCGGTGGAGGTCAAGCAGAGGAGAACTGACAAGTTCGGTACCCCCTTGGAGGCCATCACGCCTGCCAAGCTCGAGCGTATGCGCATGTCAGTGCTGCACCTGCTGGGCCGCGACGACATCATGGTGCGGCTGGAGGCAGTCCTCGTTTACGGGAACACCCAGCAGCACCGGCTCGAGCACCTCAGGCTCGAGTAGGAACGCCTCAGCGCTTGAGGCTGACCTTCAGGATCGCTTCCGCGAAGCGGTGCTTCTGGATCGCCGCTT
The DNA here is from genome assembly GCA_035760705.1 of Meiothermus sp. GTDB lineage: Bacteria > Deinococcota > Deinococci > Deinococcales > Thermaceae > Allomeiothermus. Next base: position 45,345 of record DASTSL010000067.1, on the reverse strand, counting down.
TGACCCGGTGCAGCCCCGCCCCCGGCGGCAAACCCAAAGAGGGCACGTCCAGGGCGTAGAGGTCGATCTGGTATTGGCCCGGCTGGCACGGCGCGTCGTAGCCGAGCCGCCCCAGGCCGTTGTGGCCCTGCTTGGCCCCGTTGCCAAGCAGGGCCTCCCGGGGCAGCCCTGCGGGAAATTTAGCGGTCGGGGGGATGTCGTAAACCACCCAGCGGGCGATGAGGCCGCCCCTATAACCGGGGTCCCAAAGGACGAGGGCCAGGCTCCGGGTCCCGGCGGGCAAACCGGAGAACGCGAAGGCCGGGCTCGAGTTTCGCCCGTCGCAGACCGAGCGAAGCGGGGTATGTGCGGTGAAGGCGGGAACCTCAAGGTGGAAGTTGCCTTGGGCCAGGGCCAGGCTCGAGACCAGCAGGACCAGGAGCTTTTTCACCGCTTTAGCTAAACCGCCGCGGGTGAACCGGCTCTGAAGGCGTCCGAACCGGCTAGGGGCCAAGCCGGAATCGGGCGCACCATCGCATACTCTTTTAAACGCTCCCCCACAATCGCTCGTGAAATCCCGCGCTAACCTTTAAGCGATGTATAAGAACCTCCAGGCTTATCTGGACGACCTCCAGCGCCGAGGCGAACTGCTGCGGGTGAAAGAGCCGGTGTCGGCGGAACTCGAGATCACCGAGATCGCGGATCGGCTGGTGAAAGCAGGCGGCCCCGCCGTGCTCTTCGAGCACGTCGAGGGGAAGGATTTTCCGCTGGTGATCGGGCTCTACGGCACCGCCGAACGCACTGCCCGCTCGATGGGCGTACCCAACCTGGATGCCCTGGCCGAGCGGGTCGCCCGGCTCATGGACATCAACCCCGGCAAGGGCGGATTGAAAGCGGTGTTCTCACTCTTGCCCAAGCTGGGCGAACTCAAGGGCTTCTTCCCCCGCCGGGTCCGGCAGGCCCCGGTACAGGAGGTGGTGCTGAAGGGCGACGCGGTGGACCTCTCGAGGCTCCCCGTCCTCAAATGCTGGCCGCTCGACGGTGGGCCTTTCATCACGTTGCCCCTGGTGATCACCAAAGACCCCGCAGCGCCCCCCGGTGACGCAGGCGAACTCAACCTGGGCATGTACCGGATGCAGGTGCTGAACAATAAAAGCACCGGGATGCACTGGCAGCTCCACAAGGTCGGGCGCAGACATTTCGATACCGCGAAGAAACTGGGGAAACGGCTCGAGGTCGCGGTAGCCCTGGGCGGAGACCCCATCCTGACCTACGCCGCCACCGCCCCCATCCCGCCCATCCCCGGCGTGAACGAGTTCAACCTGGCCGGGTTCTTGCGGGGAACCCCGCTCGAGCTGACCCAGGGCATCACGGTAGACTTGCCCGTCCCCGCCGAGGCCGAGTTCATCCTCGAGGGCTACGTGGATCCCAGCGAAGACCTCATCGTGGAGGGGCCTTTTGGCGACCACACCGGGTTCTACACGCTCGAGGACCTCTACCCCCGCTTCCACGTCACCGCCATCACCCACCGCAAAAACGCGGTCTACCCGGCCACCATCGTGGGCCGCCCGCCGATGGAGGACGCCTATTTGATCGAGGCCAGCGAACGGCTCTTTTTGCCCGCTGCCCGGCTGATCCTCCCCGAAATCGAGGATTATCACATGCCCCCAGCGGGCATCGCCCACAACTGGGTCAACGTCTCGATCGAGAAGCGCTATCCGGGGCAGGCCTACAAGGTCGCTAACGGGCTTTTCGGCCTGGGTCAGATGATGTTCGCCAAGGTGATCGTTGTGCTCGACAAGGGCAGCCCGCTCAAACCCGGCTTCCCGGCGCTCGTCGCCGCCCTCAAAAACGCGGTTCCGGGGCGGGACACGCTGGTCTCGCGTGGCCCCATGGACGTGCTCGACCACTCGGCGAGGGCGATGGGCTATGGCGGAAAGTTGATTATTGACGGGACGAGGAAGCTGCCCGAAGAAGGCGGGGACGTGCCGTTCGAGCCCCAGGCCCACCGCGACCTGCCCGCGCTGCCAGGCGTCCAACAGGCCCAGTGGCCCGGTGTGTGGGCCGCGACCTTCCAGAAGACCGCCGCCGGTCAGGCTAAATCGCTGGCGGAAAAACTGGTGGCCGCGCCGCAGAGCGCGGGGATTCGGCTCCTGCTGCTCACCGACGCCGACACCCACCTCGAGCCCGACGAACTCCTCTGGGCGGTGCTCAACAACATTGACCCCGAGCGGGATAGCTGGGTGATGCCGGGGGCGAGTGGGCCGGTGCTGGTGCTGGACGGCACGCGCAAGCTGGCCGAGGAGGGGTTTGCTCGAGAGTGGCCACAGAAGATCACCATGAGCCCGGACGTAGTGCGACAGGTGGACGAGCGCTGGGAGAAATTGGGCTTACCTCCGTTACCGGCCAGGGATCCAGTCGCCGCCGACTAGGCCCAAACTACCTTGTCGGTGTGCGAATCTCACCGACCCAAAGGCCCGCCGGGAATACCCTCGAGCCATGCACAGACTCCTTGTCCTGCTCCTCTTAAGCCTCCCGGCCTTCGCCCAAACCCTGGTGGAAGTCACCACAGTCGCGGCCATCTCCTCCAGCCTCGATGCTTCGGTGCGGCTCCCCTCGGGCTCCTACCGGGCCGGGAAGGGAAGCGACCTGATCCTGGCCCGGATGCCGGACGCCGCCAAGTTCAACCTGGAGGTGTTCGCGGCCAAAGGGGTGGCGGTCCGGCTCCAACCCGCTTTCATCCAACAGGTTTTGACGAGCTTCGCAGCAGCGGGGTATCTGCTCGAGGGCCAGCAGGAACGCAACGTGAGCGGCGAAGCCCAAACCCGCTACAACCTGAGCGACGCCAGCGGAAAACAAGCCGTGCTCTTCGTGGTGCGCAAGGGCGACGAGTTGGTGTATGCCTTCGGCAAGGCCAAATAGGGGTTAGGGTGCCGGGCTCCGAACCTCTTGGGCTCCGTGCTCGGAGCCCGGAACCCTGTAACCTAGAGCTATGATCCGCTGGTCCGAGGTCGAATCCTGGATTGACCTGAACGAGCTGCCCCGGTTCCACCGGGCATTCCTGAACCTGCACCGCCCCGAGCTACAAGCCGACACGCTTCCCCTGCGGCGCGTGCAACAGTACGTCACCCAGACGCTGTTTCAGCTCGTCAAGGGCGGGCAGGCCCGGCGCGAAGGGGAAGACTTTCTCGTGGATGAGGCCGCCATCCCCCAGGACTGGCGAAGCAAAATCTTTCCGCTACAATAGGTCAAGTTATGCGCGTCATCGTGATCGGCACGCGGGGCAGCCTGCTTGCCTTGGCCCAAACCCGCTGGGTGGTGGAACGCCTCAAAGAAAACTGGCCGGAGGTCGAGTTCAGGACCAAGACCATTACCAACCGGAGCGAAGATCCTGCTGCGGGCTTGCAGGACGCCCTGCTTAAGCGCGAGATCGATATCGCCCTGCACGCACTGCGGGACTTGCCCCCGGCCCCAGCCGACGGGCTTTACCTCACCGCGGTGACCCGCCGGGTTGACCCCCGCGAGGCTTTCGTGGGGCGCACCGCCAAACGGCTCGAGGATCTCCCCAAGGGTGCGGTGATCGGGGCTCCTTCGCTGCGCCGCAAGGCCCAGCTGCTGGCCTACCGCCCGGATCTGGTGGTGCGCGAGATCAAAGGCGACGTGGACGACCAGCTCGAGGTGTTGGGCACCGGCGAGTACGACGCCATCATCATGCCCGCGGGGAGCCTGTTGCGGCTCGATCTACGCAACCGTATTGACCAGTTCGTAGACCCCCAAGTCCTGCTGCCCGCGCCGGGGCAAGGGGCGCTCGGACTCGAGGTGCGGCTGGGGGACGACTACGCCGAGGAACTGGCCTATAGCCTCAACCACCGGCCCTCCAACGACCGGGTCTGCGCCGAGCGGGCATTCGTCTCGGCTTTGGGCGTGGGCCTCGAGGCGCCCGTAGCAGCCCTGGCCTTCGTCGAAGATGACGGAACCCTGCGGCTCGAGGGCGGGGTCTTCTCCCCCGATGGCCGCGAGATGATCCGCGGCGAGATCGAAGGCGACGCGGTCGAAGCCGCCGAGCTGGGCACCGAGCTGGCCCAGGATTTGCTGGCGGAGGGTGGGAAGGAAATCCTCGAGCAGGCTAAGGTGAGTTAGAGGTCTCACGTCGTACGTCATACGTTTTACGCCAAAAAGCTTTTGACGTTAAGACGTACGGTGTATAGCGTACGGCTATCTCCGGCATTCCGCTCAGGATTCTGGTGTTTATCATCCGACTTCGCTATACTCTTCTAAGCGATGGCGATTCAGCGGCTTACCCGTCAGCGCAAAGCGGTGCTCGAGGTGGTCCGGCACACCCAAAACCACCCCGACGCAGCCTGGATATACCAGGAAGTGCGCAAGCTGGTGCCCAACATCAGCCTGGGAACCGTGTACCGCACCCTCGATGCCCTGGTCGAGGAGGGCTACTTGATCCCGCTCACCCGGGCCGGGGAAGCCACCCGCTACGACGCCAACACCGACGGCCACCTGCATATGATCTGCGAAAAGTGCGGCGGCATCATTGACCTGGATACAAAGCTCCCCGACGTGCTGAGCGAGGTTCGAGCCCGCTTCCCCCACCTCGAGATCAAGAGCGCGAGCCTCGAGTACCACGGCCTGTGCCAGCAGTGCCGAACGCATTTGGAATCCTGAGTAGGGGCACCCACCAGGGGTGCCCTTGGTTCACCCGGTAGAATTTTTCGCATAGGGCAAACCCCTGGGTTTATGGCGGACTCGCTGAGATGGCTGATGGCCCGGCAGATGTTCATGAAGCCGGGCTTGGAACGCATCCGGGCTTTGCTCGGGGCGCTCCATCACCCCGAACGGGCCTACCGTAGCATTTTGGTGGGGGGAACCAACGGCAAGGGTTCCACCACCCAAGCGCTCTCGAGCATCCTCCGGGCTGCCGGGCACAGGGTCGGGACCTACACCAGCCCGCATCTGGTGCACTTCAACGAGCGGATCGTGGTGGATGGGGCGGAGATTTCCGACGGAGGGCTGGAGGCTTTGCTTACCGAGGTCAGACCCCTGGCCGAAGAGGCGGAGGCCTCGTTTTTCGAGATCGTCACGGCGATGGCTTTGCTTCACTTCGCCCGGCAGAAGGTGGACTGGGCGGTGCTCGAGGTCGGCTTGGGAGGTCGCTTCGACGCGACCAACGCGGTGGAGCCGGAGCTTTCCCTCATCACCTCGATCGGCCTGGACCACACCGAGATCCTGGGGCCGAGCTATACCCATATCGCCCGCGAAAAAGCCGGGATCATGCGCCCGGGCAAGCTCGTCCTGACCGGAGCCGAGGGTCAAGGGCTCGAGGCCCTGAAGGCTTGCGCCGCCCAAGTCGGGGCGGAGATCCGGGTGCTGGACGAGGATTTCACCGTCCGGGGGGTCGTGCCCTGGGAGGCGGGGCTGGCGTTCACCCTCGAGCTCGGGAAGGAATCTCATCCGCTCCAAGCTCCCCTGCTGGGCCGACACCAGGCCCGCAACCTGGCCCTCGCGGCGGGGGCGGCTCGAGGATTGGGCGTCGGGTGGGAAGCGATACGTATGGGGCTCGAGCAGGTCCGGCACCCGGGCCGGCTCGAGCGGATGGGAAACATCCTCCTCGACGGAGCCCACAACCCCGAAGGAGCCTGGGCCTTGCGCCAGGCGCTGAAGACCCACTTCCCCGAGAAGCCGCTGGTGCTCGTGCTCGCCCTATCGAAAGACAAAGACGCCCCCGCGATCGCGGAAACCCTGGGCGACCTCGGGCCGGTGATCCTGACCCGCTATACCTCGCCCCGCTCGAGGCCCCCCGCCGAACTGCTGGCTTACTTTCCAGGGGCACAGATTGTGGAAAACCCGCTTCCGGCCTTGCAAAAAGCCCTGTCTATGATCCCCCAGAACGGGCTGGTCGTGGTGGCGGGGAGCTTGTACCTGATCGGGGAGGTCAAGCGGGGGTTGGGGGGGCTCGAGCCGGAGGAACGCTGGCAGTGAGATGGGGGCGTAGGGCTAGGCCGCGATAACCTCACCTCGGCGCAACCTATACGCCCCCCTCGCCCAGCAGCAACCGCACCAGTTCCTCCGGCTTTTCCTGCTGCGGCAGGTGCCCGCAGCCTGGGATGACCTGGAGCTTGGCCTTGGGGATGAGTGCCGCCAGCGCCTGCCCCGAGGCGACCGGCACGATGTAATCTTTCTCGCCCCAGACGATCAGCGTGGGTACTTGCAGGCGCTTTAGGGCCTCACGGAACCTCGAGCCCCCGGTCAGGCTGGCTAAGGCCGCCTGGCGAAGCGTGGAGAAAAACGCCCGCCGCTGGCCGTCGCTCCAGACCCTGGCCCAGACCCGCTCGCGCAAAAAGGCCCGGTCCTCGGGCGGGAGGGCCTCGAGGTCGGCATAGTAGGGGCGCAAAGTGGCGTAAGCCTCGTCCTGAGAAGCCCGCAAGCTGGTGTAGTAGCGCTCGCCCAGGCCGGGCGTCAGCATCCGCAGCAGGGCAGGCGAGACCCCACCGCCCAAGCTGGGGCCGCCCACCAGGACCAATCGGCTGACCAGCCCGGGGCGCTCGAGCGCCAGCCGCGCGGCGATCTCCGCCCCCAGGGAGTTCCCCACCAAGGCGACTTTCTCCAACCCGAACTTTTCCAGCAAGGCCGCCACCGCCTGGACGAAGAACCCCGGCGTGTACGCCCGCTGAGGCCGATCCGAGCGGCCAAACCCTGGAAGATCCGGCGCGATGACCCGGTGGGTCTGGGCCAACGCCGGGATCACGTGCCGCCAGGAGTCGGCTTCGTCGGCCAGGCCGTGGAGCAGGACGAAAGCCGGGCCGCGCCCGGCGTCGTAGAGGTGGAAGCGCAGACCGCCCGCGGTGACTTCCCGGCGGTAGAGCTTGAGGTTTTTTGGAATGACGAACGTCGGCACCCCGCTTTGCGGCGAAATAGGCGTCTCGCTCATGAAGGTTTCTCCCAGACCCGGACTCCTCCCGAGTCTACCCCCTCGAGCAACGCCCGGTAGGTCTCAGCCGAATTCGGATGCCGGGCCTCGGGGATCAGATCGCAGAGCGGGGCCAGGACGAACGCTCGCTGGGGCAGACGGGGATGGGGCAGGGTGAGCAGCGGAGTCTCCATCACCGCGTCGCCATACAGGAGCAGGTCGAGGTCAATGGTGCGGGCTCCCCAGCGCTCCTGGCGCTCCCGACCCAGGGATCTTTCGACGTCCAGGAGGGCTCGCATCAAGAATTGTGGCTCGAGGCTGGTCTCGATCTCCGCGACCATGTTCAGATACCGCCCCTGACCCGGCGGGCCTATCGGATCGGTCTCGTAGACGTGCGAGAGGCGCGACAGCCGGGTTTGCGGGAGGCTCGAGACGCGGGAAAGCGCCAGCAGCAAGTACCCGGCCCGGTCTCCCAGGTTGGACCCCAAGGCGATATACGCCTTCACCTCTACAGACTAACCGCTACAGACTAACCGCTGCGATCCTGAGCAGATTGCCCTCACCCCATCCCGCTAGGTTCGGTCCCCCTGTCCCGCGACCCGAGACCTGGGGAGGGGAGAACCATGGGGTTGACAAGGATGAGAAAGGCCCCGTAGGCTTGGCACGATGCTGCCGCGTTCGCGTAAACCTAGACACCGGGGGTTGGGTTAGCCACACGCTAAACCTTGATCCCCGGCCTGTTCCATGAGCAGGCCGGTTTTTTTCGGCAGTAGAATGGGGGAATCATGCAAACGGTCACGAATTGGCTCGAGGTCGAAAAGCAGCACGACTCCGGCGTCTACAACAAGCACGACGTGGTGATCGTGCGGGGCAAGGGAGCCCACGTCTGGGACTCGGAGGGGAACGAGTACATCGACTGCGTGGGCGGCTACGGGGTGGCCAACCTGGGGCATTCCAACCCCGCCGTGGTCGAGGCCGTGAAAAAGCAGGCCGAGACTTTGATGGTGATGCCGCAGACCCTTCCCAACGACAAGCGGGCCGAGTTCTACGCGGCCATCACCGGCATCTTGCCGCAGGAACTCAGCCGGGTCTTCCCCTGCAACTCCGGCACCGAGGCCAACGAGGCCGCGCTCAAATTCGCCATGATGGCGACCGGCAAGCGCAAGTTCGTAGCGGCGATGCGGGGCTTCTCCGGGCGCACCCTGGGCTCGGTGGCCCTCACCTACGAACCCAAGTACCGCGAGCCCTTTGGCCCCTACGGGCACGAGGTGGTGTTCGTCCCCTATAACAACGTCGAGGCCCTGCGCGAGGCGGTGGACGCAAATACCGCGGCGGTGTTCCTCGAGCCCGTGCAGGGCGAGGGCGGGGTGCGCCCGGCCACCCCCGATTTTCTTCAGGCGGCCCGCCAGGTTACCCGGGAGCGGGGTTGTCTGTTGATCCTCGACGAGATCCAAACCGGGATGGGCCGCACCGGGAAGCGCTGGGGCTTCGAGCACTTCGGGGTAGTCCCGGACATCGTGACGATGGCGAAGGCCCTGGGTGGCGGGGTGCCGATCGGGGCGGCAGTGATGACCGCCGCGGTGGCCGACGCGATGCCCAAAGGCGGGCATGGCGGAACCTTTGGGGGGAACCCGCTGGCGATGGCGGCAGGAGTGGCGGCGATCGGGTACCTCGAGAGCACCCGACTCTGGGAACAAGCCGCCGAACTCGGCCCTTGGTTCATGGAGGAGCTGCGCCGGATCGGCTCGCCCAAAGTGCGCGAGGTGCGGGGGCTGGGGCTGATGATCGGGCTGGAACTCAAGGAGAAATCCGCTCCCTATATCACCCGGCTCGAGCACCTTCACCACGTCCTCACCCTGGCTGCCGGGCCCACCGTGATCCGCTTCCTGCCGCCTCTGGTGATCGAGAAAGAGGACCTCGAGCGGGTGGTCGAGGCTGTGCGCGAGGTGCTGGCCTGGAGCCCGAAGGAGTGATGGCGCTTAGGGGTGCAGGCGGCTACGTCCTACAGGGCCTCTATATTCAGAACGGCGCGGCCTCGGGGGGCTGCTGGGACTCCAGGGTATCCATCAACCACTGCCGGAAGATCTCGGCCTCGCGGGTTTTCCCGGTCCAGCGGGCCCGGTTGAACATGGTCAGGGCCATCAGCATGGCGTGGTGCTGCCCAGCCCGGTCTTGGCCCAGGGCGAACTGGCGGTAGAGCCGGTCAATGAGTTCGACGCTCTGCTGCGCGGCCTCCTCGTCCTTGAAACCGAGTTGGTTGGCGAAGTATTTGGAGTAGACGTTGATGGGCTGGGTGGTGGAGGTGTAGAGATCGTGGTAACCGGCCAGCAGCCCCGCTTCCTGCAACACCGAGCCCACGTAGCTGGGCCTCGAGTTGGTGAGCAGGGAAAGGTCTTCAACCTCGGTCACGCCGGAGAGAAACAGTGCGATGATCTGGTCTTTCTTGGAGGTCACCGACTTCTTGGCGGTCTGGGCTTCGTTTTTACGCGGTTTGACGGCCATCGTTCCCCCTCGCGGACGGTTTCGACCTACGGCGGCTCGAGCAGGTGCCTACCCTAAAACCTAAGCCGCCCCGCCAAAAAAGGGCTGAAAACCGCCTGAGCCCCCCCTGAGCCCGCCGGATAGAGGTGGTAATGTTTAAAGGCTTTATGACACCGATCAACCTCGAACCGGTCGAATTCTTGCGGGGAGCCCTGGAGATTCCCAGCGTCTCCGGCTCCGAGCGCGAGGTCGCCAAGTACCTGGCGGCGGGGATGGAGAAGCTGGGGATGAAAGCCTGGGTGGACGAGGCCGATAACGCCCGGGGGGTGCGGGGCCATGGCCCCTTGCAGGTGGTGCTGCTGGGGCACATCGACACCGTGGCCGGGGTGGTGCCGGTCCGGATCGAGGGGGAAAAGCTCTTCGGGCGGGGCTCGGTGGACGCCAAGGGGCCCTTCGTGACCTTCGTGCTGGCGGTGGCGGGGTTAGCAGCAAGCGCGCTCGAGGCGGCCACCTTTCACCTGGTCGGCGCGACCGAGGAAGAAGCCCCCAGCTCCAAAGGGGCCCGTTACGTAGCCGACAAGCTCAAGCCGGATTACGTAATCATCGGAGAGCCCTCGGGCTGGCAGGGGATCACGCTGGGGTACAAGGGCCGCCTGCTGGTGCGGGCCCGGCGCGAGAAAGACCACTTCCACTCGGCCCACCAGGAGGCCAACGCCGCCGAGGAACTCATCAGCTACTTCACCAGCGTCAAGGCCTGGGTCGAGGCTATGAACGTGGGGGTGCGGGCCTTCGACCAGGTGCAGTACACCTTGCGCGACTTCCGCATCCAGCCCGCCGAACTCAAACAGAAAGCCGAGATGCTCTTCGATCTGCGGCTCCCACCCCGGCTCCAACCGGAGGAAGCCATCCGCCACCTCAGCGCCTACGCCCCACCCACCATCGACCTCGATTTCTCCGGGCGCGAGGTGCCCTACGTGGGACCCAAGGACACCCCGCTCACCCGGGCCATGCGGGTGGGGATCCGCGCGCAGGGGGGAACCCCGGTCTTCAAGTACAAAACCGGGACCTGCGACATGAACATCCTGGCCCCCCACTGGACGGTTCCCATGATCGCTTACGGGCCGGGGGATTCGGTGTTGGACCACACCCCGCTCGAGCACGTGGAGATCCCCGAGTTTCTCAAGGGGATCGCGGCTTTGCGCACGGCGCTCGAGACCCTGGTGCGCCAAGCCCGCCCGGCCCCCCAGGCCCATACCCAGACCTCCTGAGGTTAGCCAAACCCCGCTCCAAGCAGGCGACCAGGGTTTGCAGTTTAAGTTTTGTTTTCGGCTGGCGCATAGAATTGGCCTGTGCCCTGGCTAGCCCTGACGCTGGCGTTGATTCTGCTGGGAAGCTTCCTCGAGCCCACCCGCTGGGTGGTGCGGCTGGTGGCCCCCGCGCTGGTGGCGCTCGCGGGGTGTGTTCTGTTGTGGCGGGCGGGGCGAGCCTGGCGGGGGGCCGCGCTGGGGCATTTGTTGTTCGCCGCCGCAGAGGCGGGTTGGGCGTACAGCCGCTGGAGCGGGCAGAGCCCGACCCTCTCCTGGGCGGACGGGGCCACCCTGGCGGGGTGTCTGGCCTGGGCCTACACCCTGGCCGGGTTGCCCGGGCGGCGCTTTCCCTGGCTGAGCCTGTGGTTTTACCTCCCGGTGATCGCCATGGTGGTCGGGCTGAGCCTGCTGAACCCCGACCCCGGGGTCCTGATGGGCTATAGCTTCATCACCTTGGGACTTCTCATCCTGACGATGTTCTACACCGACGCCGCCCTGCTGGGAACCGCTCCCGAAGGACGGCTGCTATGGATCATAGGCCTCTTCATCGCCACCCTGTCCACCAACTTGGTGGTCTGGTTGCGCACCGGCCTGGAATACGAGAATAGCTTCGCCCACTATAGCTTCGTGCTCGGCTATGTCTTCGCGGCGGTAGGGGGATACCTCGAGGCCAGCCCACGCCCGCTGGGGCTATGGGTACCGGCCCTGGGGGTGGCGGGGCTTTTGGTGAGTTGGCGGGTGATCTGGCCGGACCTCCCGCAAGGCTCCGGGCTCAGCCAGGCCCTAGCGCTCGCCCTGAGCGGCTACCTGACCTTTTTGGGGGTGCTGGGGCTTTTGGCGGCGGACCGCAACCGCCGCCTCCAGGCCGAAGCCCGGCTACGGGACTGGGCCAAGCTGCTCGAGCAGCTTTACCAGATCGCCCCCACCCACCAGACCCTCTCCCCGCAGAGCATCCTGGCCGAGATGCTGGAGGTCTTGCAGCCCTTCTTCCCTACCCTGGTGGGTATGGGGCTGCGCAACGACTTCAAGATGCGGGTGGGGCAGAAGACCGACCACCGCTACTCCCTCTCGCTGACCCCGGAGACGTATTCTCGCGGCGATAGCCGGGTGGCGTATTCTCGCGGCGAAGGCCGGGACGACGACGCCAAGGTCACCCTGTACTTCAGCCAGCCGCTCGAGGACCGGGGAAACCTGGAAGCCCTCACCCCGCTCCTCACCGAGCGGCTGCGGCAGACCTTGGCGCTGATCGAGTGGCGCACCCAGGCCATCACCGATCCCCTCACCGGGCTCCTGAACCGCCGTGGGCTCGAGCGGCAGAGCCGCAAGCTGATCGACCTGGCCCGCCACAGCGGCAAACCCATCACCGTGGCGATGCTCGACCTCGACCATTTCAAACGGGTCAACGACAGCTACGGCCACGACAACGGAGATCGGGTGTTGCAAGCCCTGGCCAACGTGCTGCGCCGCCATTTGCGCGCGGAGGACCTGGCGGTGCGCTGGGGCGGCGAGGAGTTCGCCCTGCTCCTCTACGGGGCTGGCCTCAAGGACGCCCATTTGGTTCTGCGGCGCATCCAGGACGAGCTACGGGCCTTGCGGGTGGAGCCCATTCCCTGGGCCTTCACCCTCTCGGCGGGGATCACCGGGGGGCACGTCCCGCCTTCGCTGGCGGTGCTCGAGGACTGGCTCCTGCAAGCCGACTGGGCGCTTTTGCAGGCCAAGGACGCCGGGCGCGACCGGGTCAACGTGGTGGAAGCCCGCAAGCTCACCGACACCCAGGCCGGTTGAGAAAAGCCAACCGCAAACCCGACCAGGTTGCCCTTGACGGTTTACAATCAAGGTGATATCACTTTGATTACAGGAGGACGCGATGGGAGCCATTCGTGAACGCCGCGCTTTTCGCCTCAACGGATTTTTAGCCGTGCTTTTGGTGATCGGCCTGTTTGTCTGGGGAGGGTTCAACTTCTACGACTTTATCCGGGCCGCGCTCGAGCAGCGCTATTTGTGGGACAAGCTGGCCTGGGCGGTAGGGAGCTGGCTTTTGGCCTTCTTGTCCTTTAGCGGCTTCTTCGTGGTGCAGCCCAACGAATCCCGGGTGCTGGTGTTCTTGGGCCGCTACACCGGCTCGGTGCGCTTCGCCGGGTTCCACTGGGCCAACCCCTTCGCCTCGAAGGAGCACCTCTCGCTGCGGGTGCGCAACTTCAACTCCGAGCGCCTCAAGGTGAACGACGCCCAGGGCAACCCCATCGAGATCGCGGCGGTGGTGGTGTGGCGGGTGGTGGACACCGCCAAGGCCCTCTTCGACGTGGAGGACTACGACAACTTCGTGGCGATCCAGTCCGAGACCGCCATCCGGGCGCTGGCTAGCCGTTACCCCTATGACGCCCACGAGGGCGAGGAATCCTTGCGGGGTGACCCCGATGCCATCTCCCGCGAGTTGCAAAAGGAGTTGCAGACCCGGCTCGAGGTCGCCGGGGTAGAGGTGCTGGAGGCCCGGCTCACCCACCTGGCCTATGCCCCCGAAATCGCCCAAGCCATGTTGCGCCGCCAACAGGCCCAGGCGGTGATCGCCGCGCGGCAGAAGATCGTAGAGGGCGCGGTGGGGATGGTCAAACAGGCCCTCAACCAGCTCCGCGCCGAGGGGGTGGTGGAACTCGACGAGGAGCGCAAAGCCGCCATGGTCAATAACCTCCTGGTGGCCCTGGTCTCCGAGTCCGAAGCCCAGCCCATTTTGAACACGGGGACGTTGTACTGAGGGGAGGGGCCGGTAGCTTGGGGCCGGTGGAAAAGCTTTTGACCACAAGCTACCCGCCACGAGCCACGAGCCGCTCTTATGCCCGAGAAGAAGAAATTCCTTCTGCGGATTGACCCGGCGCTCTACGACGCGCTCGAGCACTGGGCCGCCGACGAATTTCGCAGCGTCAACGCGCAGATCGAGTTCCTGCTCAAAGAGGCCCTCAAGAAAGCGGGCCGCCGACCCAAGGCGGCCCCCAACCGGGAGTCTTCAGAGGAAAACCCATGAATCCTGTCCAACGCACGATCCTCTACACGCTCACGATCTCCTGGGCGCTAGCCGGGCTCTTCTACCTCTCGGGGGTGAGGCTCGGCGGCCCGCTCTTTTTCCCGTTCTCCCTGCTCTACATGTGGATTCCCGGCCTGATCGCGCTCGGGCTGGCCCGGCGGGAAGGGCTCAACCTTTTGCGCTGGAGCCGTCCCAACCGTTTTTGGGGGCTGGCCTGGCTCCTCCCGGTACTGCTGACGCTGCTCTCGGTCCCGGTCAGCCTGCTCTTCGGGCCCTGGTTGGGCCTCGAGGGCTTCTTGCGGCAACTGCCACCCCAGCTTCCGCTCCAAGCGCTCCCCCCGCCCGCCGTGCTGTTGTTGTTGGTCGTCCTGCAAGCGCTGCTGGCGGGCGCTACCTTCAACCTGCTGGCGGCCCTCGGCGAGGAGCTGATGTGGCGCGGCTACCTGTGGGAGCAGGTGCGGGGGCTGGGGTTCTGGCGGGCAGCCTGGTTCATCGGCGGGGTGTGGGGGGTGTGGCACGCCCCGCTCATCCTTCAGGGCTACAACTACCCGCAGCACCCGCTGTTGGGGGTGCTCTGGATGACGTTGTTCACCCTCCTGCTCAGCCCCTGGATGCTCTACCTGCGCGAACGGGGCGGGTCGGTGTGGGTGGCGGCGTTGTTCCACGGCACCCTCAACGCGGCGGGAGCCTTGGGCCACGTGCTGGTGGAACGGACCTCGGACCTGCTGGTGGGGATACTGGGTCTGGCCGGTTTTGTGGTGCTTTTGGCAGCCAACTTGGTGCTCTACGCGCTCCGGCGGCGAGGGGGGGCATGAGTGAAGCGGTGATCGCCGCCGCCGGGATCACCCGCCGCTTCGGCCAGACCCTGGCGGTGAACGGGTTGAGCCTCGAGGTCCTGGGCGGCGAGGTGTTCGGCTTCCTGGGCCACAACGGGGCCGGGAAAACCACCACGGTGCGATTATTGAACGGGGTGCTGAGCCCCAGCGGCGGGAGCGCGAAGGTGCTGGGCTTATCCCCCTGGCAGGACGGCCCCACCCTGCGGGCCCGGACCGGGGTGCTCACCGAGACCCCGGCCCTGGACGAGCGCCTGAGCGCCCGGGAAAATCTCGAGATCTACGGGCAGCTTTACCGGTTGAGCCGCGTCGACGCCGCGCGGCGGGCGGAGGAACTCCTCGAGCAGTTCGGCCTATCGGAGCGGGCCAAGGAGCGGGTGGGCGGCTACAGCAAGGGCATGAAGCAGCGCCTGGCGTTGGCTCGAGTGCTGCTGCACCGGCCCGAGCTGCTGTTTCTCGACGAGCCCACCTCAGGCTTAGACCCGGTGGCGGCCCGCGAAGTCCACGACCTCATCCGTCGGCTGCATGGGGAGGGGCGTACGGTCTTTCTCACCACCCACAACCTGACCGAAGCCCAGGCCCTTTGCCACCGGGTAGCGGTGCTCGAGCACGGCAGGCTACGGGCCATCGGCACCCCCGAGGAACTGGCCCGGCAGTTCGGCGGGGTGCGGCTGGTGCTCGAGGTGGTGCCTGCCGACGTGGACAAAGCCATGCAAGTGCTCAAGAATGCCCAGCGCCAGGAGAACGGGACGATTACCGTTCCCGGCGTCGCTCGAGCCCAAGTGCCCGGGCTGGTCGGTTTGCTCGTGCAGGCCGGGGTGGGAATCTACAAGGTCGCGCTGGAAGAACCCTCGCTCGAGGACGTCTACTTCGCCCTCCACGCCCAGGAGTCCGCATGAACCCCGAGGCCCTACGAGCCATCGTCCGCAAAGACCTCACCGCCGTGGCGCGGAGCCGGGCGGTGCTGATCCCGCTGATCATGGTGCCGGTGATCATGCTGGTGCTGATCCCAGCCCTGGCGGCCTTCGCCCCGCGCCTGGCCGAGTTGCCCGGCTCGACCCTCTCGCAGTTCCAGACCTTCCTCGAGCGGGCCCCGGCGGGCCTCAAGGCCTCCCTGGCGGGCTACACCCCGGCCCAGCAGATAGTGGTGTTGAGCCTGGTTTACTTTCTGGCCCCGCTGTACCTGATCGTCCCCTTGATGGTCTCCTCGGTGATTGCCGCCGACAGCTTCGCCGGGGAGAAGGAGCGCAAGACGCTCGAGGCCCTTCTCTATACCCCCACCTCCGACCGCGAGCTGTTCTTGGCTAAGGCCCTCTCCCCCTGGCTGGCCGCCGTCGCGGTGGGCTTGCTGGGCTTTCTGGTTTATAGCGGGGTAGCCAACCTGGTCACCCTCCTCACCCTGGACCGCTTGCTCTTTCCCAATGCGCTCTGGCTGGCCTTGGCCTTGTGGCTCGGCCCGGCTTTGGCTGGGCTGAGCTTGGGGACGACGGTGCTGGTCTCGGCCCGGGTGAATAGCTTTCAGGAGGCTTTTCAGCTCGGCGGGGTGATCGTGCTGCCGGTGGTGGGCCTCCTGATCGGCCAGGTGACCGGGCTGATGTACTTCAGCGTGGGATTGGTGCTCTTGCTGGGGCTTTTGGTGTGGGTTTTGGATGCTGTGGTGCTCCACCTCGCCTTCCGGCTCTTCCGCCGCGACCAACTGGCGGCCCGGCTATAGGCGCTCGAGCACCCCCAAGAACCGGTCCAGATCCTCGCGCGTGTTGTAGTGCACCAGCGAAGCCCGCAGCGATGCCTCGGGGAAGATGCCCAGGCTCTGGGCGGGCATGGTGGCATAACAGTGCCCGCTGGAGACCCCGATCCCAGCCTCGAGCAGCCGCTCTTCGACCTCGCGCGGGCGGTACCCCTCCACGCTGAAGCAGAACGTCGCGGTGCGTCCTTCGGCGGTGGGCAGGCCGTATAGTTTCACCTTAGGCAGCGCTTCAAATCCGGCTAGCGCATCCTGGATCAGGTCGCCCTCGATCTCCTCGATCTCGGCGTAAGCGCGTTGCAGCCCCTCCCGGCCCTCGAGCCCGCCCCCCAAAACTTCCCGCAGGTACTCGAGGCTCCCCAACCACCCCGCCAGCAGTTCGTGCTGCGCGGTTCCCGGCTCGAACTTGAGCGGCGAGCCATCGGGGATGAACCACAGCTTGTCGGTGGGAAGCTCTGGGATGAGCTCCTTTCGCACGTACAGGAAGGCCAGGTGCGGCCCGAAGACCTTGTAGGTCGAGAAGAACACGAAGTCGGCGCCCCAATCCTTCACGTCGGGCAGGTGGTGGGGGCTGTAGGCCACGGTGTCCACCACCGTCCAGGCCCCCACTGATTTGGCCGCCTCGACCGCCCCCTTTACATCGGTCAGGGTGCCGAGCAGGTTCGAAGCTGCAGTGACCGCCACCAGCCGGGTCTGGGAGGAGAGGAGCGGGCGCAAATCTTCGAGGTGCAGCTTTCCCTCCGGCCAGCGGGCTTCCCAGACCTTGACCCCCACCCCGATTTTTTCCAAATTCCTCCAGGGGGAGGCGTTGGCCTCATGCTCGAGCCCGGAGACCACTACCTCGTCGCCCGGCCCCCACAGCCGCGATAAGGCTCGAGCCAGCCCGAAGGTCAGGTGGGTAGCACTCTGCCCGAACACCACCTCGCCGGGATCGCAGTGGAAGAAGTGGGCGGTCTCCAGGCGGGCCTGCTCTTTCACCTCGCTGGCCCGCCGAGAAGCCGGATGAAGCTGCCCGACGTTCGAGCTTCCGTTGCGCAAAAACTCGCCGATGGCCTGGATGGTATGGCGGGGAACCTGCGACCCGGCGGCATTGTCCAAGTAGACGAACCCCCCTTGGAGCGCGGGAAAGTAGCGCTTGAAGTCGGTCTTGGGCTGAACCATGAACGGAGTTTAGCACTCGGCCTTGCAATCCTCCTCAGGAGCCCCTACACTGAGCTGCAAATGGTACACACCTTTACCGCGTGGGGTTGGTGGTGGCCTAGGTAGCCCTGGGACGGTGGAGGTTTGTACCCCTAGGGCTTTCGACCTAGGGGGTTTTTATTTTTGTGTAAGGAGAAGAGGATGCTCACCACAGAACAGCTCAAACCCACGGTGCCGGTCAAGAAGACTTTATTGGCCGACCTCGAGACCCCCGTCTCGGCCTACCTCAAGCTCTCGGAGAAGACCACTCCCAGCTTTTTGCTCGAGTCGGTGGAGGGCGGCAAGGTCTGGGCCAGGTGGAGCTTCGTGGGCGTCGGGGCGCGGCGGACTTTCCGGGTCAAGGACGGAGTGTTTACGGTCAACGGCGAAAAAGTCGAAACTCGAGACCCGCTTCGCACCCTTTACCAGGCCATCCACCGCCCGACCTCGCCCGACCCGGACCTCCCGATCTTCTGGGGTGGCGCGGTGGGGTATGCGGCCTACGACCTCATCCGCCACTACGAGAAACTGCCCAGCCTCAAACCCGATCTGCTGAACATCCCCGACCTCCTCTTTATCGAGCCCGAGGTGGTGGTGGTCTTCGACCAGTTCAAACAGCAACTGCACATCGTGGCCCCCGCCGAGGAAGGGCACAAGGCGGAGGCCCTGGAGCGCATCGCCTGGGCCGAGAAAAAGCTGGGCGGCCCCATGCCCGGCGTACCCGGCGAGCGAGCCGGGCGGCGGATGGAGTTCACCCCCAACGTCACCCAGGCCCAATACGAGGCGATGGTGGAGAAGTCGCTCGAGTACATCCGGGCCGGGGACATCTTCCAGGTGGTGCCCTCGCTCAGGCTATCGGCCCCCTTGAACGTGCACCCCTTCGCCATCTACCGCGCCCTGCGCTCGGTAAACCCCAGCCCCTACATGGGCTTCCTCGAGCTGGGCGAGGTCACGCTGGTCTCGTGCAGCCCCGAGAGCCTGTTGCGCTCCGACGGGAAACACGTCACCACCCGGCCCATCGCGGGCACCCGTCGCCGCGGCAAGGACCCCGCCGAGGACAAGGCCCTGGCCGAAGACCTCCTCGCCGACCCCAAGGAGCGGGCCGAGCACGTGATGCTGGTGGACCTCTCGCGCAACGACCTGGGCCGGGTCTGCCAGTACGGCACGGTCAGGCCGACCCAGCTTTTCACCGTCGAGCACTATTCCCACGTGATGCACATCGTCTCCACGGTGGAGGGCGAACTCCGCGAGGACAAGACCCCGCTCGATGCCCTGGCCTCGGTGCTGCCGATGGGCACGCTTTCGGGGGCGCCCAAGATCCGGGCCATGGAGATCATCGAGGAACTCGAGCCCTCCCGCCGCGGCGCTTACGGCGGCAGCTTCGGCTATATCGCCTACGACGGGCACATGGATGTGGCCCTGACCCTGCGGACGTTGGTCATCAGCGGCGGCCAGGTGCACGTCCAGGCCGGGGGCGGGGTGGTCTACGACTCGACCCCCGGCGGCGAATACGAAGAAGCCATGAACAAGGCCAAAGCCATGCTCAAAGCCGTGCAGATGGCCGAGGAGGGTCTATGAGTCTCGAGGCGATTCGCCAGCGAATAGACCCGCTGGAGACCGAGACCGTCTCGCGAGTGGCTCAGCCCACTCGCCTAGCGGGCAGCTTCACGCGGGTCAGGGAGCGGATGCGCCTGGACTATTTGGGGGGCGCGGCATGAAGATTTTGATGATCGACAACTACGACTCCTTCACCTACAACCTGGTGCAATATCTGGGCGAGCTTGGCGCCGAGCCCACGGTCTGGCGCAACGACCAATTCCAGCTCGAGGACGTGGAGAGGTTGAACCCCGACGGCATCGTGGTGAGCCCCGGGCCGTGTACGCCCAGCGAGGCTGGTCTTTCGGTGCCCCTCATCGGGCGCTACGCCCCCCAATACCCGATCCTGGGCGTGTGTTTGGGCCACCAGAGCATCGCGCAGGCCTTCGGGGCGAAGGTTACCCGGGCCAAGGTCATCATGCACGGTAAGACCAGCGAGATCCATCACGACGGAAGCGGGGTGTTCGAGGGATTATCCCAACCCTTCACCGCAACCCGCTATCACTCCTTGGTGGTCGAGGCGTCGTTTCGCGGCGATAGCTGGGAGGACTTGCCGCCCGAACTTCGGGTGAGCGCCTGGGTAGATGAGGCCGAAAGCCGCACGGTGATGGGCCTCGAGCACACCCGCTACCCCACCTACGGGGTACAGTTCCACCCCGAGAGCATCCTCACCGAGATGGGAAAGCAGATCTTGGGCAACTTCCTCGCGAAGTGCGGCTCACCCATCGCAGATCGCTGATCGCCCGTTTTTGGCTAGCGGCGATCAGCGATAAGCTATCAGCAATGATTTCGGTAATCGTTCCCACCCACAACCGCAAAAGCCTGCTCGAGCGCAAGCTGCAAGCGCTGGAGGGACAGCCCAGCGCGTTCGAGGTGATCGTGGTCGCGGACGGTTGTACCGACGACACGCTGGAGTGGCTGGAGCAGTATCCGGCGGGGTTCCCACTTCGGCTGCTCGAGACCGAGGGGAAAGGTGCAGCCTACGCCCGCAACCGGGGGGCGGAGATAGCCCAGGGGGATATCCTGCTGTTTTCGGATGATGACGTGATCCCCGGCCCGGGCTGGATCGCGGCGCACCAAAGGGCGCACGCAGGGCCCAAAACCGTGGCGGTGGGCCGCTTGGTGCTGCCCAAACACCTCTCCAAAGGCGTTTCTTTTAGCGGCCCCAGGGTGTTTTGGTGGAATGTCACCGGGGCCAACACCAGCCTGGAGAAGCGGCTTTTCGAGCAGGTAGGGGGTTACGACGAAAATTTCTCCGATTACGGCGGTGAGGACCCGGATTTGGGCTACCGGCTGATGAAAGCCGGGGCCAAGTTTGTCTACGCACCCGCCGCAAACGCCGAGCACTGGGACGAGGGGTACGGCCAAAACCTCATGACCAAGGCCCGGAAAGCGGGTTCGGCCCACATGCGGGTGTATCGCAAATACAAGGACTCGAGCATCGCCTGGGGCTTGGGGGTTCATCCGGCCCTGCTGGTGCTCAAGATGACCTTTCTGCCCTGGATGAAAGGTTTATTCGGCTCGAGGGGAGATTACGAGCTGGCTTATGCCTGGGGGGCTTGGGAAGAGTATCAGGCCGCGAAGTAGAGGTGTTGACTTTAGCGCAAAGTATGGAGTTCAGCATCGTCATCCCCACCTATAACCGGGCTTCCCTGGTGAGCCAGGTGGTGCGGGCGTTTCTGGCCGAGGCGCCTTTTCGCGGCGATAGCCGGGTGGCGCCTTTTCGCGGCGATAGCCGGGCGGAAGGGATGGACTTCGAGGTGATCGTGGTGGACGACGGCTCGAGCGACGACACCGCCCAACGCCTCAGCTCCATCCAAGACCCCAGGCTCCGTCTCATCCGCCAGCCCAACCAGAAACAGGCCGCCGCCCGCAACCGGGGTTTGGGGGAGGCTCGAGGAGCGTACGTGCTCTTCAACGACGACGACGTGATCCCCGCGCCGGGGCTCTTAAAAGCCCACCTCGAGGCCCACCGCCTCTATCCGAATGCGGCCATCGTGAGCCGGGTGCGGGTGCCGGAGGTGGTGGTGCGCACCCCCTTCCAGCGTTACTGGCAGGCCCGGATGCACGCCGGTACGGACCCGCTCAAACCGGGACAAGTCCTAGGGAAAGGCGGCTTCTGGTCGGCCAGCATCTCGTTTTCGCGCCAGGGGTTACCGGATCGGCCCTTCGGGGAGTTTCCGGCCTACGGCTGGGAAGAGCACGAACTCGGGCTGCGGCTGTGGAACCGGGGGATTCGGCCCCGGTTCTGGCCCAGGGCTCAGGCCTGGCACCACGACCCGGTGAGCCTCGAGGCCATGCTCGAGAAGTGGCAGAGCATGGGCCGGATGGCCTGGAAGTTTTACGCTGCGCACAAAAGCCTGGAGGTGGCCTTCTGGACGGGCGTCAACCCCCTCTCGCTGGGGCTGAAACGCTGGCTTTACCCCTGGGGCAAAGCTGAAAGGTTGCTGGCCGAGCGCTCCTGGGAAGAACAGGAGGGGGCCTCGAGCAAGTACAAGTTCTTGCTCGAGGCCGCCTATACCCGTGGATTGATCGAAGGGAGACCCCCATGGACGAATTGAAAAAAGCCCTGCACGCCGAACCGCTGACCCAGGACGAAGCCCACCGGCTGATGGGCCGGATCATGTCCGGCGACCTGACCCCGGCCCAAACCGCAGGCGTTCTGATCGCCCTGCGCACCCGGGGGGAGAACCTCGAGGAGATCACCGGCTTCGCCCGGGGGATGCGCGAGGCGGCAGTGCCGGTGCGGGTCTCGCGCAAACCCCTCCTGGACATCGTGGGTACCGGCGGGGTGGCCCCGGATGCCTTCAACATCTCCACCACCACCTGTTTCGTGGCCGCAGCCGGCGGGGTGGCGGTGGCCAAGCACGGCAATCGGGCAGCCTCCTCGCGCTCGGGCTCCTTCGACCTGATCGAAGCCTTGGGGATCAAGATCGACGTGCCCGCCGAGAAGGTGGCCCAGGCCATCGAGACTTTGGGGATCGGGTTCCTCTTTGCCCGTAGCCACCACCCGGCCATGCGCTTCGTGGCCCCGGTGCGGGCCGAGTTGGGGGTGCGCACGGTGTTCAACCTGCTGGGGCCCTTGACCAACCCGGCCTTCGCCACCCACAACCTGGTGGGGGTCTCGAGCCCTGCCCTGCTCGAGCCCTTCGCGCGGGTCCTGCACAACCTGGGCTCGGAGGGGGCGATGGTGGTGTACGGGGATGGCGTGGACGAACTCGTGTTGGGGCACAACCAGGTGGCGGAGATCCGCAACGGAGAGGTGAAAACCTACACCCTACACCCCGAGGAGGTAGGGCTCGAGCCCGCCCCCTACGAAGCCATCAAGGGCGGAACCCCGCAGGAAAACGCGGCCACCGCCCGGGCTATCCTCTCGGGCGAGGAGCAAGGCCCCAAAAAGGGCGCGGTGCTCATGAACGCAGGGGCCGCTTTTTATCTGGTGGGCAAAACCCCCACGATCCGCGAGGGGGTAGCGCTGGCCAAGGAGATCCTGGCCGAGAAGCGGGCGCTCGAGGTGCTGGAGAAGCTGGTCAGATTTACGAATGCCGGGCGCTAAACGCCTCCGGTTTTACCGGGTCGCCAAAAACCGCAAGCTCAGCAGCAGGGCGATAAAGCTGGCCCAGAACAAGTACGGCCCCACCTTCTCGGGCGGTTGGTTCAGGCTGCGGCGGAACCAGCCGTCGGGAGCCTCGAGCCCGCCTACGAAGTGCAGAAGCGCCGCGGTGAGCACCCCGTAGGTGACGTGGAGCCAGTTGTTGCGCAAGCCGAAAAGCCCCAGCAAGACCTCGAGCACCACCTGGGCAATGGCGGTCCAAGCTAAAAAGCGAAAGACCCGAAACTCCCCTGAAGTGGGCTCGCGAACCAGAAGGCGAATCCCCAGAAGAGCGAAGATCGCCAATCCGACCAGCAAAACCAAGGTGGCGAGGCCCCGCAGCAGGATCAATCCGGTTACCAGCGCTTCCATACCATCCCTCGTGGTCTAAACCCGTCTGCCATTCGCCAGCTAAAACCTGTGAGGGGCTTCACTAAGAAGCGATTTTCCGGGCTCATATCCCCACCATTATCGCTCAAATCACGGTTACGTTAATAGCATAATGTGCTATACTAACGAAGTGAGCACAGACCTAGCAGCACAGTACGACGCATCCGCGATCAAAGTTCTGAAGGGGCTCGAGGGGGTCCGTCACCGCCCGGCCATGTACATCGGCGGGACCCAGGCCGACGGCTACCACCACCTCTTTAAGGAAATCCTGGACAACTCGGTGGATGAGGCCCTGGCCGGGTACGCCAGCGAGATCATCACCACCCTGCACCCCGACGGCTCCATCACCATTGAGGACAACGGGCGGGGTATCCCGGTGGACGTGATGCCCGGCGAGGGTAAACCCGCGGTGGAAGTGATCTACACCGTGCTCCACGCGGGCGGCAAGTTCGAGGAGGGGGCCTACAAGGTCTCGGGGGGGCTGCACGGGGTAGGGGCCAGCGTGGTAAACGCCCTGGCCGAATACACCCGGGTGGAGGTCTTCCGCGACGGCAAACACTACCTCATCGAATTCAGCCGCGGCGACGTGACCAAACCCCTGACCCAGATCGGGACCGCCAAGGGCAAGCGCGGCACTCGCGTGACCTTCATGCCCGACCCCACCATCTTCGACCCCGGCCTCAAGTTCGAGGCCAGCCGCATCCGCAACCGCTTGCGCGAGGTAAGCTTTTTGGTGGCGGGCTTGCGGCTGGTGTTCAAGGACGAGATCCACCAGAAGGAAGAGGTGTTCTTCGACAAGGGCGGGGTAGCCTCCTTCGCCAAGTTCCTGGCTGAGGGCGAAGAAGCCCTCTACGAGAAGCCGGTGCTGCTCCAGGGCGACGTGGACGTGGTGGGCGTGGACGTGGGCCTGATCCACACCAAGAGCTACAACAACCAGCTTGTGAGCTACGCCAACATGATCCCCACCAAGGACGGCGGTACCCACATCTCCGGCTTCAAGACCGCCTACACCCGGGCCATCAACGCCTACGCCAAGAAGGCCGGGTTGGTAAAGGGTGACCTCGAGCCCACCGGCGACGACCTGTTGGAAGGGGTCTCCTGCGTGATCTCGGTGAAGATCCCGCAGCCCCAGTTCGAGGGCCAGACCAAGGGCAAGCTCTTGAACCCCGAGGCCGGAACCGCGGTGAGCAAGGTGGTCTACGAGAAGTTTGCGGAGTACCTGGAGGAAAACCCCCGCATCGCCAAGCTGATCTACGAAAAGGCCCAGCGGGCGGCCCAGGCCCGCGAGGCGGCCCGCAAAGCCCGCGAACTGGTGCGCCGCAAGGACGCGCTCGAGTCCGACGAACTCCCCGGCAAGCTGGCCGACTGCCAGTCCGAAGACCCCGCCGAGGCCGAGATCTTCATCGTGGAGGGGGACTCGGCGGGCGGCAGCGCCAAGCAGGGCCGCGACCGCCGCTTCCAGGCCATCCTGCCGCTGCGCGGAAAGATCCTGAACGTGGAGAAGGCCGGTTTGGGCAAGGCCCTCAAGAACGCCGAGGTGCGGGCTATGGTCGCGGCCATCGGGGCGGGCATAGACTCCAATGTCGAGGAAGCCCACTTCAACCTCGAGGACCTGCGCTACCACAAGATCATCATCATGACCGACGCCGACGTGGACGGCTCGCACATCCGCACCCTCTTGCTCACCTTCTTCTACCGCTACATGCGCCCGATCCTCGAAGGCGGCTACCTCTACATCGCCCAGCCGCCCCTGTACCGGCTGCAAGTGGGCGGCGGCAAGAATGCCAAGGTGCAGTACCTCTTCAACGACGAGGCCCTCAAGGAGGCTATCGCCAAGCTCCCCGAGCGGGCCAGCTACGAGGTGCAGCGCTTCAAGGGCTTGGGCGAGATGAACCCCGAGCAACTCTGGGAGACCACCATGGACCCGGCCAAGCGGGTGCTGAAGAAAGTAGAGATGGAAGACGCCCTCTATGCCAACGAGATCTTCGAGGCTCTGATGGGCCAGGATGTAGCCCCCCGCCGCGAGTTCATCGAGGAGAACGCCCGCTTCGCGCAGCTCGACGTTTAATCGCTAAAGCGAATTTAGAAGCCCTCGAGCCCGGGCTCGAGGGCTTCTTCTTTGCCCCTCAGCACGCGTCCGTAGAAGCCGGTGGAGCGCCGAACGCTTCGGCCTTGCGTCCTACAGAGGGTCGGCGAAATCTGACGCCATTGGGGCCTGGTCGGACCAGAATTCGGATTACACGGTAAACAGCGTGCTTCTCGAGCAGGGCTTCCATCTCCTGATCGGAGGGGCGCTCTGGGAGCAGCGAAGCACCCGCCTCGAGCGCCACCCGCTCGGCCAGGATCGAATCGGTGCCCAGCGAAAGGCAGGCGTGTTGCTCGGTACAGCCCAGCGGGACCACCACCCGGTCATCCCGCTGCAAGTACGCCTCGAGTTGCATCCGGTTGTGTTCGTAGATCCGCATAACGGCTCCTTTGGCCAAGTCTCCTACGAGCCTCACCCCGCCGTCTACCCACCTGGCGAGAGGCTCCCAGACCCAATCCAAACAAGGCCAAGCAGTCGAACCGGACGGGCGAAGGGGCTGTTAGGAGCGTAACATCGCGCTTTGCCGAACGGCCTAATCTGCAAGAAGCTCAGGGGGAGGAGGTGGCGCTTATGGCAGAGAAGAAAGGCGGGCGTGGCTCGAGTTCCGGCGGTAAGCCCCGGGGTGAAGCGAGCGGGCAGAACACCCGGGGAGGCCGGGTCGGAAGCGGCAAGGACAGCGACCCCAACAACTTCGCCAACAACCGCGAGAAGGCCCGGGAGGCTGGGCGCAAGGGCGGAAAGAACTAAGCAGCCGAACATTGTGCGGCACCGTGACCGGACCCCGGCGCGGTGCCGTTTGGTCATGAGGTTTTTCCATGCTGAGCAGACGATCTACCCGAGAAGTCCTCGAGGATCATCTGCGGCTCGCGCAGGCCGGGGAACTCGAGGAGGACCTGCGGCGCAACTATGCCCCCGACGTGGTGCTGTTGTGCCGGTCGGGGGTCTTGCAGGGGCTAGAGGGGGCCCGGGCTTCCCGCGAGGAATTGCGGCGAGAACTCCCCCAAGCCCGCTTCGATTATCTGGCCGTCCTGACCTACGGCGAGGTGGGCTTTTTGGAGTGGCGGGCCGAGGGGAGCGGGGTGAGGGTGGATGACGGGGCCGATTCTTATCTCATCCAAGATGGGCGCATCCAGGTCCAGACCATCCACTACACGGTGAAGCCTAACCCAGGTGCTTAGGCGGCTGACGCCTCTTCGAGCGCCGGATGACGGCCTGCTAGGGTCATTCCAGTGTAGGGGCTTCACTACAGCCTGCCAAAGTTCCGGGGGATGCACTCGTGCCCGGAGAGGCCGCAAATTGCGAGGCGGCCACCGTTGGTGGCCGCTGTAATCTAAAGCCATGCGGGTCAAGGTGCTTTTCTTCGCCCTGTTCCGGGAGCGGGCCGGAACCAGCAAGCTCGAGCTCGAGCTCCCCCAAGGCTCCACGGTAGGAACCGCAAAAGAAACCCTGGAGGCTCGGTTTCCTGGCCTCGAGCTTTCCGGCGGGCTGGCGGCGGTGAACCAGCGCTTCACCGGGGCCGATCATCCCCTCAATGAAGGGGACGAGCTGGCCTTTTTGCCTCCGGTCTCGGGCGGGAGTGCCGAGGGGTGGGGGCAGGATGGACCACAGGACAGTTTCGGCCTGACCCCCGACCCCCTGAACCTCCAGCCCTACGTGGAGTGGGCCAGCGCACCGCCCTATGGCGCGGTGGTCGTTTTCTTGGGCACCACCCGTAGCCCCAACCGGGGGAAGGAGGTGGCCTACCTCGAGTACGAGGCCTACTTCGGCATGGCCGAGGCGGTGATGCGCCAAATCATCAGCGAGATGCGGGAGCGCTGGGTGCTGGGTCGGGTAGCCCTGTGGCACCGCACGGGGCGGGTCCACCCGGCGGAAGCCTCGATTTTGATCGTGGTGTCGGCGCCGCACCGCCCGGAGGGGTTCGAGGCCTGCCGCTACGCCATCGAGCGGGTCAAGCAGATCCTGCCGGTGTGGAAGAAGGAGTTCGCCCCGGACGGCTCGCATTGGGTCGAGGGCTATACCCCGCCGGGGTTCGGGCTGTAAGCTGCTGCTGAGGCACCCGCACGACCGCGGTTACCTTGCTGGGCCGCGTTTTCTCTACATCTTTTTCTTTATTGGTTGTAATGAGTCTATCCGGGCTCTCGCGGTGGGTGGAGCTTTATGAAGATTAGGGGTCTATCTCAGGTGGGAGGCGGGCCGTGAACCCCCTCAACTGGACCTTGCTGGCCTCGATCTCGATCGAGAGGAGCAACCTGCTGCTCGAGTACCAGGAGATCGGCCACGACGTGGTGGTCCGGCTGGGGGGCATGGGCGGGATGGTGCTCCAGCAGAGCGACTTCAAGACGCTGGTGCAACGGTTGTCGGCGGGCCAGGGCTGGAGCCATGGGCAGTTGGTGTGGGCTCCCCCCGAGCTGAAGATCGGTCCCCGCACCTACCGCCTGAGCGACGGCAGCAAGCACGCCCTGGTAGAGATTTTGCGGGGGCTGATTAACCCCACCGTGACCGTCGCCGCCAGCCCGCCCCCCACCGCCGAGCCCTGGCAGCAAAGCCTGGTCCGGTTCGGCCAGACCAGCTTCGGCTCGCACCAAGAAGCCCTGCTCGAGCAAGCCCAGATCCAGGGGCTGGCCTTGGCCGAGGCCTTCCGGCCCCACCTGACCCTCGGGGCGGCCATCGACCGCCCGGCCATCGGCCCGGATAGCTACTCCGCCTTCGCGGCTTACCTGGACCAGGCGATCGCCCAGGCCAAGCGCAAACGGCATTTCGTAGGGTTGTTGCGCCTCAAATGCCCCGGCCTGCCCCCCGAGGGTCAGGCCAAGGCGCTGGATATCTTGAACCGCTCGCTCCGGCTGAACGACAGCGCAGTCAGCCTGGGGGGCGGTGGGTTCGCCCTGCTCCTTTTTGTCATGCGCTCCCCGGCGGGCCGGTTCCCGCCGCCGAGCGGGTGCTGGGGCGGCTCAAGCTGGTGTTGGGGCTCTCCAGGCCGCTGGCTTTTGGGGCCGCGGTGCTCCTCCAACACGCCGAGACGGTGGAAGAACTCTGGCGAAAAGCCGACCAGGCCGCGGCTCGAGGCCGGTGGGGGGATTTGGCTTGCGTGAGGAGAGAGGGAAATGGGGGAAGAAGGGGAGCGTCTCTTGCTCCCCTCTCCTTGTCTCCCCTTCCCTCCATCCCTAACATGGGCTCGAGATGACCGAACTCACCCTAATCCTCCTCCGCCTAGCCCTCTGGCTGTTGCCGGGGGTGCTGGGGCTGCTGGGGGTACGGTCCTGGGTTCGAGGGCGCAGTCGGGTGGGGCTGGGGCTTTTGCTGGGCGGACTGGTGGCGGCCCTGCTCGTGAGGCCGCTCCCGCTGGGTCTGGTGCTGCTGGCGCTGGGGGCGCTGGCCGGGTGGCCGACGGGCCGCCGGGCTCGGCGCTAGGCTTGGGGATGGACCGGCGTTAACTTAGAACAAAGATCGGAAAAAACCGGATAAACTGGTAAGAAACTCGTTCACGCCGGGGCGGGATTTTTCGCGGAGTATAGCCGGGGAAATTTTTTAGATAGAGCATAGCAGTGCAGCGACGAGAGAGGCGTCTTAGTTGAATATGGCGGCAGGGAATGTGTGTTACGCGGAGCGCAGCGACGGGAGATGATTTTTTCGCGGAGCGCAGCGACGGGAGATGATTTTTTCGCGGAGCGCAGCGACGGGAGGATTTTTCCTTGGATGAGGTAGGTTGGAAACTATTTGCCCCGCTCTCGGTGGAGCGGTCGCCGTTACTGGTCGAGTATTACCTTCAACCTGAAGAGGCCCTGATCCGGTTGGGGGGAGCCAAGGGGGCGGTGCTCCAGCCCTATCAGCTTCAGGAGTTGCTGGTACACCTGATGAGCGGCCAGCCCTGGACCCACCCCGAAGCGGCCTATGCGCCCCCCAAACTACACCTGGGGGCCCGCTCCTACACCCTGAGCGAGTCGGCCCGGCTGACCCTGATCGAGACCTTCCAGACCCTGCTGGTGGAGATCCGCCTCGAGACCAGCCAGGCCCCCTTGGTGCAGGACAACTGGCAGCGCACCATCGTGCAGCTGGATCGCTCTTCCTTCATCACCCTGGAGGATGGCCTCACCACCATCGCCCAAACCGCCCGGCAGACCCTCAAGCTCTCCGGGGTCAACATCTGGCTGCGCGAGCCCGGCACCCCCAACCTGCTCTGGAGGTGGCCGGAAAATGCCCCCTCCGAGCGGATCAGCCCCCAGACCCACCCGGTCTTTTTCACAGTGCTCGAGCGCAGCCTGGTGCTGGCGGTGGAAGATACCGGCAAGGATGCCCGGGTGGCCGAACTTCGCCCCTGGCTCACCTCCCGCGGGGTGCGGGCATTGATGCAGGTCGCCGTCCACACCGAGGAGGGGCTGGGTGGGGTGCTGTGGTTTGAGAACACCCAACCTCACTCCTGGACCAGCGAGGAGCAGGCCTTCGCGGCCCTCTTGGGCCATTTGCTGGGGCGGCTTTTGGAGGCCGAGCGCTTCCGCACCACCACCGACCGGATCAAGGTGCTCGAGGAAAAGCAGCGCCCTCGCCTGATGGCCAGCGGGGAGGAGTTCCGCGCCCGGTTGGGGCCGCTCTTGATCCAGGCCAAGCGGGGGAACCGCTCGCTGGCCCTGGTGCGGATCGCGCTGGAGACCCCCCCCAGCCAGGGCATCAGTAAAATCACCCGCGAGCTGATCTCGGGGATTCGCCAGAGCGACCTGGTCGCCGACCTGGAGAACGGGCAGTTCGTGTTTTTGGGCGAGGTGCGACGGCTGGGGGGCGGAGCCCAACTGGCCAGCCGGCTCTCCCAGCGGTTGCGCGCGGCCCTGGGCCGGCAGGTCGGCCTCGCGCTGGGCCTGGCCCTCTTTCCCCAGGACGCCAGCGACCCCGATGAACTCTGGAACCGGGCGACCCAAGCCTGCCAGCAGGCCCAGGCGGCGGGGGGCGGCATTCGGCTGGCAGTCCCGGAGGCAGTGGACCTGGAGAACGCCCTGGCCCGGGGCGAACTCGAGCTGCACTTCCAGCCGCTCTACCGGCTGGCCACCTCCCAACTCGCAGCGGTCGAGGCCCTGGCGCGCTGGCGCAAGGGGACCAAGATCCACCGCACCGCCAGCGAGTTCTTGCCCATCGCCGAGCAGGCCGGGCTGATGGAGGCGGGCGACCGCTGGGCCATCCAAAAGATGCTCGAGCAGGCCACGGTCTTCCAGTCGGTAGATCCCAGCGTCCAGTTCACCCTCAACCTCTCCACCGACTCGATGCTGAACCCCGAATTCCCCAAGACCCTGACCTCCCTGGTGGCCGAGCGCAACCTGGCCCCCGGCGGGGTGGTGCTGGAGATCCGCGAGGAAGTGCTGCTGTATGACCTGGTGAGCCTCAGCCAGACCCTGCACGAACTCAAAGGGATCGGGGTCAGGATCGCCCTGGACGATTTCGGGGCCAACCCCCTGCCCTTTAGCGAACTCAAGCGCTTCTCGCCCGACTGGCTCAAGCTGAGCCCCATCCTGTGCACGCTGGAAAACGCCCGCCTGGCTAAGGCGCTGGTCGAACTGGCCCACGCCCTCGGAGCCCAGGCGGTGGCGAAGGGGCTCGAGACCCAAGAGCAGGTCAACGCCATGCGTGAACTGGGCTTCGACCTGGGGCAAGGACACGTGCTGGGCCGCCCGGTCCCCGCCGAGGACCTAGGCGCACTGCTGGTGTGGGGGGTGGGGCGCTAGGGGGATTATTTCAGGGTTTTTAGATAAGCCTGGAGATCCCTTAGCTGGGTGTCGGTCGGGGCTTTGCCGTTGTCCCGGGCAAAGCCGGTCTTGCCCATGTCGTCCACCCCGGTCAGCACCGCGCGTTCGAAGAGGTTGAAGCTCCAGCCCGCCACCTCCCCCTTGAGCACCGGCCCCAGCTTGGGCATCCCTACCGCCTTCACCCCATGGCAACTCTGGCGGTTGGCGGTGTAGAGCTTGGCCCCGCTGATTGGCATTCCCCGGCGGGTTGACCGCAAAGCCCAACACAGACGTCAATAGCAGGCCACCCACGGATGATCTCTAGACGTTTGCGCATAAGCGCTCCTTTCGACCCGTTCGTCTTACCTCCAAAACCCAAAATCCGCCAAGGCCAAACGACCTCGAGCGGGAAAGGTGAACCGAGTAGCTCGAGCCGCATCCCGCTCCGCCTATACTGAGGCGTTATGGATTTGCTGCCGGTCGCCGATCCCCGTTCCCCCATCCTGGGCCTCGCTCCCCAAGCCCTGCCCGGCGAGGGCTACCGCAGGAGACAGATCGCGGGTTGGCTGTACACCCGGGGGGTGCGGGACTGGGCCGAGATGACCGACCTCCCCAGGGGCTTGAGGCAGGAACTGGCCGAGAAGTACCGGGTCTCGGAGTTCACCCAGGTGACCCCCTTCGTAAGCCAAGACGGCTCGGTGAAGTACCTCTACACCCTTTGGGACGGCCAGAAGACCGAGGCCGTCTACATGCCCTACGCGGGCCGCAAGACCATCTGCATCTCGAGCATGGTGGGCTGCCCGGCGGGCTGCACTTTTTGCGCTACCGGGAAGATGGGCTTTGGCCGCAACCTCACCGCGGCGGAGATACTCGACCAGATCCTCTTCGCCGCCCACCACCAGGGCCACTCACCGCGGGAGATCCGCAACGTGGTGCTGATGGGCATGGGTGAGCCGTTGCTCAACCTGAACCACGTGTTCGAAGCGATCCGCCGGATGCTGGACGAGCAAGGTCTGGCCATGAGCCCCCGCCGGGTCACGCTCTCCACGGTGGGCATCCCGCGCGGCATCTACCGCATGGCCGAGGAAGACCTGGGGGTGCGGCTGGCCCTCTCGCTCCACGCCCCCGACGACGAAACCCGGCAGAAGATCATCCCCACCGCCCACCGCTACTCCATCGCCGAGATCATGGAGGCGGTACGGCACTACTACGCCAAGACCAAACGGCGGGTGACGCTCGAGTACACCATGCTCAAGGGCCTGAACGACCATCCCTGGCAGGCCAGGGCCCTCGCCCAGCACCTCGAGGGGCTCTCGGCGCACCTGAACCTGATCCCCTGGAACCCTTGGGAGGGGGCTTTGCACCAGGGCACGGGCAAGGAGAAGATCCTCGAGTTCGCCGCGATCCTCGAGAAGATGGGGGTCCCGGTCTCGGTGCGCTGGAGCCGGGGGCGCGACGTGGGCGCGGCCTGCGGGCAACTCGCGCTCCAGCAGCCTGTCTGAGATACGGGGATCAATCCCCTCTCCCAAATGACCCCTCACCCTCTGAATCCAACCTGCCAACCTAAGCGTATTTGGAACCATACCGATGGGTAGACTAGTAGGTTACGCCTTGGCCTCAAAGAGCTCGAGGAAGGCCTCCACCACCTGCGGGTCAAATTGCTTAGCGCTCTGCTCGCGGATGTACTCCAGGGCCTTTTCCCTCGACCAGGCCGGGCGGTAGGGACGGTCGGAGGTGAGGGCGTCGTAGACGTCGATCACCGCGAAGATGCGCGCTTCCAGGGGGATGGCCTCGCCCTTTAGCCCCCGCGGGTAGCCCGAGCCGTCCCAGCGCTCGTGGTGGGCGTAGGGGATGGCCAGGGCCTTGCGCAGGAAGGGGATGCCGGAGAGCCACTGGTGGGCAAGGGTGGGGTGCTTGCGCATGAGCGCCCATTCCTCCTCGCTGAGCTTGCCGGGCTTGAGCAGCACGGCGTCGGGCACGCCCAGCTTGCCCACGTCATGCAGGATGGCCCCGCGGCGCAGGTGCTCGAGGTCCTCCTCCGGCAACCCCAGCTTCCGGGCGAGCTTCAGCGTCAGCTCGGTGACGCGCTGGGTGTGCCCGGCGGTCTCCTGGTCGCGCAACTCCACCGCCTGGGCCCAGCCCAAAAGGGTGAGGTCGTAGGCCAGCTCCAGCTCAAGCTTGGCCCGCTGCAAATCCTCGAAGAGGCGGCTGTTCTCGATGGCGATGGCCCCCTGGGTGGCCAGCGTTCCCAAAAACTCCTCCTCCTCGCTCGAGAGGTCCCAGGGGCGGCGGGTGAAGGCCACCAGCACCCCCAAAAGCTCCCCCTTGGCCAGCAGGGGCAAAGCCCGCATGGCCACGAAGCCCTCGCGCAGGGTAAACTCGGGGGCGAAGCCGGGGTCGCGGGTGAGGTCATCCGCCGCCACCAATCGCCGCTCCAAAGCGGCGCGGCCCGCGTGCCCCTGGCCCAGTGGGACGCTAAGGCGGCGCACCTCCGCGGG
Organism: Meiothermus sp.; assembly: GCA_035760705.1. Taxonomy (GTDB): domain Bacteria; phylum Deinococcota; class Deinococci; order Deinococcales; family Thermaceae; genus Allomeiothermus. The sequence continues at coordinate 12,014 of DASTSL010000067.1, read as the reverse complement.
AGGGGAGCGGAAGCCGCGGGTTTTGATCGGCTCGAGCATGTGGCTTTCCTTGCGGTACAGCAGCAGCGAGACCGCGTCCAGGGGCAGGCGCATGAGCTGCTGAGGACCTCCAGGGCCAGGCGCAGGTCCAGGCTGGCGCTGATGGCCTGGTCGATGGCGCGCAGGGCCTCGAGCTGGCCCACGCGCGCCTCGAGCTTGCGCCGTAGCGAGGCTCGGCGCACCGCGTTGCCGATGACCTCGCCGATGAACTCCAGGCGTTTCAGCTCGCGCGCGCTGAGTGCGCGGGGGTGGGCCACGGCCAGCGTGAGGGCCCCGACGCGCCGGCTTCCCGCCTGCAGGGGCAGCACCACGCCGCCCCAGCCTGGGGGCACCAGATGGCGGATGGCCGGGCGCAGCTTGGGGTCGGTGGCGAACTCGCGGCTGAGGTAGGGCACCCCGTGCAGCAGGACCCAGCCGGTGAGGCTCTCCTCCCGGGCGACGGGCAGGGTGGGGATGGGGACCAGCCAGCCCCGGCTGGCCACCTCCTCCAGGGAGTGGCTCTCGGGGTCGTAGAGCAACACGCTGCCCACGGGGGTGTCGAGGAGGGCCAGGGTCTCGTCCAGGGCGGCCTCGAGCATCGCCTTGAGCTCGCCGGAGCGGCGCAGGGCTTCGGCGAGCCGGGCCATGGCCTCGAGGTCGAGCTGGTGCTCCTGAGCCTCGGTGACGTCGAAGCCCACCCCCAGAACCGCCGGGCGGCCCCCGAAGTCCACACGGGCCGCCGAGTAGTCCAGCCAGCGGGTCTCGCCGCCTTTGGTCTGGATGCGAAAGCGGTAGCGGCTCTCCACGGCCTCACCCCGCAGCCGGGCCTGGCCGCGCGCCCGGACCATCTCCCGGTCGAGGGGGTGCACGAACTCCCAGATAGGGCGGCTTTTGAGCTCCTCCAGCGAGTAGCCCGTGACTCGCTCGGCCTCGCGGTTGGCGAAGACCAGCCCCTCGTGCTGCCACAACAAGATCATGGCAGGGGCGGTCTCGGAAAGGGTGCGGAAGAGGGCCTCCTGCTCGGCCAGGGCCCGCTGGGCCTCGAGCTCGGCGGTGGCGTCGTAGGCGTAGCCGGTGAGGAGCTGGCCCTCCGGGTCGGCCACCATGTGCTCCTGGAGCCAGACCCACGCCCCACTTTGGCCGTGGCGGTAGCGGTAGCGCAGCACCCCCACCTCGCCGGGGGCGCAGGCGTCTTTGGGCAGACTGGCCAGGTCCTCGGGGTGGACGTTGCCCCACCACAGGGCGGGATTCTCGAGCAGGGCCTGGGGGGAGTGCCCCAGCACGGTCTGGGCCTGGGGGCTGACGTAGACCGGGCGGCTGGGCTGCCCCGGCAGGAGCGCCACCTGGAACACCACCCCCGGCAGGGCCTCCACCAGCGCCTGAAATCGGTTCTTCTCCTGCTCGAGCGAGCGCCGGAGCCAGTTCTCCTCGGTCACGTCGCGCACGTTGAGCACGATGCCCCGCACCGCCGGATCGTGCAGCAGGTTGCGGCCCCAGATGCGCGCGTGGCGCACCTCTCCGGAAGCGTCCAAAATGCGCGCGCGGTACTCCCGGGTCTCGCCGGATTGGCGCACGAGGTCCTCCAGCGCGGCCTCGGCGTAGGGGCGGTCTTCGGGGTGGACGAAGTCGAGCACGCTCAGCCGCTGGTGCAAATAGCCCTCGGGGTCGTAGCCCAGCACCTGCCGCACGTTGGGGCTGGCGTAGAGCATGGCGCCGGCTTCGTCCATCAGGTAGATGAGGTCGGAGGTGTTCTCCACCAGGGCCCGGAAGCGCTCCTCCAGCCGAGTGCGCTCGCTGATGTCCACTAGGCTGCCCTCGAGGTAGAGCACCTGGCCCTTGTCATCCCGCACCACCTGGGCGTGCCCCTCCACCCAGATGACCTCCCCGTCCTTGCGCCGCAGGCGCAAATGCTTGACCCTGGACAAAGTGGAGGCATCGAGTTGTCTTACCAGTGCTTCGCGCTCCTCCGCTTCCAGGTACAGCGCCCGTGCGTCCAGGCTCAAAAGCTCCTCTCGGCTGTAGCCCAGCAGGGCGCAGAGGGCGGGGTTGGCCTCGAGGATGCGCCCGTTCGGGGTCGAGCGGTACAGTCCTATCGGCACAGACTCGAAGAGATCCCGCCGTTGTTTGGGCTCGAGGGCTTTCTCCACCGCGGCCCGCAGACCGGGAAGCTTCCCTTTTCTCTTGATCACGAGCTCGTCCAGGTCCGGTTTGGCGACCGCCATCGCCAAGGGCTCGAGCCGGGGGGCACCAGCATGACGAGCGGAGTGTCCGGGGCGTAGGCCCTCATGACGCGCAGCTCTTCAAGCCCGTCCTCCGGACTGGGCCCGAGGCCTAGGATCATCACGTCGTAGGTGCTTTTACTCAGGGACTCCTTAAGCGCCGGTGGGTCTTTGGCAACGCTCCACTCGATCTCCAAGCCCGCGAGCCCAAGCTGGACAGCTCGGTCATCGCTGGGATCCTTGGTCGCCAGGAGGATGCGAAGCACAGCTAGATTTTACCTCTTTATTTCTTCCCTCTCCGGTTCATAAATTGTCCAGATCGGTTCGCACAAAACGCGATTAGAAAACAGGATAAAGCTGGTCACTCAGCGACTGGCACCAGCACTAACCATAGAGGGGTAATTCATGAGCTTGCTGCTGTCGCGGTAACCTGCAATGTCCCGGTGCCAGTCTTTGAAGCTCGAGCCTCCACTAGAAATCCAGAGGAGGCTCGGGAGTTCGCCCGCCTAATCCGCGAAAGTGGGTTGCGGCTAAAGAATATGGTCGACAACCTACTCGACTCCAATCGCCTCGAGTCTGGTCGATTCGAGGTCAATCGCCGCCGGGTGGGTCTTACCCCTACCTTGCGCGACGTGGCTGCCGCTTTCCGTGGGGTAGCCCAATTATCGGGCATTACCTTTGAGCTACATCTAGAGCCGCTACCTTCTCTACTCGCCGACCCCGACCGCATCGGCCAGGTGGTGGGCAACCTGCTCTCCAATGCTTTCAAGTTTACCCCCAAAAATGGCAGGGTTACTCTGCGAGCCTACGCAAGGGGAGATCGGCTGCGCATCGAAGTCGAGGACACCGGCCCTGGCATCCCCTCGGAGGAGACAGGGCGTCTCTTCCAGCGTTACGGCCGCACCCGCACCGCCCTCGAGCGGGGGGTACGGGGAACCGGGCTGGGACTCTACATCTCCAAGGCTATCGTCGAGGCTCACGGAGGAAGCATCGGCGTGAACTCCGAGCCGGGCAAGGGATCGTGTTTTTACATGGAGCTACCTGGCTCAGCGGATGAGGCCACAGGGTAGGCCGTGTCCGCGTAAATCCTCTTCGCTTATAAACGCTGACGCCTCTCATCTCGCTCCAATAGAATGCTCTGCGGTATGAACCGAACTACCCTGATCGTCATCGCGGTGGTCTTGGTGGTGCTGGGAGCGGGGGCTGTCTTCCTGCTCACTCGCCCGCAGTCGAGCGCTAACAGCACCGCCGCGACCCCCTCTACCCTCTGCACCAACCGCCCCCAAGCCGCCAAACTGGACCCCGCTAGCATCACCGCGCTCAAGCTCGAGGATACCCAGGTCGGCAGCGGCACCGAGGCCATCACCGGGGACACCGTGGAGGTCAGCTACATCGGTCGCTTGGCCGACGGGAAAGAGTTCGACTCCTCTTGCAGGGCGGGGCGGCCCTTTAGCTTCCGGCTCGGGGCGGGGCAGGTCATCCCCGGCTGGGACTCGGGCATCGTGGGCATGAAGGTGGGCGGCAAGCGGCGGCTCTTCATCCCGGCCAACCTGGCCTATGGCGCGGCCAGCCCCAGCCCGGACATCCCGGCCAACTCACCCCTGATCTTCGACGTGGAACTGCTGAAGGTGACGAAGCCCTAGGGGCGTCGAGAGCTAAGGCTTTCGTCCACTGGCTACAGGCCACACCACGAGCCTCTCCCCGCGTAAGACGTATCGCCTACGATAGCTCTTTACGCTCGACCCTAGACCCTCGACTTATACTCAGATGATGCGTTTCGTGGTCATCAGCGGGCAGAGCGGGGCGGGCAAGACCACCGCCCGGTTCGCGCTCGAGGATTTGGGCTATTTCTCGGTGGATAACCTGCCCCCCGCACTCTGGATCAGCCTCTTAGAGCACCTGGAAAAAGCCGGCGTCGAGCGGGCCGCGGTGGTGGTGGATATCCGCACCGGAAAGCTCCTGGAGGGCGTAGAGGAGGTCTTGCACAAGCTCAACCCCTTCCTCATCTACCTCGAGGCCCGCCCGGAGATCCTGCTCAAGCGCTACAACCTCTCGCGCCGCCTGCACCCGCTGGGGGTGGGCAACCTGCTCGCCGAGATCGACGCCGAGCGGCAGACCCTGGCCCCCTTCCGGGCCCGGGCCGATTTGGTGATCGACACCAGCGATAAAAGCGCCCGCGAACTCAAGGACGTGCTCGAGGAGGCTTTGGGCGAGGAGGAAGGCTTCGTGCTGCGGCTCATCTCCTTCGGCTACAAGTGGGGCCCGCCCCAGGACGCCGACTTAATGCTCGACGTGCGCAGCCTGCCCAACCCGCACTACGTCCCCGAACTCAAACCGCGTACCGGCGCCGACCCCGAAGTAGCCGCCTACGTCTTCGGCAGAGCTGAGTGCGAGCCCTTCTACGGGGCCTTGCGCAGCACCGCCGGGCTGGCCGCCGAGGGGGCCAAAGCCGAGGGCCGGGGGGCCTACACGGTGGCGGTCGGCTGCACCGGGGGCAAGCACCGCAGCGTGGCGGTGGTGGAGCGGCTGGCCCGCGAGCTCGAGGGCCGCCTGCGGGTCGAAGTCGAACACCGTGACATCGCCAAGGAGTGAGGCTGAGACTTATGTCGCCCGACTTTTCTTCCCGCTCCTTCAGGCTGCCAGTCCTTGGTTCGGCCTATCGCCTATCGCTTACCGCTCCCGGCTCTCTGCCTTGGGTCTTCTGCGGGCTGCGTTTGGCGTCTATCGAGCATTCCGCCTCCACCGGGGGTCTCTAAATGGGCGCCTACACCACGGCTAACGCCGAAAGAAGCACCTCGAGCCGTCCCAAGCGCTGGCGCCTGCTCTCGCGGCGGTGGCTGCTGCCGGGAATGCGGGTCAAGCGCTACGCCCTGATCGCCCTGATCGGTGGCCTGCTGCTCTTGTTGGGGGTGGTGCAGCTCACCTGGGACGGCCCGCTGGTGAGCGGGTTCTTCCAGCTCGCCCGCTGGGCCGTGCTGCTGAACCTGCCGCAGTGGCTCTCGGGGCTCTTTTGGATGGCGGTGGGTATCCTGCTGGTCTTCCTGGGTATCCGCTGGATGAACCGTAGCGTGCTCTCCGCCCTGGCCGACCCCGATACCGTGCCCGAGCAGGTCTATATCCGGCGTCGGTTGGAAAACGGTCCGCGCATCGTGGCCTTGGGTGGGGGAACCGGCTTGTCGCGGGTCTTGAGTGGCCTCAAGCAAGAAACCGCCAACATCACCGCCATCGTGGCCGCCACCGACGACGGGGGCAGCACCGGGCGGCTCCGCACCTCCTTCGGGATCCCCGCGGTGGGCGACCTGGTGGACTGCCTGGCCGCGCTTTCCGATGCCGAGGGTCTCCCGAATTTGATGCAGTACCGCTTCGCCCGGGGCGGCGAACTCAAGGGCCACACCTTCGGCAACCTCATGCTGGTGAGCCTGTACGAACTCGAGGACGACTTCGCCACCGCCATCCGCGAAGCCAACGGCATCTTGCGGCTGCGCGGAGCGGTCTGGCCAGCCACCAGCCAACCCGCCAAGCTGTGGGCGATCCGCGAGGACGGGAGCCGCGAGGAGGGCGAGTCCAGCCTGCGCCACGGCCAGGGCCGCATCCTCCAGGTGGGCCTGGAGCCCGCCGAGGTCCCGGCCATGCCCGAAGCCCTGGAGGCCCTGCGCCGCGCCGACCTGATCGTGCTGGGGCCGGGGAGCCTGTACACCAGCGTGATCCCCAGCTTCTTGCCCTCGGAGATCGCCCAGGCCATCCGGCAGTCCTCGGCCAAGGTCTGCTATATCGCCAACGTGATGACCGAAGTCGGCGAGACCGATCACCTCTCGGTGTACGAACACTACCAGGCCGTAGCCGCCCACCTGGGCCGCCGCCCGGATATCGTGCTGGTCCACACCGCCCCCATTGATCCCGAACTGCTGGCGCGTTATGGAGCAGAGAACCAGGAGCCGGTAGCGCTGGACCTGGAAGCGCTCGAGGCCACCGGCGTGCGGGTCATCCAGGGAGATTTTCTGGAGAAAGGCCCCTACGCCCAGCACGATCCCGGCAAACTGGTGCGGGCGCTCATCGCGCTGTGCTAAGAAAGGCCCTTGGACTGTGGAGATAGCGAATCGCGTATCGCAAAAGCTCTTAGCGATATGCGACAGGCATCTTGTTCACCTGCTGCGAGCCACTAGCCATCTTTTATGATCCCTCTCCTCTTCACCGACCCCCTCGGCGACGACCACGGCCTGGGCTACGTCTACCCCGAGGCCTCCATCTACGCGGAAAGCGGCTTTGCCGACCTGACCGGCTTCCAGGCCCTCGAGCGGGACGGGCAACTGGTGCTCAGGGTGCGATTAGCCCGCTACCCCAACCCCCAGGCCGCCCCGCTGGGCTTCTCGCTGGCCATCGTGGGTATCTATGTAGAAAGCGAGCCCGCGGCCAACGAGCCCAAAGACGGTCAGGAACTCCCCGGCGCGGGCTTCAAAACGCCCGCCGGACAAGGCTGGAACGAAGCCTATCTGGTCAACGGCTGGAAGGCCGAGTCCCTCCGCCCCGACGGCAGCCGCCGGGAGGTTCAGGCCCGCAAGGAGGGGGACTGGCTGGAGGTCTTCCCCGACCTCCCCCCCGGCGACTACGGCTACTATGTCACGGTGGGCCTCTACGACCCGTTTACCTCCAGCGGCTTCCGCCCGGTGCGCCCCGGCGGGGGAACCTGGGTCCTAGATGCCCCCGGCGGGGCTCCCACCGCGGTGGATGTCCTTTCCGATCACCAGGCCCAGGCCTACCAGAGCGGGGTGCTGGCCCCGGTTCGGGCCGTCAGCAGCCCCTTGCCCTGGGCCATCGGGGTGGCGGTGGCGGGGTTCCTCGCCATCGTGCTGGCCTTCGTCTTTCCGCGTCGCCGGCGGCCCAGAGCGGGCAAAGCCGGGGCTGGGGGCGGCTCCCGCAAGCCTCAACCAACCCCTCGCGGCGCGAAAAAGCCCGCCGCCAAAGAGGATGATTTCGACATCGATATCCGGTTTTGAACATGTCTTACGCAAAAGACTTTCTTCGGGGGTATGGCTTACACCTGACGCAAATCCTCGAGCAGCAACCACCCCACTCCCTCCGGCGTGGCCTGAAGGTAAGGGTCGAGTTCTTCGCTGACCGGGGTGGTGAGGGGCTTGAGCTCGAGCGGTTCTTTCGCGGTGCGCACCAGCACGGTGACCTGAAAAAAGCGTTGCCCTTCGGTGGGGGTGCCGTTCTCGAAGAAGGCGAAGGGCGGGCGAATCTCATCGAGCAAGAGGTGCGCCGGGCCATCCGGTAGACCTCGGGCGAGTTCGGCGGGGAGGGCTTCCCTGGGCTCGAACTGGAGTTCCTGGGGAAACCACAAATAGCCCTGAAACAGCTTGATTGCTTTCATGGCTCAATCCTAGCCACTTCCACTCCTCCCCGCACGTAAACCCGGGGCAGCCGCACCGCAAGCCGCACCGCCGGTTCATAGCTCACCGTGCCGGTCATCTCGGCCCAGCCCCACAGGCTCGAGCCGGGGTCAAAGTCCGCCGTGACCACCTCGAAGACGGTGTCCAGGTCCACCGGCCCAGGGATCCGCACGGTGATCTGATCCATCGAGATGCGCCCCACCACCGGACAAACCAATCCCCCTTGGGAAAGTCGAGGGAGCCGCACGGTCGCCCGGTTATAGAGGAGTCTCGGCATCCCGTCGGCATAACCCACCGGCAAGGTGGCGATCCATTCGTGACCCTGGGTGGTGTAGAGCCCGCCGTAACCGATCTTCCTTCCGGGCGGGAGTTGCTTGACCAGGGTGGGCTTGGCCAGCAGGCGGGCAATCGGTTTGAGGCCCAGATCCGGTAGGAGCCCATACAGCGCGATTCCCGGGCGAATGGCGTCGAAAGCGGCCACCCGGCTATCGCCGCGAAAAGACGCCACCCGGCTTTCGCGGCGAAAAGACGCCTCGGGGTAGTTGAAAACCCCCGCCGAGTTCGAGAGGTGGCAAAAATATCCCGGCCCCCACACCTCCCGGACCTGCCGGAAGTTGGCGAGCTGCATCCGGGTGAACTCGAGGTTCTCTTCCGCGTCAGCAAAGTGCGAGTAAAGCCCGGTCACTTTGAGGTTAGGAAACTGCTCGAGCGCCTCCTTCACCCGCGCTGCCTCGTCCCACTGAAACCCCACCCGGCCCATACCGGTGTCGAACTCGAGGTGAACTTCGGCGATTTTCCCTGAAGCGCGGGCCGCCGCGTCGAGCGCCTGCGCCCCCTCGAGGGTAGAGAGGCTGGCGATCAGGTCGGCTTCCAGCACCTCTCGAGCCTGGTCGGGGTGCAGGCTACCCATCAGCAAAACCCGGCCCTGGATCCCTCCCCGGCGGAGTTCGCGGCCCTCGCTCGCCGTCGCCACCGCGAGCCCCCAGGCCCCCAACCGCAACAACTCCCGCCCGACCGGAACCGCCCCGTGCCCGTAGGCGTTGGCCTTCACAATCCCTACCAACTGGGACGCGGGGGCTTTGGAGCGGAGCAAGGCGAAGTTATGGGCGAGCGAATCCAAATTGACCTCGAGCCAAGCCGGACGCATGAGTCCTAGTCTATTCCTTCATCCAGGGGGCCCGAGCAACTCCTAACGGTCGCCTCGAGCCTACCCGACGGATGATCCCTTGCAAAACTAGTCAATTTGAATTATGTTATTTTCGTAAAGCAGTAGATCTGACTCAAAGCCCGGTTCGGGTCGCTTGGCGCGAAGGGTTCGTGCCTGGGAGGTGCGGATGTCGGTCAATTACCTTTTCGCGGATATGAACGCCTATTTCGCCTCGGTCGAACAGCAGATGCGCCCCGAACTGCGCGGTAAACCGGTGGGGGTAGTCCCGGTGATGGCCGAGTCCACCTGCTGCATCGCCGCCAGCTACGAGGCCAAGCACTATGGGGTCAAGACCGGCACCCAAGTCTCGGATGCCCGCTTGCTCTGCCCCGAGATCGAGATCGTAGAAGCCCGGCCCCGGCTCTACATCCAAATTCACCAGGAGATCTTGAAAGCGATTGACACGGTCCTCCCCGTTCAGGCGGTGCTCTCGATCGACGAGGTGGTCTGCAAGCTGATCGGCGCGGAAAGGAAGCCTCACCAGGCGATGCAGCTGGCCCAGGCCGTAAAGCAAGCCATCAAAACCCGGGTCGGGTCCTATCTGCGCTGCTCGGTGGGGCTGGGGCCGAATAAGCTCTTGGCCAAGGTAGCCTCGGACATGAAGAAACCCGACGGGCTCACGCTGCTCGAGCCCCAAGACCTCCCCCAGGCCCTTTTGGGGTTGAGGCTGCGCGACTTCCCCGGCATCGGCCCCCGGATGGAGGCCCGCTTTCACAGCTTCGGCATCACCACCGTGGAGGAACTCTACGAACTCAGCCCCGAGCATCTCTCCCGAATCTGGGGAAGCCCACGGGTCGGCACCTCCTGGTGGCGGCGTCTGCGCGGGGAAGATTTGCCCGAAGCGCCCACCCAGCGCCGCTCGATCAGCCACTCGCACATCCTCCCGCCCCAAGAGCGTAGCGACGAGCGGGCCAAGGCCGTCCTGATGCGCCTGGTTCACAAAGCCGGGGCTCGGTTGCGCCACGAGAACTACTGGACCGGCTCGATCAGCGTGTTTGTGGCCTATCCGGGCCGCTCCCTCTGGCACGAGGAGTATCGGCTCCCGCTGTGCCAAGACACCCTGACCCTGATCCGGGCCACGGACAGGTTATGGAAGCGCAAACCCCAAGGTGTTCCCCTCAAAGTGGGCGTAATCCTGGGTAACCTCGAGCCCGACACCCACGTCTCTTGGCCGCTCTTCGAAGAGGATCAAAAGCTCATCAGGCTAGCCCAGGCCATAGACCAGGCCAACCACAAGTTCGGGGCGTATTCGCTGTACTTCGCCGGGATGGATATGGAAAAACCCAAAAGCGACCCACGTATCGCGTTTAATTACATCCCTAACCTCGAGATTCCCGGGGTCTAAAACACGCTTTCTGATAAGGGTTAAGTGCGGATAAAAGCCGCGACGGTGGGGTTTCGCCGCAGGGCCTCGAGTTCCTCCGCGGTAGGAAGCTGGGGCCGGTCGCGCTCGGCGTTGACCAGGCACAAGAAGCCCAACAGTTCGTCCTCATCGGCCCGGAACTGGTGCCAGGTCAGGGGCGGTACGCTCACCAGGTCGTGCGGTTCGAGATCGTGGACTTCATCCCCTACCAGACATCTTCCTCGCCCACGCAACACCATCACCGCATGGACGTGCCGGTGGCGCTCGAGGGTGGTGTGCCCCCCCGGGGCTACCTCGAAGTAGCGCCACTGCGCCAGCAAAGCAGGGTCTTCAAACAACACCTGACGGGTCACGCCCTGGAAGGGGGCCGAGCCCTCGGATTTGTACTCGAGCACCTCCACGTCTTCCCAGCGATACCCCCGGTGCGCTCGTTTGGCTTTGGCCTTTAACGTTGCCATCGCTTCAGTTTACGCCGAGGTCCTCGAGGACCGAAACCTCGCTTATATCCCCCACAAGCCCCAAAACCCCCTCCCAGCCCCATACTCCCGTAAGCAAGTACGCATCCGGGTACGAACATCGCAACGTCCCCTAACCGTGAAGCAGATAGCAGGGCTCAATCAGAATCAACCTGAGCTTGTCGTCACCCGCTGCACGAATGCTCGAGTCCGCTCGAGCACCCGCTCCCCCGCAGTGAGCAAATTCCCCCCGATCAAAAACATCGTATCCGGCCCATAAAACCCCACCATCTCATCAACCCGCTCGACCGTCATACCCCCCGCAGGAACGGGCAAGGCAGGCAAAACGTGGCCCCACGGGGCGCGGGCCGCCTGAGCAAGGGACATACAAGTATCCGTGCTGTAAGAGAAGCGCCCGCCGTGGTTGGGATAGATCACCGCATCCGCACCGAAGAGTCGGAACAGCTTCCCGAAGAATAGGGGCGGCGCGATCCGGTTCCCCGCGAAGGCCGGGTGTGCCAGCACCGCCATTTCCAAACCCCGCACGAGTTCTTCGAACACCGGCAAGCCGATCAGCATCGGCGCCACGAGCACGGCCTTGATCCCCTCGTCTCGAGCCACGCGGAGGTTCTCCTCGAGTACCCGGGGACTTCCAGCCAGCATCGGCGCGTAAAGGGTGTGGCCGCCGGTCTCGAGGTTGGCCCGCCGGATCGCCTTTTGGATTGCCGGAACCCGCCGGTGAAAGGGTGAGTAGGCCTGGTTGGTGATCCCGTGGTCGTCCTTGACGATATCCAGCCCACCCCGGGCAAAAGTGTAGGCGAGGTCGGATAGTTGCTCAGGGCTCAGGCCCTGGGGTTTGAGCGCGGTGCAGGTGAGGGGCCGGTCGTGGGTGTTGAGTAGGTGCCGCAAACCCGGAATCCCGTACCTGGGGCCGGGAAAGGCCTCGAGCAGATTCGGCGGAAGTTGTATATCCACTAGCTCCACGTCTTCCTGCAGCGAGCAGTTGCCAAACAGCGTGTTGAGAAGGCCAATGGCATCGAAGGCGGTGGTGGCTACAGCCATCTGAAGCACGACCCGGAAATAACCGGGCTCGGCGGGTTCGATATCCTCAACTTTGGCCAGGATATCACGCAGGATTTCCGGCTGCCGTACCGCCGAAGGGGGCATCTCGATACTCTGCTCGATGGCGAGCGCCCGGGCCCTGGCCTCGATGTCGGCGGGGGTGGACTCGAGGTGATAGACCGCCTTGAACCAGTCCATGAGTTCTTCAGTGGATTGTACAGGCTAAGCCGATTTTTATCCGATACAAGTACGAGCCGTTGAGATGACAAAAAAACCTCAGAGACAAAGGTCTCTGAGGTT